>NC_009952.1:2204792-2521750 GCF_000018145.1 Dinoroseobacter shibae DFL 12 = DSM 16493
CCTCCGGGCGCAGCAGGCCCATTTGGTCGATCACCCCGGCCAGCGACCGCACCGCATAGGCCCCCCGCGAATAGCCCAGCAGGAAGATCCGATCCCCGGGCCGGTAGCGATGGGCGAGAAACCGGTAGGCCCGGCGGATCTGCCGGTTGATGCCGATCCCCGCGATCACCTCGATGCTGCGGCGCCAGCCCTGCCACTGGATGCCGGGCTCGTAGAACAGGGTGACATGGGGGTCCCGCCGGTCCCGGATCAGCTTGTAGGCCAGCCCCGCATTCGTCTCCCGCCCGGGCATGAGCGACGACATCGTCCCATCGAGAATGACGATGTGGTCGGTGGGGGTATGGACGGAAGGGGCCGCCATGGGTCAGGTCCGGGTACTCATGCTCATAGTATCCCGAACTTATCGCAAATGTGTAAATCAAACCTGTTTCACGTCCCCGTGGCGCCCGGGAATTGTTCTGACACTGGGCACAATTCATTCGAACCCAAAACACTCCCCCCACAGGCCTACAAATCGATGACGCAACGTTATGGACGCGACCTGCCCGGCCACCCGATCCCGACCCCTGCCAAGGTTTCAAGCATGATCCCAATCAAGCCCTTGATTTTTATATCTATTCCACCGAAAAGGCAAACCTCGCCCCCGGCCCAAGCGACCCGTGCTCTGCAAGACGCTCCCATAGCCCTCCTCCGCCCGCCGATTGACGACTCGGACCACGCGCAGTAGCCAACGATCCAGTAATGGTGAACCCGAGTTGAGGCTCCAATGAAAATCCTGTTCTGCACTTGCGCCGCGCTGGCGCTTGCTCCCGCCATGGTATCGGCGGCCACCCTTGTGACGCTGACCGATCCCGTCGGCGACAAGCTCTTCAATGTCGAAACCAAGGTCGATCAGACACCCAGTTCCGGCAAAACCGGCGGCAAGGACGTCTTCGTGCGCTCGGACGAGCACACGGGGGACGACAACGACTCGCAGGACGTCACCTGGGTGAACGGCCAGACATACAACTGGACGCTGGGTTACAACTCCACCACCGGCATCCTGGATTATACGGTGAGCGACGGGACCGGGCTCATCACCTCGTCCAATGACGTGCTGATCGGGGATCTGGGCGCGGTGAAGCTTGTGGCCAAGGCGCTGAACCGGGAAGACACCAAGCGGGGTCGCGGGTTCATCTTCGACGAAACCAACCCCACCGGCACGTCGGTAGATATCTCGGTGACCGAGGCCAATGGCATGGCCCAGTCCGTCTCGATCTTCGACGACCTGAGCAATTCCGGCGAAACCGGCGTCATTTTCGCGCTCGACAGCGGCGAACCGATCACCTCGCTGTCGGGGACCTTCGTGTTCGACTGGGATGCAGGCGCCTGGGACAAGTCGCCGAATGGCCGTCTGGCCTTCCTGGTGAAGGGCTACGAGGCCACCGCGCCCGTGCCGCTGCCGGCGAGCGTTCTGCTGCTGGGCGCCGGGATCGCGGGTCTCGGCCTGGCCCGGCGCAAGCGCCGCGCCGCTTAAACGACGGGTCTTCGACCAAGGCGAACGGCGCTCTTCGGAGCGCCGTTTTTACGTCCAGTGTATGACGCAATGAAAATTCTAGTCGCCGACAAACGATTTCGGACGTGGTTTAAGAAAGTCCGGGTATTTAAGTTTTTCCAATTCTTCCATGTAAAGCGCAAACCGCTGCCAATCTCGGCGTGTCATCGAAAGGCCATACCCCGGCCAATCTTGGCACACCGTTCGCTCTACCGCGTCAAGAGGTTGGAACTCCTCCGTCGGGCCCTCACCAATCAGAGTGATACACTTCCGGCGGATAAATTTGAAAACCGCGCTGTCATTTTCGGCATATGTGACGCAGTCTTCACGAACGGAAGGCTCCCAACCACACCAAAGAAACGCCGCCTGGTTTATATTGTAATCAGGCTTTGCTCGCCACTTTGCAATCTTTGCAGGTCTCTTGCAGTCTTTGCGATCACTAGGGAAAAAGCGTTTCCAAACGCGCTCTGCTAGAAAACGGCCAACTCCACTTAAGACACCTTCAATGAACTGGAGCATGATCATATTCGTTCGCCCACAACACAGGCGCGCCCCTACTCAGCCGCGTGAACGCGGTCCGACAGCATCTCCCAGACCCGCGCCGGGGTGAAGGGCATGTCCACCTTGCGCAGGCCCAGGTCCCAGACCGCATCCTGCACCGCGTTGGCCACCGCCGCCAGCGCGCCCACGGTTCCGGCCTCGCCGCAGCCTTTCATACCCAGCACATTGTTCTTCGACGGCACCGGCTCGGTATAGAAGGCGATCATCGGCACATCATCCGCCCGCGGCATGCCGTAATCCATGAAGCTCGCGGTCAGAAGCTGCCCATCCGCGTCATAGACCACATGCTCGGTGATCGCCTGCCCGATACCCTGCACCACGCCGCCATGGACCTGCCCCTCGGCCAGGCGCGGATTGATGAGCACGCCGAAATCGTCCACCACGGTGTAGCGGTCCACCGCGACCACGCCGGTCTCCTGATCGATCTCCACCTCGCAGACATGGGCGCCATTGGGAAAGGACCGGCCCGGCAGGGTCGCCTCCGCCTCATGGGTCAAGAGCGCGGTTTCCCCCGCCGCCCGGGCGGCGTCGGCCGCCTCGATCATGGTCATCACCACGTTGGACCCCTCGGCCCGGAACGATCCGTCCTCGAACGTGACCTGCGCAGGATCGACGCCCATCCGGTCGGCGAGGAACGGCGCGAAGGCCGCAATGGCCACGTCCACCATGGCGCGCGTCGCCTGGCTCTGCACCGTGACCGACCGCGACCCGCCGGTGCCGCCCCCCTTGGCAATCAGATCGCTGTCGCCCTGGACGATGCGGATCCGCTCCGGCGGGATGCCGGTCATCTCGTGCAGAACCTGCACGAACACCGTCTCGTGCCCCTGCCCGTTCGACTGCGTACCCACGTAGAGCGTGACGGTCCCGTCCGCCTCGAACACCATCTTCGCGCCTTCGCTGGGATCGCCCAGAATGGCCTCGATGTAGTAACACAGCCCCTGCCCACGCAAGCGCCCCTGCGCGGCACTGGCCGCCTTGCGCGCGGCGAACCCGGCGCGGTCGGATTCCGCCGCGGCCCGGTCCAGCACCCGGGCGAACTCGCCCACGTCATAGGTCTCCCCCGACGGCGCGGCATAGGGCATCTGCTCGGGCGCGATGAAGCATCGCTTGCGCAACTCCCACGGATCGACGCCGAGGGTCCGCGCCGCGTGATCCATCGCCCGCTCCAGGGTATAGATCGCCTCGGGCCGCCCGGCCCCGCGATAGGCATCCACCTGCGTGGTGTTGGTATAGATGCCGCGCACCCGCATATAGGCGTGCTGCACGTCATAGACGCCGGTCATCACCTTCATCGCCAGGTTGGTCTGGATCGCTTGCGCGAATTGGGAGTTATAGGCGCCGAGATTGCTCAGCACATCCGCCCGAAACCCCACCAGCCGCAGGTCTTCGTCAAAGGCCAGCTCCACATCCGAGACCAGGTCGCGGCCCGCATTGTCGCTCAGCATCGCCTCGCCCCGGTCCGACATCCACCGGCACGGACGCCCCAGCACCCGGGCTGCATGAGCCACCACGAAATACTCCGGATAGGCCATCGCCTTCATCCCGAACCCGCCGCCCACATCCGGGTTGGTGACGCGCACCTCCTCGGGGGACAGCCCGAGATTGCGGCACAGCTGCCCCTTCATCGCCCAGACGCCCTGGCCGTTATGGGCCAGATGCAGACGCCCCTCGGTCACCTCGGCATAACAGCCGCGCGGCTCCATGGAATTCACGATGATCCGGTTGTCCTCGACCACCAGCCCGACCCGGTGCGCGGCAGCGGCGAAGGCCGCCTCGACCGCCGCCTCGTCGCCGCAGGCCCAGTCGAAGGCCACGTTGTCCTCTGCCTCCGGGTGGAGGGTCGCGCCCCCCGGCACCGGGTCGATCTTGGCCGGCAGGTCGTCGATCTCCAGGGCGATCGCCTCCACCGCGTCCCGGGCCTGGGCCAATGTCTCGGCGAATACCATTGCGACGGGCTCGCCCACGAAACGCACGCGCCCCTGGGCCAGCAGGGGCCGCTTCGGCCCCGCCGCGCGGGACCCGTCACGATTGGCCAGGACCGTGGCCTGCATGTCCATCCGCACGCCCGCCGCCGCCAAGTCCTCCCCGGTCAGCACCAGCGCCACACCGGGCATCGCCGCCGCCGCCGAAGTGTCCAGCCCGGTGATCTCCCCATGGGCCACGTCCGAGCGCAACACCGCCCCGTACAGCGCGCCCTCCGGAGCGATATCGTCCACATACCGCCCACCGCCGGTCAGAAACCGCACATCTTCGATACGCGCCGCCGATTGGCTGATCCCGAACTTGTCCATCATGTTCCCCATGCTCTGTCGCGCTGAACTCTAGCCCCATGCGCGCCCCTGTCCAGCCCGCCCCCTTTCCCTTTCCACGGGCTTTCGTTATCTCCTCGGCCAAGTGCAAAGGATGACCGCGATGCCCATGGAAAAAACCTTCAACGCCGCCGAGGCCGAACCCCGTCTCTATGCCCGGTGGGAGGCGGAGGGATGCTTTGCGGCCGGCGCGAACGCATCGCGGGACGAGACCTTCTGCGTGATGATCCCGCCGCCCAACGTCACGGGCTCTCTGCATATGGGGCACGCGTTCAACAACACGCTCCAGGACATCCTGATCCGCTGGAAACGGATGCAGGGCTACGACACGCTCTGGCAGCCGGGCACGGACCACGCGGGGATCGCCACGCAGATGGTGACCGAGCGCGAAATGGCCGCGAACGGCGAGCCGACCCGCGCCGAGATGGGCCGCGCGAAATTCCTCGCCCGCGTCTGGGAACAGAAGGTCAAATCCCGCGGCACCATCATCGGCCAGCTCAAGCGCATCGGCGCCTCCTGCGACTGGTCGCGCGAAGCCTTCACCATGGGCGGTGCCGACGGCGACCCCGAGAAGGGCAACGGCCCGAATTTCCACGACGCGGTCATCAAGGTCTTCGTCGACATGTACGACAAGGGCCTGATCTACCGCGGCAAGCGGCTGGTGAACTGGGACCCGCATTTCGAGACCGCGATCTCCGATCTCGAGGTCGAGAATATCGAGACCCCGGGTCATATGTGGCACTTCAAATACCCGCTCGCAGGCGGCGAGACCTACGAATATGTCGAGAAGGACGCGGACGGCACCGTCACCCTGCGCGAGACCCGCGACTACATCTCCATCGCCACGACCCGGCCCGAAACCATGCTGGGCGACGGCGCGGTCGCGGTGCACCCATCGGATGAACGTTACGCGCCAATCGTCGGAAAGCTCTGTGAAATCCCTGTCGGACCCAAGGAACACCGCCGCCTGATCCCGATCATCACCGATGAATACCCGGACCCGACCTTCGGCTCGGGCGCGGTGAAGATCACCGGCGCGCATGACTTCAACGACTACCAGGTCGCCAAGCGCGGCGGCATCCCGATGTACCGGCTGATGGACACCAAGGCCCGGATGCGCGATGACGGCGCCCCCTATGCCAAGGCCGCCGCCATCGCCATGGAAGTCGCCGAAGGCACCCGCACGCTCGACGAGGCCGAGGCCGACAGCCTCAACCTGGTGCCCGACGATCTGCGCGGACTCGACCGGTTCGAAGCCCGCAAGGCGGTGGTTGACCAGATCACCGCCGAAGGCCTCGCCGTCATGGTCCCCAACCCCGCCGCAGCCGCATCCACCGAGGAGGGCGCGGCCGCGACCGAGGAGGTCCCGGCCTTCCTCCCCCTGGTCGAGTCCAAACCGATCATGCAGCCCTTCGGCGACCGTTCGAAAGTTGTGATCGAACCGATGCTCACCGACCAGTGGTTCGTGGATGCCGAGCAGATCGTCGGCCCCGCGCTCGACGCCGTGCGCAATGGCACCGTCAAGATCCTGCCCGAAAGCGGGGAAAAAACCTATTACCACTGGCTCGACAACATCGAGCCCTGGTGCATCTCCCGCCAGCTGTGGTGGGGCCACCAGATCCCGGTCTGGTACGGTCCCCGCCGGGTCGAGGTGAACGGGGTCGAAACCCTCGATTTCGATCCCGCCAATGCCGTGCATTTCGTCGCCCACTCGGTGGACGAAGCCCGGGCCAAGGCCGCGGGCTACTACGCCCTGCCCGACGCCGACAAGGTGATCATCGTGCGCTCCTTCCCGCGCGGCACCCCGGGCAGCGGCCCCACCGATGGCCGGGTCGATCCGATGACCGACGCGGTGGCGGCGGCCCAACGGGCCGAAGCGGTGCCCGACGCGATCCCGTTGGTGCAGGACCCGGATGTGCTCGACACCTGGTTCTCCTCGGGGCTCTGGCCCATCGGCACGCTGGGCTGGCCCGAGGACACCGAGGAGCTGCGCAAGTATTTCCCCACCTCCACTCTCGTGACCGGCCAGGACATCCTGTTCTTCTGGGTCGCGCGGATGATGATGATGCAACTGGCCGTCACCGGCGAGGTGCCCTTCCGCGAGGTCTACCTGCACGGCCTCGTGCGCGACGCCAAGGGCAAGAAGATGTCCAAATCCGTGGGCAACGTGGTCGACCCGCTGGAGATCATCGACGAGTACGGTGCGGATGCGCTGCGCTTCTCCTCGGCGGCCATGGCCAGCCTGGGCGGCGTGTTGAAACTCGACCTCCAACGGGTGCAGGGCTACCGCAATTTCGGCACCAAGCTGTGGAACGCCACTCGCTTTGCCGAGATGAACGAGGTCTTCACCGCCCACACCCAATCCGCCATGCCCCCCGGCTGCACCGAAACCGTGAACCGCTGGATCATCGGCGAGACCGCGAAAGTGCGCGAGGCGGTCGATACCGCCCTGGCCGAGTACAAGTTCAACGACGCCGCCAATGCGCTTTATGCCTTCGTCTGGGGCAAGGTCTGCGACTGGTACGTGGAATTCGCCAAACCGCTCCTGCTCGATGGCGATGACGCCACGAAGGCGGAAACCCGCGCCGTCATGGCCTGGGTGCTGGACCAATGCTTCATCCTGCTGCACCCGATCATGCCCTTCATCACCGAAGAACTCTGGGGCACAACCGGACAGCGCGACAAGATGCTCGTGCATGCGGACTGGCCGAGTTACGGGGCCGACCTGGTCGACGCCGACGCCGACCGCGAAATGAACTGGGTGATCTCGCTGATCGAAAGCGTGCGCTCCGTGCGCGCCCAGATGCGGGTGCCCGCGGGGCTCTACGTGCCCGTGGTGCAGGTCGCGCTCGATGAGGCCGGACAGCGCGCCTATGCCAATAACGAAACCCTGATCAAGCGGCTCGCCCGGATCGAAGGCATCACCAAGGCAGACACGGCTCCCAAGGGCGCGCTGACCATCCCGGTCGAAGGCGGCACCTTCGCCCTGCCTTTGGCGGACATCATCGACGTCAGCGCCGAAAAGGACCGGCTGGGCAAGACCCTCGCCAAGCTCCAGAAAGACCTGGGCGGTCTCAGGGGGCGGCTGTCGAACGCGAAGTTCGTGGCCTCCGCCCCGGCCGAAGTGGTCGAGGAAAACCGCGAACGCCTCGCGGCTGGCGAAGCCGAGCTTGCCACCCTCAGCGCCGCGCTGGAGCGTCTCGAAGAAGTCGGATAAACCCCGGCGTCTGCCGAAGGCACGACGCCGCGTGCGGAAAAGCGGGTTTCGAAGAAATCCCGCGGCCGCACCCGGTGGCAATCCTGGGCACCTCCGGCAGGGATATTTGCAGACTTGAACGTGACCAGCACCCCCTCCCCCTGAAGGTGGTGCAGAACCCACCCGGTTCCGGACGCGCGCCAAACCGAGCACCTGGCCTCGCACCGTCGCGAGACACCGCGCGCAGCAGCCGCCGCGAGACCGGATCTCCCACCCGCGCAGGCCCGGGAACCTTAAGGTTAACGCGCCCCTTTCCTCTGCGCGCAAATACTCACGCCCCGCGCGCAACCCGCGGCCCGTTGCGGCACGGCGCGCGGCAGGCTAATCCGGCACCATGACCCATACGCCCGGCCCCCGCTTCACCCCTCTCGCCCAGTCCCTGCCCGCCACGGTCCCCTTCGTCGGCCCCGAAACCCAGGAACGCGCCCGCGGCCGCCCCTTCGCCGCCCGGCTCGGCGCAAACGAGAGCGCCTTTGGCCCCTCGCCCCGGGCCGTGGCCGCCATGGCCGAGGCCGCGACCGGCGCGTGGATGTATGGCGACCCGGAAAGTCACGATCTGCGCGCGGCGCTGGCCGCCCATCACCGGGTCGGGATGGAGAACGTGATCGTCGGCGAAGGCATCGACGGGCTGCTGGGCTATCTCGTGCGGCTGCTGGTGGCGCCGGGCGATACGGTCGTGACCTCCGCCGGGGCTTATCCGACCTTCAACTACCATGTGGCGGGCTTCGGCGGCACGCTCCATGCGGTGCCTTACCGCGACGACCACGAGGACCCGCAGGCGCTCCTGGACATGGCCCGGGCGGTGGACGCCAAGGCGATCTATCTCGCCAACCCCGACAACCCCATGGGCAGCTGGCACGCCGCCGGTGTGATCACCGACATGATTGACGCACTGCCGCCCGGCTGTCTTCTGCTGCTGGACGAAGCCTATATCGAGCTTGCCCCCGACGGCACCGCCCCCGAGATCGCTCCGGACGACCCCCGCGTCATCCGCCTGCGCACCTTCTCCAAGGCCCGGGGACTGGCCGGCGCGCGGGTCGGCTACGGCATCGCCGCGCCCGGGCTGATTTCCGCCTTCGGCAAGGTGCGCAACCATTTCGGCATGAGCCGCGTCTCGCAAGCCGCGGCCCTCGCCGCGCTACAGGACAGCGACCACCTCGCGAAGGTGGTGGCCAAGACCGCCGCCGCCCGCACCCGGATCGCCGAGATCGGCGCGGCCCATGGCCTGCGCGCCCTACCCTCGGCCACCAATTTCGTCACGCTGGATTGCGGCGGTGACGGCGCGCGGGCCAAGGCCATCCTGGAGGCCCTGATCGCCCGGGACATCTTCGTCCGCATGCCCTTCGTCGCCCCCCAGGACCGCTGCATCCGCATCTCCTGCGGCACGCCGGAGATGCTCGATCTACTGGCAGAGCGCCTGCCGGATGCGCTCGCGGCCGCCACAAAGCCCTGATCGCTGCCGAAGGCCCACGAAATCCTAACTGGGATCACGGGGGTTTTGAGTTATCTTCTCCCGCAGACGCCATGCACGGAGGCCCCGATGCAGAACCAGATGCCCCAGCAGAACCGCCCCCCGGGCCGGGTGCAGGACTACACCCTGCCCTTCCTCGTCGCCTTCGGGGTCGTGCTCTTCTGCGTTCTGGGCTTCGTCTGGGCGCTCTACGGCTTCGTCCCGGCGCTGGCGGCGGCCTACCTGATCGACCAGTGGATCAAGCTCAAGCCGCTGCACCGCAACGGCATCAAGCCGCGCGACTAAGCCTCGGCCACCACCCCTGCCGCCGCCTCCAGCGCGCCCGGGCCGTGGGGGATGCCCAGCGCCTTCAGGCCCGCATCGACCGCCCCAAGTGCGC
This sequence comes from Dinoroseobacter shibae DFL 12 = DSM 16493, assembly GCF_000018145.1. Lineage (NCBI taxonomy): Bacteria > Pseudomonadati > Pseudomonadota > Alphaproteobacteria > Rhodobacterales > Roseobacteraceae > Dinoroseobacter > Dinoroseobacter shibae. The sequence continues at coordinate 2,214,303 of NC_009952.1, forward strand.
CCAGCACCATATGCGCGTTCACATGGCCCATGTGCCCGATACGGAAAAACCCGTGCCAGGCCGGATCGCCCGGCGGCGCCATCCCCAACCCGATGCCCAGGGTCAGGCCCGCATGCGCGGTCACCCAGTCGCGCAGGGCCGTCGCATGGGGCGCCTGCATCCGCACACAGGTGACCGCATGGCTCCGCAAGGCCGGATCGGCGACGTTCATCTCGACATGCCCCGCCCCCGGCCCCTGCCCCCAGGCCTCCAGCGCCGCCCAGACAGCGCGCGCCAGGGCGGCATGACGCGCCAGAACCGGCTCCAACCCCTCCTCGTGCAGGATCATCGTCAGCGCCTCGCGCAAGCCGTACAAGTGATGCGTCGGTGCGGTGCCGTAGAAATACTGGTAGAACGCCTCGGGCGAGACCCGCGTGGTCCAGTCCCAATAGGGGCTGACCAGCTCCAGCCGCGCCCGCGCCTCCGACGCCTTCTCGTTGAAATAAACGAACCCCATGCCCGGCGGCGTCATCAGCCCCTTCTGGCAGCCGGTCATCATCACGTCGACGCCCCACTCGTCCATGCGGAAGTCGTCGCAGGCCAGGCACGCGATGCAATCCACCATCAACAACGCCCCGTGCCCCGAGGCATCCATCGCCGCGCGCAGGGCCGCGATGTCGTTGCGCACCGAGGTCGCGGTATCCACCTGCACCGCCATCACCGCCTTGATCGTGCCTTGGGTGTCGCTGCGCAGGGTCGCCTCCACGAGGCCTGGATCGAACGTCCCCCGATCCCCGAAATCCAGGATCTCGACCGCCAGGCCCAGCCCCGTCGCCATGTTTGCCCAGTTGCGCGCGAACATCCCCGTGGCCACCACCAGAACCCGGTCGCCCCGCGCGCAGGTATTGGCCAGCGCGGCCTCCCAGACCCCGTGCCCGTTGGCGACATACAGCGCCACGTCCCCCGAACACCGCGCCACCGCCTTCAGGTCCGGCACCATCCCGTGAACCATCTCGACCAGCTCCCCGGTATAGATGTTGGGCGCGGGCCGGTGCATCGCCTTCAACACCCGGTCCGGAATGACCGAGGGCCCGGGAATGGCAAGATAGGGGCGCCCGTTGGCAAGGCTGACCGAGGGGCTTTTCGCAGGAGTTTTAACGGGATTTTTCGGGGGGCTCATGGGAGGCTCCGTTGAACAACCCGCACAGGACTAGGGCGGCCTCGCGGCAGGGTCAATCCCGCCCCGACGCCCCGCGATAGGCGCGCGCCAGCCGCGCGGGATCGGCCCCGCCCAGATACCGCACCAGCAGCGACAGGTTCCGCGCCCCCCGGCGCAGCCAGCCCTCCCGCTCGTACCGCGCCGCACTGGTCGACACCGTCACCCCCAGCGGCGCCAGCCGCCCGCGCAAGGCCCGCGCCAGGGCCACATCCTCCATCAACGGCAGATCCGGAATGCCCCCCACCTCGCGCAGCAGATCCCGGTGGATCAACAAGCCCTGATCGCCATAGGGCAACCCGAATGCCCGCGTGCGCAGGTTGGCCCACCCCGCCACGACCCGCGCCATGGGATGCCCGCTGTCGAACCGCAAATCGCCGTAGCGCGCGCGCCCGGCCTCCGGCAGCGCGTCGATCACCGCGCCGCTCCAACCCGGCCCAAGGGCCGTATCCGCATGCAGGATCAACAGCCACGGCGCCCTGGCCGCGGCCACCCCGCGGGCGATCTGCCCGCCCCGCCCCGGCGCGCCGGTGATCCAGACCGCGCCCGCGGCCTCGGCCACCCGCGCCGTGGCATCGCTCGAGCCGCCATCGGACAGGATCAGCTCCGCGATCAGCCCCGCCTCCAGCCCCTCGGTCAGGGCCGGCAGCGACCGGCGCAACCCGTGCTCGGCGTTCAGAACCGGCATGATGATCGACACGGGCGCGGGCATGGCCCCTCCGGGCGGAACAGACGAAAACCGGTCCCTTGTGGTCCGGCGCCAAACCTATATGTGAGGATCAGATTGAATGGGAGAGGGAAATGCCCGACCACAGCAGCCCCGCAACCGACCCCGTGATCGAGGCCGCCCCGGCCCGCGCCGTGATCCGCGTGACCGGCCGCGACGCCCGCGATTTCCTGCAGGGCATGGTCACCAACGATCTGGCCAAGGGGCTGGAGCACGGCCTCGTCTACGCCGCTCTGCTCAGCCCCCAGGGCAAGTACCTGGCGGATTTTTTCGTGCTCGCGCAGGATGACGCCCTGCTGCTCGACGCCCCCGAAGCGCTGGCGCCCGACCTGCTCAAACGGCTGACCATGTTCAAGCTGCGCGCCGACGTCACGCTTGAGAAAACCGAGATGCCCGTCGCCCGCGGCCTCGGCCCCGCGCCCGAAGGCGCCTTGGCGGACCCGCGCGACCCGGCCCTCGGCTGGCGCCTCTACGGTGTGGCGGGCGGGCCCGAGGTGACGGATTGGGACGCGCTCCGCGTCGCCCATCTTGTGCCGGAGGCCGGGACCGAACTGATCCCAAATGACAGCTACATCCTCGAGATGGGGTTCGAGCGTCTGCACGGCGTCGATTTCAAGAAGGGCTGCTATGTCGGCCAGGAGGTCGTCGCCCGGATGAAGCACAAGACCGAGCTGCGCAAGGGCCTCGCCCGGGTCGCGGTCGCGGGCGAGGCCGCTCCGGGCGACGAAATTACCGCAGGCGGCAAACCCGTCGGCGTGCTCGGGACCCGCAGCGGCGACCGGGCGCTGGCCTACCTGCGCTTCGACCGCGCCACCGGACCGATGGAGGCCGGGGCCGCCCGCGTCACCTGGACGCCCTGAGCCCCGGCCCGTCGCTTACTCGACGGTGACCGTGATCACCTCGGTCATGATCGGCGGATCATGGGGCACGTGGTTCATGTCCCCCACCACCAGCTGCATGGTGTGCTCCCCCGGCGGCAGGTCGAGCGTCACTTGCGTCTGCCCCCCGCCGAAATGGATGTGGTTCTCATCGGCCGGAATGCCGTAGAGCAGCTCCTCCGCCCCGTCCGGGCCCTCGCCCAGGGCCGGGCGGTTGAGCAGCAGGTGATGATGCCCCGTGGCCTCGTTCTCGACCCCGGCGGGGGCCACCCCCATCCCTTCGAGCCCGAAGACCACCGTCACCGGGCTGGACACCGTGGCCCCGTCTTCGAGGTTGACGAAATAGACCGCCGCGCCTTCGGGGGCGGGCGTGTCCCCGGCCCAGGCGGCCCCGGCCAGTGCCGCGGCCAGACCCGCCGCGATGAAGGTATTCCTGAATGTCATATGTAGTCCTCCCTGTGGTGGCAGACCACGGTTGTCCCGCGCCTGCCCTCAAGAAGATAGACCGGATCGCGCCGCTTCCAGACGCAATTTCCGGCGCGCGCTCCTCGGCGATTTGCGCAACGGTGATTCGCTGATCGGGCGAAATCGGGCGGGTTTACCCGAGGGAACCTTGATCGAATTGCACAGGACACCGCGCAAACCTTCCCCACGGGGAAGGTTTCAGGCCCCGATCCGGCCCTTGGGGCCCGGCTGGCCGAAACCGCGCCTGGGTCTTTTTCGGGGTTTTTCGGAATGCGCCGCCGCCGGGGCGTTGCGCGAAATAAATTTCGCTCAGGCGCGCTCGGAATATTCCATGGTCTCGGTGTTCACCACGATCGCCTCGTCCTGGCCCACGAAAGGCGGCACCATGACCTTCACCCCGTTGTCGAGGATCGCGGGCTTGAACGAATTGGCCGCGGTCTGCCCCTTCACCACCGGCTCGGTCTCGATTACCTTGCAGGTGACCTTCTGCGGCAGGGACGCGTTCAGCGCCTCGGACTCGTAATACTCGATCTGGATCGTCATGCCATCTTGCAGGAACGGACGCCGGTCGCCCAGGATTTCTGCAGGCAGTTCAATCTGTTCGTAGGTCTCGTTGTCCATGAACACGAGCATTCCATCGCTCTCGTAGAGGAATTGCTGGTCCTTCTGCTCCAGCCGCACCCGCTCCACCTTGTCGGCGCTGCGGAACCGCTCGTTGAGCTTGGAACCGTTACGCAGGTTGCGGAGTTCAACTTGGGCAAACGCACCGCCCTTGCCGGGCTTGACGTGATCGACCTTCACGGCGGCCCACAAACCGCCATTATGCTCCAGCACATTGCCGGGGCGTATTTCGTTTCCGTTGATCTTGGGCATGCGGTGAAACCATGGCAAAAGGTTGAACGAGGAGTGGCCGCTCCTATATCTGGCGGACGTGTCCGAAGCAAGCCGCATCAGGTTGCGTTAACCACGGCGACGCTATGCACAGGGAACATAACTGGTATAGAAAAAACGCAACCCAGAATCGGTGCGAAATCGTCATATTCGGCGCTACGCCTAAAAGACAAGAGCAATAATCAAGGATACCCCATGGCCGACTTCGTCGACTCGTCCGCTTTCAACTACGAACAGGGTCAGCGCGCGCGCAAACTCTTCGCTGCCGTTGTGCTTGCCGCCCTGGACGATGCAATTGCGGATGACAAGAAATACGGAAACGGCCCGGAGCAGATTGCGCGCTGGGCGCGTTCGCGCGATGGACGTGAAGTCCTGTCCTGCGCGGGCATCGACCCGAACGAGCGCGTGGTGAACGGGCTCATGGATTTCGTGGCGCAAGGCGTGCGGACCTCCGTCGCCCTGTCCCGCGAAGAGAGCGAGCGTCGCAACGCGGCGCAGCAGGCAAAAGCCGCCTGATCCCGCCCCTTCCGTTTTCGCGATTTAACGCGTGTCCGTCGGGCACGCGTTTTTTCGTGCGGGACATCACCCCTCCCGGGCGCTGACCGGGCGGCGGGCCGATCCGGGCTTGTCCCGGGGGCCGGGCCGGGTCTACTCCTGCCGGGGCCGAAACGCGGAGGGGACATGACACGAGCCATCATGGTGCAGGGGGCGGGCTCCAACGTGGGCAAGTCGATGATCGTGGCGGGGCTCGCACGGGCGTTCACCCGGCGCGGGTTGGTGGTGCGCCCCTTCAAGCCGCAGAACATGTCCAACAACGCCGCGGTCACCGCCGACGGGGGCGAGATCGGGCGCGCCCAGGCGCTGCAGGCCCGCGCGGCGGGCGTGGCCCCCAGCGTGCACATGAACCCCGTCCTGCTGAAACCCGAGACCGACACCGGCGCGCAGGTGATCGTCCAGGGCCAGCGCTTCGCCACCTTGCGCGCGCGGGACTACGCCAAGGCCAAGCCGCAGCTGCTGGCCCCGGCGGTCGACAGCTACCGGCGGCTCGCAGCCGAGGCCGAACTGGTGCTGATCGAAGGCGCGGGCAGCCCGGCGGAGATCAACCTGCGCGCGGGCGACATCGCCAATATGGGCTTTGCCGAGGCGGTGGAGGCCCCCGTGATCCTGGTGGGCGATATCGACCGGGGCGGCGTGATCGCGCAGCTGGTGGGCACCCACGCGATCCTGCCGCCACCCGACCGCGACCGCATTTCCGCATTTGCGGTCAACAAGTTCCGCGGCGATGTTCGACTGTTCGACGACGGCGTCACGGCGATTGCCGAGCGGACGGGATGGACCCCGCTGGGCGTGATCCCGTGGTTCGCGGACGCCTGGCGCCTGCCCGCCGAGGACGTGATGGACGTGGCCTCGCGAAGAGGCGGCGCGTTCAAGGTTGTGGTGCCACGGCTCAACCGGCTGGCCAATTTCGACGATCTCGATCCGCTGGCCACGGAGCCGGGCCTCAGCGTCGAGATCATCGAGGCCGGGCGCCCCCTGCCGCTCGACGCGGATCTGGTGCTGATCCCCGGCAGCAAGTCCACCATCGCGGATCTGGCGCATTTCCGCGCCCAGGGCTGGGATATCGACCTTGCGGCCATCGTGCGGCGTGGCGGGCATGTGGTCGGGGTCTGCGGCGGCTACCAGATGCTGGGCCGGACCATCGCGGACCCCGAGGGGATCGAGGGCGCCGCAACGCAGGTGCCGGGCCTCGGCCTGCTGGATGTGTCCACCGTGATGCGCCCGCAGAAGCACCTGCGCCTGACCCAGGCCACGGAGGTCGAGAGCGGCGCGGCGCTGGAGGGCTACGAGATCCATCTGGGTGAGACCACGGGGCCCGATTGCGCCCGACCCTGGCTGCGGGTCGGGGACCGGGCCGAGGGGGCGGTGAGCGCGTCGGGCCGGGTGCGCGGCTGCTACCTGCACGGGCTGTTCGCGTCGGATGCATTCCGGGCGGCGGTGCTGACGCGGCTGGGCGCGCCGGTCAGCGCGCGCAGCTTCGAGACGGAGGTGGAGGAGACGCTGGATGCACTCGCCGCCCATCTGGAGAGCCATATGGATCTCGACGCGGTGCTGGCCCAGGCCCGGCCCGTGCCGGAGCTGTGATCGGCGGCGCGGCAGGGATCAATCGCGGTCGCGGGCGTCCAGGCTGCGGGTGATCTCGGTCCGCACGAGGGACTGGAGGCGGCGTGCGACCAGCGCGTCGATCTCGGCGCGCAGTTCTTGCCGGACGATGTCGCGCACCAGCTGCCGCAGGGCCCCGGTGTCGATCCGTCCCTCCGCATCCACGAGATGATCGAGCGCCTGCGCCTCCGCGCTGATTCCGGCCTCGGCCAGGGCGGCCCGCATGGTCTTGCCGACCGCGGCGCGCAGGGCTTCGGACATCTCAGGCAGTGCGGAGACCGCGTCATGGGCCGGGAACCGGTCGAGGTCGGAATCCTCGGCGTAATCCTCCCCCGCCAGCGGATCGACCCGCAGTGGCAGGCGCCAGGGCTCCGGCGGCCGGATCTGGAATTCGGGGGTCAGCAGCAGGGTGCAGGGGCGCGCATCGTCTTCGCCGTCTTCGGAGCGCGTGTCGTCGGTACCCTGTTGTGCGACGAGGTCCGGCGGACGGCTCAGCGGTCCGGACGGCGCGTCCTCCGGTCGGGCGAGATGGGTAACGATACGGTCCACGAAGGGGGTCTCCCGCGGGGCGGGCCTTGGCGCCGCGCGGGTCTGCGGCGGCGGCGCGATCGGCTCGGTCAGGGTCAGGGGCGGCGGGTGGTCCGGGTTGGATGCGGGCTTCGGTTCGGCAAGCTGCCGGATCGTGTCGAGGACATCGGCTGGCATGGGCTTCAAGGGCGCTCTCGGCATCACGTCATCCCGCATGAACTACAAGATAGTGTAGGAACGCATCCTTTTTCACACAAGAAAAACCTGCCCCGACCGGCCGCTTGTCCCGGGTCGCGGGACAATCACGCGCCCTTGGGCGGTTAGTCGCGCATGATGCTTTGCAGCACCCGGTCGAGCCGCGCACCCTGCGTACTGGTCGCCGGCGCATTGGACACCGCGTTGAAATACGCGGCCGGGTCGTAGGTCGGCACCGGCAGGCCGAGGTAGTCTACGGTCATCAGCCCCATGGCCGACAACAGGTCATAGACCGCCTGCACCGCGGAGATCTCGGCCGAGAGCAGGGCTGTGCGCGCGTCGAGCACATCCTGTTCGGCGTCCAGCACATCGAGCGTGGTCCGCGCGCCCAGGCGGGCTTCCTCGGTCACACCTTCGAAGGCGATCTCGGCGGCCTCGACCTGGCGGCGGGTGGAGTCGATATTGGCCCGGGTGACGAGGATTTCGGCCCAGGCGATGCCGACGCGCTGCCGGATCACCAGCACCGACTGGTTCAGGGTGGCGCGGGCGTTCTCGACCCCCGCCAGTGCCTGACGGTACTGGGCGCTCAGACCGCCGCCCTGGTAGATCGGGCCCGACAGCGTCAGCCCGATGCTGGAATCGGTCGTGTCATCGAGCGAGTCGCGGATCGACCGGGAGATGTTGGCCGTGGCGCTCGCCGTGGGCAGGATCGCCTTCTGGGCGACCTCCGCCACGATCTCGGAGGCGCGCACATTATGGCGGCCCTGCAGGATCGAGGGGTGCGTGCGCTCGGCGATCGAGGTCGCCTCCTCGACGGTGGCGGGGATCGCCGGTGACGGGGGCGGCGGGGCCAGGGATTGCGGGAACTGTCCGACCACGGCGCGATACACCTCCCGCGCGGCGGCCTGCTGACCCAGGGCGCGGGTCAGGTTGGCATTGGCCTCCGCCAGCCGGGCCTCGGCCTGGGCGACATCCGTGCGGGTCACCTCGCCGACCTCGAACCGATCGCGCGCGGCGCGCAGCTGTTCGGTGATCACGCGCACGTTGTTGCGCCGCAGGTCCACGTTGTCATTGGCGCCGCGGACGTTCAGGAAGGCGCTCACCCCCTCCAGCAGGACGTCCTGCTCGGTGGCGCGCAGGGCCTCGCGCGTCGCCAGCACCAGTTCCTTGTTGGCCTCGATCCCCAGCCGGGTGCGGCCGAAGTCGAACAGCAGCAGGGACGCGGTGATCCCGAGCGAGCCATTGTCGGTTTCCCGGCCGAAATTGTCCGAATAGCCGTAATCGGCCGAGTAGTTCAGGATCGGGCGGAGCCGGGACACGGCGATTGCTACGTCCTCGTCCGCGGACCGCAGGAGCGCGCGGCTCTGCTCGATCAGTTCGCTGTTCTTGTAGGTATCGACCAGCGCATCGGTCAGGGATTGGGCCATTGCGGCACCGGACGCGGCGCACAGGACGGCCGCCCCGAGGACGGTATGACGCACGAATTTGGAGAACACTGCCTGCACCTCTCTCGTGATCGAATCACTTTTTTTCGAATATGCAGGCTGGTGGAGAGCGTTTAAAGCATAAATGCCTGTTCTTGGGCGAAACCGTTCAGAACTGGTGCAGATGCGTTGAACTCGAAACGCCAGCTGACGTCGCCATCGACCTTGTAGCCGAGCCGGCAGGCGCCGAGGCCCTTCTCCATGAAGATCGCGGCGATGCGACCGCCTTCCTTGACCTGGTCGAGGATGGCGGGGGGCATCCGCTCCACCCCGCCCTGCAGGATGATCACGTCATAGGGGCCGTGTTTGGCCGCCCCTTCGGCAAGCGGCGCGTGGATCACGGCGGCGTTGTCGACATTCTCGGAGGACAGCAGCGTCTCGGCCTCGCGGGCAAGGTCTTCGACCTCTTCGACAGCGACGACCGCATCGGCCAGCCGCGCCAGCAGGGCCGCCGAGTAGCCCAGCCCGCAGCCCAGGTCGAGCACCATCTCGTCGGGCTGGATGTCCAGGGCATCAAGCATCTTGGCCAGGGTCCGCGGCTCCAGCATGACGCGGCCGCCGCCGAGGGGAATATTCTCGCTGATATAGGCGATCTCGCGCTTGTCGTCGGGGGTGAAGACCTCGCGGCGGACATGGAGCATCGCGTCGATGATGTTGAACTTGGTGACGTCGGAGGGGCGCACCTGTGTATCGACCATCATGGTTCTGCGGGCGGCATAATCGGTCATCGGGTGATCTTTCCAGCTGGCTCGGCTTGGTTTGCCATATCACAGCGCGCTCGGCAACGCGCGCGCGGTGCGACACGGAGGCCCGGATGGGTCCGGAAGCTCCCGCAGGGCCAGCAGCGCCCCCCGAGCCGCTTGCACCGCCCCGCCCCCGGTGCTAGAGCATCGGCGCACCCTTGCGCGGCGAGTTGGCGGAGTGGTGACGCAGCGGATTGCAAATCCGTGTACACCGGTTCGATTCCGGTACTCGCCTCCATTTCATTCTAAATCAGTGACTTAGCTTCATGGCTATCGAGTGGGACACAATGGTGGAACACATCCATGAAGCTGTCAGCCTATCTAAGCCCTTCCAGACACGGTATATTCTACTTTCGTTGGCCTCTGCCTCACTCCGGGCGGGAGAAGCGAAGCACGGTTAAGTTATCGTTAAGAACAAGATGCCCACATCAAGCGGCAGACTTGGCACGATACTTGGCTGCACATGGAAGATTAGTGAGGGATAGCAACGCGTTGGCGGGACTGAGGCAGAGCGAGATACGCGAGAAGGTCCAGACTTACTTCAAGGCGCAACTGGACCAGTACCTTGACTGGCTGGACCGGCGCGGCCTGTCGAAGAACGCCCTTACCGATGCCCGCGAAGAAATGCTGGACCACGAAAGCCTGCTAGAGTTGGAAACAACCTCCCCGATGTGGTTGCCCATCTCCCGGTTCAAGCGCGTCATGGACGTTTCAAACGAACAATGGGACGCCAGCCAGCCCCGGATCACGTTCCAGCTTCGCCAAGGTCGCCGGGACATGCTCAAGCGCGTTCTGGACGCCGCTGAGGGCCTTGAGCACTATTCCTATGACGATGCCCCGGCCATCGCTTCCGCCCCTCTAGAGGCGCTCCCAGCCGCTCCCGGTGTCACACTTGAGAAAGCCATCGCGGATTACATGGACGAACACGCTCACCGCTGGGACGAAAAGTATACCGACCAGATATGGGCGTTCTTGAACATCCTTGTCGAATATTGCGGGGCAGATCGCCAGCTTGCGTCGATCACCAAGCAGGACGCGCAGGAAATCAAGAAGGTTGTCAGAGCATTGCCGCAGAATCGGCATGTCAAACCCGAACTTAAAGGCCTCACTTTACAGGAGGTTGTACAGGTCGAGGGGCACCCCAAGATTTCGATTACAACCGTGAACAATCACATCTCAAACTTCATTCGCTTCTTCAAGTGGGCGAAGAACAACGACTACACGCCCCACGCTCTGTTTGAAGGCATGAAGGTGGCTAAAGCGAAAGCGAGCAAAACAGAGCGGAAGCCCTTTAGTCTCGCACAAACTCAACTCATGTATCACGAGTTGACTGAAAACACGTCTGGTCTCGTGCGCAAGCAAAGCCACAAATGGGGCACTCTGCTTGGCATGTTCACTGGGGCGCGTCTCAACGAGATATGCCAGCTATTGATTTCTGACATTCAGCAGGAAGGCGGTACTTGGTTCTTGAACATTGATGACGAAGGTGACGAGCGAAAGCGTGTGAAGTCAAAGGCCAGCAAGCGGAAAGTTCCCATACACTCAGAACTACTTCGCATAGGCTTCTTGGAGTTTGTAGAAAGTCGCTCACGGGATGACCGGTTGTTTCAAGACTTCGAGTATCATCGTAACGGCGGTTACGGGCGCAGCCTCAGCCGTTGGTTCAACGAAAACACTTTTCTCCCCAAGCTGGGGATCAAAAGCCGAGAGTTGGTTTTTCACAGCTTTCGGCACACGATGGTTACGCGGCTCAGTCAAGCAAATGTACCCAACCCAATCGTGCAGTGCGTCGTTGGCCATGAGCGCGCAGGGGTCACACAGGACGTTTACTTCGCTGAAGGCTACACGCTGCCTCAGCTAAAGGATGCAGTTGAAAGGTTCAGTTGGCAGTGACGCGTCAGCCGTGACTTGGATACGGCTTTGCTTGTGGACCCGAGAAAACCGCTGCCGCCTTGGTGGCTTCGCCAACGGCGGCTCTTACTTCCGGAGATTTCAAGTCCAAACACTTGCAAACGCCCTTTGATTCTTCAGCAACCGCTTCAATACGTTCAAAAAGGTGTCCGTGCGTTGCTTCGTATTCACAAAGACCGCGCAGCTTTGGCAGCGCGTCTTCTAAGTGTGTCCCGTGGGGATCAACGATACTCGCTGCAATGGTTCCATCGGGCCGCTCCCTGAAAAAAATGAAGTCAGGGCGCATAATCTCTGGGTCGCCACCATAATCATATACAACGCCAAGTGACTCTGGCTTTGCTGACTTTGGGTTTCGATACCAAGCGACTGCGCCGGACAGATCATTTTCCGTTTTGATAACAAGCGGCTCCCAAGATGAATCCTCAAGAAACGGGAACAAGCCATCTGCATCACAAAGTAGGTGAAGTGGATAAGTAGGGATTGTTACCTCCGATTTGTCCTTTCTCACTTCCACCGTTGGCTGAAGGCTTATCTTCGGTGCTGCTAACATGACGTCCAACGGGTGCGCGCTGAGTTCCCGTAACTCGCGGTATACGTCCTGCCTTTCGTCACTCAGCCCTTTGATTGCAGCCTCATGCTCCGTCAGCCATTCATTGGCCAAGGCTTCGGCCTCGCCTTCCAGCTTGGCTTTGATTGTGTCCACAAGCCCGAGGGCCGCAACATCAGTGTGCGCCTCGATCAAGGCTTCTTCATAGTCTTCCGCGTCGGCATTCTGGTCTGCCAAGTGTTCGCTGTAGGTCTTGGCCAGATCGGGTGAGATCAAACGCGCCGCGCGCTTGTAGGCGTCTTCGATCACCGCATAGTCTGCGGCCTCCACGAAGTCGTCAAACGTCATCTTCTGGGTTTCAATGTCCGTTTTGACTGTCTTGCCTTCGACCGTGAGAACGTCCGTCCGTGCTTTGGCAATCTCCGCCGCTAAGGCTGTCCGCTGCGCATCCAAAACACCATGCAGATGCGCATGGGCTTGCTTGCCAGCGTTTGCCAACAAACCATCCGCAGCGAGTTCATGTGCCAAGGCCGTCAGCCGTTTGATCGGTCTCGCTTGCTTCTTGGGCTTAGCGGCAGATGGCAGACTTACCAGCTTGTCCCACACCGCTTGCGGCACGTCCGGGTTAGGGGCCATTTCCTTTGGATTGATCAGCACTCGGCGTCCAGGCGGACTATCGCCCGCGTCACCGCCTGACATGAGCGCCTCAACAACGGCTTTCACAGTTTCCTGATTGAACTTGGGCAACAGGCAATCGACCGCATTCAGCCGTTCATTCCCCGGAATGCGCCGCGCAAGTGGGGTCCGTACCATGCGGCCCAATAGTTGCGTAATATGCGTCTGGTCAGATGCAGCCCGGAAAGACACCATCACTTCGGCTCTTGGACAATCCCAGCCAGTGCTGATTGCATCTTTGGCCAGCAAAACCCGTACATGGTCCGCTTCCTGAACACGCTGCGGTTCGATGTAAGGCACAACGAAGCCACCGAAGTTTTCTTCCTTGTGTTCACCGAACACGTTGTAAACGCTGTCTGGCGGCAGGTCGGGCCAAGCGTCAAAGATGGTCTTCAGCCATGTTCCCACATCATCTTTGTTGGGGGAGTTCGGCACCTGTAAAACCATCAACGGCTTGACCTTGGCACTATCGCCTTGCTCATCCGCATAAGCCGCCCAAGCCTTGCTCGACTCCTTCAGCTTCTCCGTCCCGCGCCGCAACAAGACCGTCGTGAAGTCGCCTGTGTCTTCGGGCACGTCCAGTGTGATCGTGTCCTTAAGCAAGCCCGATTCCTGCACCAGTTTGGCATCCACAACCACGTTCGGCAGCGCGGTGCGGTCCTTCATCGACTTCACCGCATCGTTGAACCGCTGCACGGTTGCCGACACGCCCCAGACAATCGGGATACCGGGCACCGCGCCTTGACCGTTGATCAGCCGCGTCACGATGGTTTGCGTTCCTTGCCTTGCATCCCGCATACCCCGGTGCGCCTCATCCAGCACCAGATAAAGAGTCAGGTCCGGGTCTTCGATGGTGTTGCGGATCGTGTCCCAGATCGTGTGGGACCGGCCATCGGGCATCAAAGGCGTGCCATCGACGGTCAGAACACCTTGGTCAGATGGGTCAGCACCCCGCACCAGCATGGAGTTCTTGCCCAGCTTCTGCGTATTCAGGAAATACACCTTGCCCGGTTCAAACACCTCGCGTGAGAACGTATTTTCCACCGTCACAAGGTCAGAGGTCGTCAGCTTGTCCGCTGCCTCTTGCAGCCGCCACCGGGATTGCTCGTTCAGGGACGGATCATCGGAAAACCAGATCACCACCGCGCCGGGGTCAGGCTCAAACTCATAGTCGTCAGAGCCGAAGAACAACGCCTCGAACACCGCAGCGGCCATGACCGTCTTACCGGCCCCCGTGGTTGCGGTCAGGGAAAAGGCGTTCTTCTCGCCATCCTCGTGCCAGCGTTTGCGGGCCTTCTTGAGCCGGTCCAGCACCTGGGCCACCGCATCGTCTTGGTAGTCTTTGAGCGTAAACTTCATGTCTCAGCGCCCCGTCGAGAAGCGAAAGTTCTTGAGGTAGGATTCATAGAGCCGCACGGCGTCCACCCCGTCAGGCAGGCCCTGTGCGACGGACTGAAAGCGCCTGTCGTCGTCGGTGACGATGTAGGCGATGCGGATTCCGTCCTTGGCCTCAATCGCCGCTATATAGGGTGCAGCGGCGTCCAGATCGGTCAGAAGACCATAGGTATCGGCCACGTCCCAGCCCGCCTCTGGCAGGCTGTCAATGCGTCGCCCTTCACTGCCTGCCTTCATCCACAGAAGCGGCGCAACACGGGCAAAGGCGCGGTTGTGGCTGACCGAAACCGGGGTTTCATAGCTGAGCGTGAAAAACTCGGCGTTTTCCGCGAAGCCATCGGCCATCGGGAACTCATCGGTGAACTTGTAGTCACCCTTGATCGGGTCGCCATCCGGCGTCTGGCCGGTGATCGCGGCCTTGATGCGTGGCTTGGTGATGTAGTCGCATATGCCCCATTGCTCCCACTCAGGATCACCGGGGCGCAGTCCATCACTTTTCAATGCCTGCTGTTCGCTGGCTTTAACTTCGTTGTTGGTTACGCAAATACACTGCCTGCGACCATCGTCTTGCCTGTTTAACCGCATGGTGGCGTGAAGGCTCGTGCCCGAACCCGAAAAGAAATCGAGTATGATTGCCGACTTGTTACCTCTTACAATTGGCCGAAGAGCATCCTCGACAGCGTACAGGCTTTTGGGAAATGGAAAGGTACGACCATTACCAAGAAACAGACCGATCAAATCGGTCCCATATGCTCCCGCATCATGGCTTGTTCGGTGCCATACTGTGCGAATTTTTCTGGTTGCTGCACCCTCAAACGCAACATCTGCGACGCCGGTAGTTTCATCACGACTCAGCACCCTAAGTGTACCGCTATCAATGTCTTTCCGGTGTTGCTCTGTAAGGTAGGTTAGGCCCCAAGATTTGCGTTTTTTGTCGTATTTACCCAGAGCTATGTAGCCTTCCTTGACTAAGGCATTGAACGTATCAACACCAACACCCCACCTGCCTAGCGAAAGGTCTTTTCGGACTGGCCATACAACAGCATGCCCGTGCTCATTGGAAAGCGAAAAATCAGGTTCCTCTGAAAGAGGTAGGTATTTTCCAGCTCCGACGATCTTGCCAAGTTTTGGGTCAATCCAAATCGGATAGAACATTTGTTCTCGGTCTTTACGTTGAGCTTCATCACCAGAACGCAGCAAGCCCTTCCATCGAGGGCGAGCCAAACCATCTGCGGTTTCTTTTTCCTCCTTAACCGTCAGCAAATCATCATCTGCTGAGTAAATTTGACATTCTGGACCAAAGCAAAAGAAAGCATACTCCTCTACCCTCGACAGGTAGCCCTGAGTAACTCCTTTGGGGTTATTGACGATAGTCACTTGTTGAATTGTATGGTCAGGTAGCGTTTGCTCCAACAGCAATCCCAACCGACGCACCTCGTGCTCATCAATTGTTACGATCAATGCTGACCTGCTCCCCTGAAATGTCCTCAAATTTTGGTTAGCCTGTTCTCTAAGTGAGGAGACAGACGATGAAGAGAAGCCGTTTCAGTGAAGAACAGATCATTGGCATTCTTAAGGAGCACCAGGCTGGGTTGGGCGCGAAGGAGTTGTGTCGCAAGTACGGGATCAGTGACGCGACCTTCTACAAGTGGCGATCCAAGTATGGTGGCATGGAAGTGTCAGATGCGCGACGTTTGAAGACGCTGGAATCTGAGAACGCCAAACTGAAGAAGATGCTGGCTGAGCAGATGATGGATGTTGCGACGCTTAAGGAAATGCTTGGAAAAAACTTCTGAGGCCCGGTTCAAGGAGGAATGCCGTGGACTGGGCCATGAAGACAAAAGGCTACAATCAGCGCCGGGCGTGCGCGCTGGCGGGGATCGATCCGCGTGTGTATCGGCGTCGGTCGAAGCGCCTTGCCGACACGGAACTGCGGGTGAGGATGAAAGAACTGGCGTCCGAGCGGCGTCGGTTCGGTTATCGCCGCCTGCACATGCTGCTGAAGCGTGAGGGCTGGGAGGTAAACTGGAAGAAACTGTACCGGCTCTACCGCGACGAAGGGTTAACCGTTCGTAAACGGGGCGGACGCAAGCGCGCAGTGGGCACCAGGACGCCCATGGCGATCCCGCAGGGGCCAAACCAGAGGTGGTCCCTCGACTTCATGTCGGATGCGCTGGAAGACGGGCGTCGGTTCAGGGTGCTAAACGTGATTGATGACTTTAGCCGGGAATGTCTGGCCGCTGTGGTCGATACATCCATCAGCGGCGCACGTGTCGCCCGCGAGTTGGATCGGATCGCCGAGCTGCGTGGGTACCCCTGCCTTGTGGTCAGCGACAATGGAACCGAACTGACAAGCAACGCGATGCTGAAATGGCAGGAAGACCGTAAAGTCGACTGGCACTACATCGCGCCCGGAAAGCCCATGCAGAATGGCCTCGTCGAAAGCTTCAACGGGAGGATGCGAGAGGAATGCCTGAACGAACACCTGTTCCCGTCACTGCGCCATGCCTGCCGCATGATTGCGGCATGGCGCGACGACTACAACCACCACCGCCCGCACTCGAGTCTCGACGGGCTCACCCCGCGGGAGTATCACCAACGGTCAAGAGAGGACCAAACCCTGAACAGAGCTAACCTATAAACGCGGACTCAAAGGGGAGCAGGTCAATGCCCCAGAAGGCTTCAATAGCTGGCGAGCAACTTGAAGTCGCCTTTCCATGAATGCCAACCATTTCGAATGCCTGTAGACGTCTTCATCACCGACGTATTTATTGTTGTACTTCCAGTCGCTTGCACCCGAGTTATATGGCGGGTCGATATAGATCACGTCGATCTTGCCGCGATGGGTGTAGGTCAGCGCCTCTAGCGCGTGGAAGTTCTCACCATTGATTACCGTGTGATAGGGCTTGTCGCCGCCGCGCTCGACTTTGCCGGTGCTGACCAGACCGGGATAGATGTAGTCGCGGAACTCGGCCACCACGATCAAGTCTTCGACCGGGACCGTCTGTGCCTCTGGCTCCGCTGCCTCGTGCAGCGTCAGGTCCGCTACCCGCTTGCCATCCTGCTTGTAGGTCCGGTTCACCTTCCACAGCCGCTGGTCGCCCTTGTCCGTGCTGCCACGGGGCGGCAACACCCGCACCTTGTCGCCCTTGCGGATGGGCCGTCCGGGCAGTTCCACGCTTTCTGGTGCATGGCGTTCAAAGTTCAGCCCAAAGGCGCGGCGATTGGCCAGCGCACGGAACTCCCGTTCCAGTTCATTGCCAAGTGTGGCGTCTTTGGCCTTGGCCTGTGCTATCAGGTCCGTCAGCCGCGACATGCGCAGCCTCGTTGTGTGGTTTGGGTCGTGGTCTGCAAATGGCCTGCGGTCATGGTCTTGCTCTTGCGGCCCAAGTGGCCGGTTTGGAAATCACTAGATGTGGTGGGTAACTGTGCCCTCAGCCCTACAGTGGCAGACTGCACCGTGGCTGGCCAGCCAAAACCATCGGCTATGGCCTTGGAAATCCCTCGGAAAACCGCAGAACCGCAGCATCCCGCCTAACGAGAGGCAGACGCGCCCGGAGAGGCTCGGAAACGCCCGCTGAGCGGCTCTGTCCTGCATTGGCGACAAGTGCCGACCGCAAGGCGGGAACGGCCCTCACAGGCCCGGAAATCGCGCCTACGCCTCTGCCCGCCCCTCGCCAATGGTCGTGACGATCTCCGACACCGCGCCCAAGCCTTCACAGGCTGCCATCCACTTGGCGAACTCGATCACGTCCAGCCTGCGTTCCTGCGTCTCGACCTTGGCCACGAAGGATTGCGGCTTGTCCAGCCGTTCGGCCAAGTCTGCTTGGGTCAATCCCGCATCAAGCCGCACCTGCCTGAGCCGCTGGCACAGGTAGACGTGTTCCGGGGTGCGAAGGGTCTTGGTCAAGTGACTGCCTGTTGATCGGATGCAGGCAGTCGAGTAATCCCAGGTCAGGATAATACCATTTTAGGATAATCAGACTATCCGGGGCTTTGGGGCCGTGGGATGTCATTGCTTGGAAGGGAACGCCAAATGTGGATCGTTGCAATCCTCTGCGTCGGAACCGTTGTGGTCTGGTATTCCAACAAGCGCCGTGGCCAGCGGTTTGTCCGGGCGGTTCACTTTCTCGACTTGCTAGACAGTGGGGCGAATACAGACGAGGCAAACGGCAAGGTCGCCCGGTTGTTCACCAAGCATTCGACACCGGAAACGGACGTTGCAGCTATCGAATACGCGACGGACAAGGCCAATCGCATGACTGACGGCAAACAACTGCCTTGGATAGACGAAGCCCGACAACGCGGTTTCGCAATCGACAGTGGCGATACACGCTTCGACATGGCCCACATGTCAAATGCCCAACCGCAGGCGAACCGTCCTCAAGATTTTGCGGCAGATTTTTCCGAGGGCCAATCTACTACTGCACCGCACCGGACTTTCCCCCATGCCCCGTCCGTTCTGACAGACACCTACCATGCCGGGTTTGAGAAGATCGAAGCCAACAAGGACGCGCTGCGGTCTGCATTGCAGGCGATCATCTTCACCGGAGTACGTTGGGGCGTGCGGGGCGCAGTGGCGGGGTTTGTCTTCGGTCTTATCGTCCCAAGGCTGGGCGTTCTCAGCTACTATGAGATATGGGCTGTTCCCATCGTCGTCGCGTTCTTCACAGCTATGGCAGGCGTGGCGCTGGGGGCAGCCTACGGCCTTCTGCGTTGGTTTCTCTCAGGATGAATGCTTAGACAGAGGGAGTGCATTGATCCCCGTATCTATCTGTTTTCCCTGCGCAATCGGGACGCCCGCACCATAGGACAGAGAAGCCGAACCCACCATAGGACAGAAGGGACGGTACAGATCGGCAGTGGCCGGGACGATCCCGTGAAGTTGCTTTGCCTTTGGCTATCTCACCTATAGGACAGAAACGGTCTCAGCCTTTGGAAGACCGCCAGTGCAAGCATCTGGATTCCCGCAAAAAATCACCCGCCCACACTTATGGACAGAAGATTGATCCTTGATGGCACCGGACAACCACAAGCCCCTGATTTCCTGAGTGTTTTCTATCGCGCCACCTATAGGACAGATAGGCGAAATAAGGCACGCAGTATCTGTCTGGCCAGATAATCAAGCTGTTGTCCTATAAAATCATTTATAAACAATATCTTATAATCCATGCTCAAAACCGATTGATATACTTGCCTATCCCATCTTCGATGAAATCCATTTCAACCTGCAATCCAAAACCACCATCCAATCCTGATACCTCTACATCAATCTCAAATCACATATTATCCCCGTAAGCTGTGCCTTGGACATCCTACCTCCGGGCTTCCCTTGTGATCCCTTTGACAACTTCTCAACATCCGGGCTACATAGTGACACTCATAAGTGAGACACAAAATGAAACCTCTCACTTGGTATCCTAAGTTATTCAACGACTTAGAAAAATGGTGGCAAGTCCGGTACTCGCCTCCAAGCATTTCTCTCGATTGCGGGTTTTCGCTGGACGCGTTGGGGCGGCCGGTTGAGGTCCGCACTTGTTGGCTGGCAGGATGACCATGGCGTGGTACGCGGGCGTCTTACAGCATCGAAGAGCTTGCGGCTCCGAGATCGATCCGGGCCCCGTGCCCCACCGTCGGCTTGGGAGGATCAGGATTTCCTCTTGGAAGCGGCTGCATGGAGCGGAGGTGCCCATTGTCGAAATTGTCGCCCTGGCGGCTTGACCACTTGTGATCGTTGTCAGCATGAAATGCGCGCACAGAGTGTCGTGCAACGGGGCCATGGGCACCAGCTTCGCGATGCCCCGTCGGCGTCGGCCCGGTCCCTTGGAACCAAATCCTCGGGGGGTGGCAGGCCGGGCGTGCAGTCCAGGGGCAGCGCCCTGTCGGAAGTCGGTCTTCGCGGTCGTTCCGCCGAAGGGGTGAACGGGTGCCGTGTGGATGCCGGGGCTGAGGTCAAAGTGCGCGTGGAGCCGGCGCGCGGGAGCACTCGGGGTGGCCGCGTGCCGGTCCCGCCACGGGCGGGCGGCACGCCCCTATCGCAGGTGTCGATGTCGTGGTGCGCCGCATGGGTCGGTGGTCGGTGCGTGTCCGTGCGGTAGCCCACGACGTGACATGGTCAGGGGTCGGCGGAGGCGAGGATCTGGTTCGGATCGAGGCCGCGTTTCTCGGCGCTGGCCCGGACGGCATCGCGCAGGGCGGCGCTGCGGTTCAGCAGGGCCCTGAAGCGCGCCACGTCCAGGACCAGCAGCGTGGTGGGGGCAATCGCCCGGGCTTCGGCGCGGCGCGCTTTCTTCATCAGGATCGCGATCTGCCCGAACATCTCGCCCCGGCCGAGCCGCCAGGTTTGCCCCGCGCTTTCGACTTCGACGGCCCCAGAGGCGATGAAATACACGCTCCGGACGGGGCGGTTCTTGTGCAGGGCGATGTTGCCAGCGTTCACGTAGCGGGTCTTCAGCGCCCGCGACAATTGCCGCAACGTCTTGTCATCGAGGTCCGAAAACAGCGGGAACTGCCGGATCAGCTCGAGCCGCTGCACGGCGATGTCCAGCGGCGGGCGATGCTCTGCCTGGGCCCGGCGCGTGGCAAGGTCCTGCATGAGGGTGGTGAAGACCTCGGCGCCGATCAGCCCATCCTCCCGCATGGCGGCGTATTCACGCTCTTCCAGCCGCAGGGCGGTGCGGCGGATGAAGCGCCGCTCCAGCTCTTCCGCGTAGCCCGGGTATTGCAGCCGCAGCCCGTCGAGGGCGGTCTCCACCATCTCGATCCGCCGGGCCAGCAGTTCGAGCAGCAGGTCCGCAACCCGTCGCCCGTGGATGCGCCGAATGCGGCCTTCGATGAAGGCGTCGAGATCCCGCAGGGTCAGGCGTTGCGACAGCAGAAGCTCGAACCGGTCCGCGGTCATCCGTACGAGGGGGCGGGACAGGCCGAACCGGCGGTGCAGCAGCCCGGCCACCCGGAAGCCCGGCCCGTAGGCGACAGACCGGCGCGCGGCGCGCTGGTAGCCGTTGCGCCCCCCGGCCCGCGCCCCTTCGATCAGCCGGTCGGCATCGAGCAGGGTCTGCTCGGCCATGCGGGCGGAAATCGTGCGCTCGCGCACGCGCGCCAGGATCGTGTAGCGCTCGAACCCCGCAAGGGCGATCAGGCCCAGGGTGATCCGGTCACGATCGAGGATATCGTCGCTGTCCTCGGCGGCCTTGACCGCCTGTTCCAGCCGTTCGCCAAAGGCCTTCGCCTCGGCCCGGACCACGTCATGGGTCAGGGCGTAATCCTCGGTGGTGCGCGCCACGTCCTCGCGCACGGTCTGAAGCGACACCGCGATCACCTGGCGGGACATCGCCTCGTCGATCGGCGACAGTTGGTCGAGCCCGAGCCAGCCGATGACCGCGCGCAGGGTCGTGCCCTGCACCAGCAGCGTGAAGAGGGTGAAGCCGGTGGCCAGGATACCTACCAGGCGTTTCACCTCGCCGGGGACCCAGATGCTCTCGGTGACGGCCAGGGCAAGGGCAAGGGTGACGGCCCCGCGCAGCCCGCCCCACAGGATCGCGGTCCGATAGGGCCGTTCCACATGGGGCGAGACCCGCATGAGCGTCAGAAGCGGCAGCAGGCCAAAGAGCACCACGGCGCGGGCCGCGAGCGCCGCCAGGATCACCACCCCGAGCAGGACGAAATCCGACAGCCGCACGCCTTCGAGCAGCCGCGGAATGAGCAGGGCGGCGAGGATGAAGATCAGCGCCCCGGCCCAGTGTGCCAGCAGGTCCCAGACCTCGCCCAGGTTGGCCCAGGCCTGCGGCGGCAGGCGACCGGGTCCGGTCAGGTTCAGGGTCAGCCCCGCGGCCACCACAGCGATCACGCCCGAGGCGCCCACGACCTGTTCCGAGCCGATATAGGCCAGGTAGGGCAAGGCCACCGAAACCGAGATCATCGCCAACTCGTGGGCGCGGAACATCGCCATGATCCACACCGCCACCTGCGCGGCGAGCCAGCCCGTCAAGGCACCTCCGGCGATCAGAATCGGGAACTGGCCGAGGGCCTCGCCGAGCCTGGGATCGGGCACCCCCATCATCACGAAGCCCATGAACAGCCCGAACAGGGCGATGGCCGCGGCGTCGTTCAGCAGGCTCTCGCCCTCGATGATCCGCGACAGGCGCCGGGGGGCCGAGATCGACCGGAAGATCGAGACCACCGCCGAGGGGTCGGTGGTCGACACGATGGCCCCGATCAGCAGGCAGGCCACCAGCGGCAAGGTGCTGGCCCAGGACAGCGCGTAGCCCACACTCAGCGTCGCCACGACCACCGCGACCACCGCCAGCACCATGATCGGCACCCAGTCGTCGAGCATGCGCCGCAGGTTCATCCCCAGCGTCGCCTGGAACAGCAGCGTGGGCAGGAAGACGTAGAGAAACACGTTCGAGCTGATCGGCAGACCGAGGATCGCCTCGGCCACCGGGTTGAGGGCATCGGTCAGGTCCGTGCGCAGAAAGAAGATCGCGCCCGACCCGATCAGGATGCCGAGGACGGCGAGGATCACGGTGAAGGGCAGCCGCAACCGCGCGGCAAGAGGCTCTGCCGCACCGATGACGAGAAACAGCGATGCAATCACCGCGGAAACAATGACGATGTCCATGAACAGTCCGTAGCGGAATAACGCAAATGCAGAAACGGCCCAGATGGCCCCGCGTCCAAATATCCTCGCCCGGTGCGCGGACGAGCGCTGGCGCGCGGGCCCGGCACCTGCATCGGGCTGCGTGCGACAACGGGATCTTTGCGGGTCGAGCGGTGCTCTCGGGCGCGGGTCTCTACCAGCCGGAGAACCGGGGCCAGGTCTTCAACGCGGCGCCCGGGGTGTCGGGGATGACATGGTAGTTCTGGTGTTGCGCCGCCGTGGCACAGGCGTGGTTCGGCAGGATCCGCAACCGCGTGCCGACGGGAAATTCGGGGATCGGCCCGTCGAACCCGGGGCGCTTGGCGATCACGCCGTGTTCCTGGTTGGCCTGGATTACGATCAAGCCCGGGATCACCTGCCCCTCGGCATCGCAGACCACGCCGTAGCCCTGGTCGACCCGCTGGGACGCCGTTCCCCGGTCCCGCGACATTGCCATCCAGCCGGCATCGCAGATCGTCCAGCCCCGCGAGGGCTGGTGCCCGATGACCGTGGTCAGCACGCTCAGCGCGATATCGTCGATCTGGCAGACCTCGATCCCGGCCATGACGAGATCGAAGAACACGTAGACACCCGCGCGCAATTCGGTGACCCCGTCGAGGTGCTCTGCGGCATGGGCGGTCGGGGTCGATCCGACACTGACCACCGGACAGGGCAGGCCAGCCGCGCGCAGGACGCTAGCGGCGGCGACCACCGCGCGGCGTTCCTCTTCGGCGCAAAGCGCCTGGGCTGCGCGGCCGACCGCGCCGTAACTCTCCCCGGCGTGGCACAGCACGCCGCAAAGCTCCGCGCCGCCCGCATGCAGGATGCGGCCGACCTCGACCAGGGTGGGGTCCTGCGCCGTCAGGCCGCTGCGGTGGCCGTCGCTGTCGATCTCGATCATCGCCGGGATCGCGATGCCGGAGGCCCGCGCCGCCGCGGCGACCGCCTCGGCCTGGGCGGCGCAGTCGAGCAGGACGATGAGCCGGCAGCCCGCGCGATGCAGGGCCAGCACACGCTCCAGCTTGTCGGGGCTGATCCCCACGCCGTAGAGGATATCGGTGATCCCGGCCTCGGCGAACGCTTCGGCCTCGGCGAGGGTGGAGACCGTGGCGGGGCCATTGCCCCCGGGCAGCACGCGGCGGGCGGCCTCGATGCTCTTGGTGGTTTTCAGATGCGGCCGCAAAGAGAGCCCGAGTGCCGCCGCATGTTGCGCCAGGCGCTCGATGTTGCGCGTCATGCGGGCCTCGTCGACCAGCAGGCAGGGCGTGGGCAGAGGGGAGAGGCGAGAGTCGGTCATGACGCACATGCTAGAGCATCGACAGCCGGGTGACAGGCCCTTCTTTTCGCAAACCGTGCCCCGTGGAGATCGGGCTGGAAATCTGGACCGGTATCCGGCAAGAGATCGTATCTGCCCTGCCTGCAACCTTATCCGCCACGGAATGCCCCCATGACCCACCTGCCCAGCTTTGTCGACGTCCATGCGGATGTTCGGAACGCCCTGGAAACCAACGCCCCCGTCGTCGCGCTGGAAAGCACGATCATCACCCATGGCATGCCGTTCCCCGACAACGTGGAGATGGCCAAGGCCGTGGAGGAGGAGATCCGCGCCCGCGGTGCAATTCCGGCCACCATCGCGGTGCTGGATGGCGTGCTGAAGATCGGCCTGGGCGCGGATGAGCTGGAGGCGCTGGCGAAGGTGAAGGATGCGCTGAAGATCTCGCGGGCCGATATCGGCTATGCGATCTCCCAGGGGAAATCGGCCGGCACCACCGTGGCCGCGACCATGATCGTGGCGCAGATGGCCGGCATCCGGGTGTTCGCGACCGGCGGGATCGGGGGGGTGCACAAGGGGGTCGAGACGAGCTTCGACATCTCGGCGGACCTGACCGAGTTGGGCCGGACCGATGTCATCGTCGTCGCCGCGGGCGCGAAAGCGATCCTCGATGTGCCGAAGACCCTCGAAGTTCTCGAAACCCAGGGCGTGTCGGTGGTCGGCTATCGCACCGACACGCTGCCGGCCTTCTGGACCAGCGGGTCGGACCTGGACATCCCGTTGCGGCTGGACAGCGCGGCGGAGATTTCCGAGTTCCAAAAGGTGCGCGATGCGCTGCGGCTCGGGGGCGGGATGCTGGTGGCCAATCCGATCCCGGCGGGCGACGAGATCCCGGCGGAGATCATCAACGGCTACATCGCCACGGCCCAGGCGGAGATGGCGGCTCAGAGCATCTCGGGCAAGGCCGTGACACCCTTCCTGCTGCAGCGGATTTTCGAGTTGTCGGAGGGGCGGAGCCTGCGGTCCAACATCGCGCTGGTCAAGAACAACGCCAGGCTGGCGGCGGATATCGCCGTGGCCTTGCACTCCTAGACGCCCGGCCTGACGCGCAGGCCCTCGCGTCAGGTGAAGACGACCGTTCTCTGCCCGTTGAGCATCACCCGCCCCTCCAGGTGGCGTTTGACGGCGCGGGCCAGCACACGGGATTCGATATCGCGCCCCACGGCCACCAGATCGTCGGGTGTCATCGAGTGGGTGATGCGCTCGGCCTCTTGTTCTATGATCGGTCCCTCGTCGAGATCGGCTGTCACGTAATGGGCCGTGGCGCCGATCAGCTTGACCCCGCGCTCATGGGCCTGGTGATAGGGTTTGGCCCCCTTGAAACTGGGCAGGAACGAATGGTGGATGTTGATGACCCGGCCAGCCAGCACCCGGGAGAAGTCATCGGACAACACCTGCATGTAGCGGGCCAGCACGACCAGGTCGGCGCCGGTTTCGGCGACCAGGGCCTTCAGGCGGGCCTCGGCCTCGGGCTTGGTGTCGCGGCTGACGGGGATATGGTGGAACGGAACGCCTTCATGCTCGGCCACGCGCCGGGCATCGGGGTGGTTCGACACGATCGCGACCACCTCGGCCGAGAGCCAGCCGACCCGCACCTGGTAGAGCAGGTGCAGCAGCGCGTGATCGAAGCGCGACACCATGATCAGGATCCGCGGCTTGCGGGCCGAGTCCAGGACCGTCACATCCATGCCGAAGCGCGCGCGGGTCGGCGCGAGGGCGGCCTCGATCCCGGCGACATCGGTCCCCGGCTGGCCCAGGAAAGCCACGCGCAGGAAGAACCGGTCGCTCTGACGGTCCCAGAACTGGGCGGTTTCCACCAGGTTCGCCCCCTGCCCGGCCAGCGCCGTGGTGACGGCGGCCACGATCCCCGGCTCTGCGGCGCAGGACAGGTTCAGGACGAAATGCGGCTCCGCCGCGGGCGGGGTCCCGGCATCAGCATTCCGGGAGGTTGACAGCAAGGCCTCCAAGGCTCGTCTCCTTGTACTTGGTGAGCATGTCATGGCCGGTCTGGCGCATGGTCTCGATACAGTTGTCGAGCGGCATGAAATGGGTGCCGTCGCCGCGCAGGGCGAGGCTGGCGGCCGAGACCGCCTTGATCGCGCCGAGGCCGTTGCGCTCGATGCAGGGGACCTGCACGAGCCCTGCGGCCGGGTCGCAGGTCATGCCCAGATGATGCTCCAGCGCGATCTCGGCGGCATTCTCGATCTGCGCGTTGGTGCCGCCCATGGCCGCGCAGAACCCCGCCGCCGCCATCGCCGACGCGGAGCCCACTTCGCCCTGGCAGCCCATCTCGGCCCCGGAGATCGACGCGTTGTGCTTGATCAGCCCGCCGATGGCGGAGGCGGTCAGCATGAAGGTGCGCACCCCCTCGGCGGTCGCCCCGATGCAGTGGTCGCGGTAGTACCGGATGACCGCCGGCACGACCCCCGCGGCCCCGTTGGTGGGCGAGGTCACGACCCGGCCGCCGGCGGCGTTCTCTTCGTTCACCGCCATGGCGTAGACCGACAACCAGTCATTGGCCACGTGAGGCTGGCTCTGGTTCTGGCCGCGCTCTGCCAGCAGTTGCTCGTGGATCGCCTTCGCGCGGCGCTTGACCTTCAGGCCGCCGGGCAGGATGCCGTCCATCCGCAGGCCCCGGTCGATACACGCGTCCATCACCGCGCAGACCGCGTCGATGCGCTTGTTCAGGCCCGGGCCGGAATGGGCCTCTTCGTTGGCGCGTTTCATCTGCGCGATGCTGAGGCCGGAGGCCTGGCCCATTGCCAGCATCTCGGCCGCCGAGCCGAACGGATAGGGATAGCCCATCGCTGCCTTCTCGTCATGCAGATCGTTGGAGGCGGCAGACTTCTCGCGCTCCAGCTCGGCCTCGGTGACCACGAACCCGCCGCCCACGGAATAGTAGGTCTGGGTCATGTAGAGATTGCCCTGTTCGTCATAGGCGTTCAGCACGAGCCCGTTGGCATGACCGGGCAAGGGCGGGCCGTAGTCGAACACAAGATCGGTCTCGGGATCGAAGGCCAGTGTGCCCAGCCCGGGCGGGCTGATGCGCTTGGTCCCGCGGACCTCGGCCTCGAGCTTCTCGGCGGCGTCCGGGTCCAGGGTGTCGGGCAGATACCCGATCAGCCCCAGGATCACCGCGCGGTCCGTGGCATGCCCCTTGCCGGTAAAGGCCAGAGAGCCATGGAGTGAGGCGCCGAGGCGGGCAAGCTTGCCCGCGCCGGGAATTCTCTCGGCCCCGCCGCGCAGATCGTCGAGGAACCGCGCGGCTGCTGTCATCGGCCCCATCGTGTGCGATGAGGACGGACCGACGCCGACCTTGAAGATATCGAAGACCGACAGGAACATCGGACTACACGTCGTCGGCGTAGATCGGATGCGCGGCACACAGGGCGCGCACCTCTTCCAGCACTGCGGCCTCGACGGCGGCGTCGCCCTCGGCATTCTCGGCAAGCGCGTCGATCACCCGCAGGACAAGCGCGCCCACCTTGCGGAACTCGGCCTCACCGAAACCACGGGTGGTGCCCGCGGAGGTGCCGAGCCGCACCCCGGAGGTCACGAAGGGCTTTTCCGGGTCGAACGGGATCGCGTTCTTGTTGCAGGTCAGCCCTGCGCGTTCGAGCGCGTTCTCAGCGGCCTTGCCGGTCACACCCTTGGGGCGCAGGTCCACAAGGACCATGTGGCAATCCGTGCCGCCCGAAACCACGCCCAGCCCGCCTGCAACCAGCACCTCGGACAGGGCGCGCGCGTTGGCGATCACGTCCTTGGCGTATTGCTTGAAGGACGGCTCCAGCGCTTCGCCGAAGGCCACCGCCTTGGCCGCGATGACATGCATCAACGGGCCGCCCTGGTTACCGGGGAACACGGCGGAGTTGAACTTCTTGGCCAGCGCCTCGTCATTGGTCAGGATGATGCCGCCGCGCGGGCCGCGCAGGGTCTTGTGCGTGGTCGAGGTCACGACATGGGCGTGGGGCACCGGGTCGGGGTATTCGCCCGCCGCGATCAGGCCCGCGTAATGGGCCATGTCCACCATCAGCCAGGCGCCCACCTCGTCTGCAATCGCCCGGAAGGCCGCGAAATCCATGTGCCGCGGATAGGCCGAGGCCCCGGCGACGATCAGCTTGGGCTTGGTGTCCAGCGCGACCTTCCGGACATTGTCCATGTCGATCAGGTGATCGTCCCTCGACACCTCGTAGCTGACCACGTCGAACCACTTGCCGGACATGGTCACCGGCGAGCCGTGGGTCAGGTGGCCGCCATGGGCCAGGTCGAGACCCATGATCCGGTCACCGGGCTTGAGCAGGGCGAGAAACACCGCCTGGTTGGCCTGGGCGCCGGAATGCGCCTGCACGTTGGCGAAGCGGGATCCGAACAACTCGCACACCCGGTCGATCGCGATCTGTTCGACCGTGTCGACATGCTCGCACCCGCCATAGTAGCGGCGGCCCGGGTAGCCTTCGGCGTATTTGTTGGTCAGAACCGAGCCCTGGGCGCGCAGCACATCGACGCTGACGATGTTTTCGGAGGCGATCAGTTCGATCTGGGTCTGCTGGCGGTCGAGCTCGTGGCCGATCGCCTCGGCGATGGCGGTGTCGGAGATGCCCGCGGTGTTCAGGGTCTTGAGCATGGAGAGGCTCCTTTTCAGGCAAGAGTTATGGGGCGCGCCCCCAAGGCGGGGGCGCGGACATGACCGGGGGATGTGCAGACGGTCAGAGACCGACGGCGAGTTCGCGGGTCGCGATCTCCAGAAGACCGTGCACATGGGGAAAGAACGATCGCCACACTTCCAGGCGGAACGCGTCTTCGCCATCGCGGATCAGCGTGACCTGCGCGTAGTCGAACACCGTCCGCTTGGCGCCGCCTACCGGGAGGCGCGACAGCTCGAGAGGACAGCCCACCGACAGCAGGTCCAGCGCGGCCGGGCCGGTGATCGACAGCGTCATCTCCCGGTCGGAGATGACCACGAGGCTGTGCGGTGTGTCCGCCCGCGCCTTGTCGAAGGCGGACACGACGGCCTGCTGATCCGCTTCGGCGGCGTGCAGCA
This sequence comes from Dinoroseobacter shibae DFL 12 = DSM 16493, assembly GCF_000018145.1. Classification (NCBI taxonomy): domain Bacteria; kingdom Pseudomonadati; phylum Pseudomonadota; class Alphaproteobacteria; order Rhodobacterales; family Roseobacteraceae; genus Dinoroseobacter; species Dinoroseobacter shibae. The sequence goes on from NC_009952.1 coordinate 2,243,112, forward strand.
GCCACTCGTCCGGCCCTATGCAATAGGCTGCGCGGTCCCCGGACCGGGCGCCCTGCCCGATCTTCGTTGGCAGGGTCAGCCCGAAGGCCGCGGAGGCCTGTGCCACGTCGGCGGGGGCGATGCGCAGGTTGAACCGGGCCACCGGCGGCAGAACCGCCACGGACACGGCGTCGAAGGATGTCACGGGTGCATTCATGGTCCTGGCCTCCTCATTCGACCTTCAGGCGGTCGCCCGCCGGGTCATAAAACACGGTTCCGGTCACCTTGGCCGGCACGGCATCGCCGCTTTCGGTCGGAATGTGCAGCGTGCTGTCCATCCGGTCGAAGCCGCCCTCCACCACCGCCATCGCGATGGACCGTCCGAGGGTTTCGGACCAGTAGGACGAGGTGACGTGTCCGATCATCTTCATCGGCTTGGCCTGCTTGGGATCGTCCACGATCTGCGCGCCTTCGGCAAGCACGGTCTTGGGGTCTTCGGTCAGCAGGCCGACCAGTTGCTTGCGCCCCGGTGCAACGATATCGGGCCGTTGCAGCGAGCGTTTGCCCACGAAATCGGGCTTGGCCTTGCCGATGGCCCAACCGATCCCCGCATCCTGGGGCGTGACCGTGCCGTCGGTGTCCTGGCCCACGATGATGTAGCCCTTCTCGGCGCGCAGCACGTGCATCGTTTCGGTGCCGTAGGGACAGATGTCGTACTGCTGCCCGGCTTCCCAGAGCTTCTCCCACAGGGCCTTGCCATGGCGGGCGGGCACGTTGATCTCGAAGCCCAGCTCGCCGGTGAAGCTGATCCGGAAGAGCCGCGAGGGGAAGCCCGCGACGGTGCATTCCACCACCGACATGTGCGGGAAGGCATCCGCCGAGATGTCCGCGCCCTCGACGAAGGGGGCGAGCAGCTTGCGCGCGTTCGGTCCGTTCAGGGCGATGGTCGCCCATTCCTCGGTGGTCGAGGTCAGCCAGACCTTGAGCTCGGGCCATTCGGTCTGGAGGTAATCCTCCATCATGTTGAGCACGCGCGCGGCACCGCCGGTCGTGGTGGTGACGTGGAACAGGTCGTCCCGCATCCGTCCGATGACACCGTCGTCCCGGATGAACCCGTCCTCGCCCAGCAGCAGGCCATAACGGCAGCGGCCGACGCCCAGCTTGGTCCAGGGGTTGGTATACATCCGGTTCATGAACTCCACCGCATCCGGGCCGGAGACCTCGATCTTGCCCAGGGTGGAGGCATCGAACATGCCCACGCTCTCGCGGGTGGACTTGCACTCGCGGGCCACGGCCTTGTGCATGTCCTCGCCCGCCTGCGGGAAGTACCAGGCGCGCCGCCACAGGGCGACCGGCTCGAAGGCGGCCCCGTGCTCTTCGGCCCAGGGGTCGATCGGCGTCTTGCGGGTCACCTCGAAATGCGCCCCCTTGTGATAGCCGCAGAAGGCCCCGAAGGTGGTCGGCGTATAGGGCGGGCGGAAGGTCGTCAGCCCGACCTGCGGTGCCTCCTTGCCGAGCGCGTCGGCGGCGATGGTCAGCCCGTTCATGTTGCTGAGCTTGCCCTGGTCGGTCGCCATGCCGTTGGTGGTATAGCGCTTGACGTGTTCGATGGACTTCATGCCCTCGCGCACGGCGAGGCGGATGTCCTTGGCGGTCACGTCGTTCTGGAAATCGACGAAGGCCTTGGCCTTGCCCGGGCTGCGATCGGTGGGCAGCTCCTTCTGGGTGACGCCGGTGCCGGTGCGGTCGTCCGCCACCGCGTAGGTGGCACTCCCGGCGCTGCCGCCGAGCGACTGGACCGCGGCCGCGCCGGCCTTGGCGCCATCCTCGAGCGCGGACGCGATGCCCCAGAGGCCGCGCCCGGCCCCGGCGATATGCACATCCTCGGACTTCTTGCCGGGCAGGTAGGCCTTGGACTCGGCATCCCAGTGCAGCGAGCCCTTGGTGTGCGAGAACAGGTGCAGCGACGGCGTCCAGCCCCCGCACATCAGAACCGCATCGCAGAACAGCAGGTGCCCCGCGCCGACCTTGCCGTCGCGCACCGGGTTGACCCGCAGCGCCTTGATCCGCAGCCGCCCCTTGGTGCCGGTGGCGGTGTAGCCGAGATAGGTCTTGAGACCCCGGGCCTGCGCCTCGTCGCGCAGGGCCTGGGACACGTCGTTTCGGGTATCGACGATCGCCACGACCGACGCACCGGCATCGGCCATGTCGAAGGCGCTGTACCAGGCGCTGTCATGGCTGGTCAGCACGACGGGCGACTTGCCCACGAGCACGCCGAAGCGGTTGAGGAAGGTCTGCGCCGCCCCGGCCATGAGGATGCCGGGGGTGTCGTTGCCGTCGAACACCATCGGGCGCTCGATGGCGCCCTGGGCCAGAACGACCTCGCGGGCGCGGACACGCCACATCCGTTCGCGCGGCGCGCCTTCGGGGATTTCCGCCATGTGATCGGTCAGCTTCTCGACCATGCCGATCATGTTCTGGTGATAATAGCCCATTGCCGTGGTACGCGTCATGCGGCGCACGTTGGGCATGCGGTCAAGCTCGGCCATGGCCCCTTCGAGCCATTCCCAGGCGGGCTGGCCATCGATGGACACGGAGGGCTCGGAGAGCAGCGTGCCGCCCATCTCGGCATTCTCGTCCACCAGAACGACCTTGGACCCGGCCCGGCCCGCGGTCAGCGCCGCGGCGATCCCCGAGGGCCCCGAGCCCACGACCAGCACGTCGCAATGCATGTAGCGGCTCGCATAGGTGTCGGGGTCGACCTCGGTGGGCGCCTTGCCCAGGCCCGCGGCCTTGCGAATCAGCGGCTCGTAAACGCTGTCCCAGAAGCTGCGGGGCCACATGAAGGTCTTGTAGTAGAACCCGGCGGAGAACAGCATGTAGAGCCGGTCGTTGATCGCGCCGAGGTCGAATTTCAGCGACGGCCACTTGTTCTGGCTCTCGGTCTCCAGGCCGGGATAGATCTCCTGGATGGTGGCGCGGGTGTTCGGCTCGAACCGGCCCTTGCCGCGGGTTGTTCCGACCAGCGCATTGGGCTCTTCGGAGCCGGCGGTGACCACCCCACGGGGACGGTGATACTTGAAGCTGCGGCCCATGAGGTGGACGCCATTGGCCAACAGGGCCGAGGCGACCGTGTCGCCCTTGAGCCCCTCATAGGTCTGGCCGTCGAAGGTGAAGCGGACGGGCGTCTTGCGGTTGACGCGACCCCGGCCTTCTACGCGATACTCGGTCATTCTGCGGCCTCCAGGCTCTGGGTGTCGGGACGGGCCTCTCCGGCCTTGTAGGTGGTGACGAACCGGTCGCTCACCGTGTCGCGCAGGGCGTTGAAGAACCGCCCGCATCCATTGATGTGGCGCCAGCGCTCGGCGTGCACGCCCTTGACGTTGGTGCGGATGAACAGGAAATCGCGCCATTCTTCATCGCTGAGCGCGGAGGGGTCCTTGGGGCGGTCGATATGCGCCTCGCCGGCATAGGCGAATTCCAGCTCGGGGAGGGTCTCGTCGCAATAGGGGCAGTGGATCAAAAGCATAATCGTGTCTCCTCAGTGCGCAACAGCGGCTGCGGCGGCTTCGTCGATGAGACGGCCGGTGGTGAAGCGTTCGAGCGTGAAGGGGGCGTTGATCGGGTGTGGTTCGTCCTTGGCCACGGTCCAGGCCAGCGTGTGCGCCGCCCCCGGGGTCGCCTTGAAGCCACCCGTGCCCCAACCGCAGTTGACGTAGAGCCCCTTGACCGGGGTCTTGCCGAGAATGGCCGACCGGTCGGGGGTCACGTCCACGATGCCGCCCCATTTGCGCAGCATCCGCATCCGGTTGAAGATCGGGAAGACCTCGCAGATCGCCGACACCGTGTGTTCGATCAGCGGCAGGCCGCCGCGCTGGGAATAGCTGGTGTACTGGTCGGTGCCCGAGCCGATCACCAGCTCGCCCTTGTCGGACTGGCTGATATAGGCGTGCACGGTGTTCGACATCACGACGCAGGGGAAGACCGGCTTGATCGGTTCCGACACGAGCGCCTGGAGCGGGTAGCTTTCCAGCGGCATCCGCACGCCCGCGCTGTCCATCACGACCGATGTGTGACCGGCGGCGGACACGGCCACCTTCTTGGCCTTGATGAAGCCCTTTGCGGTATCGACGCCCTCGACCGAGCCATCGGCGGCACGGCGGATCGCGATCACGGGGCAGTTCTGGATGATGTCGACGCCGCGCTTGGCCGCGGCCCGCGCATAGCCCCAGGCCACCGCATCGTGGCGCGCGGTCCCGGCGCGCTTTTGCAGGGCCGCGCCCATCACGGGATAGCGCGCATCGGGCGAGATATTGAGCGGCGGGCAGAATTCCTTGGCCTGCTTTGGGGTCAGCCACTGGTTGTCGACGCCGTTCAGCCGGTTGGCATGGATATGGCGCTGGAACGACTGCACGTCATGCACGTTATGGGCCAGCATCATCACGCCGCGCTTGGAATACATCACGTTGTAGTTCAGCTCGGTCGACAGGTTTTCCCACAGATCGAGTGCGTGATCGTAGAGCTTCGCGCTCTCGTCATAGAGATAGTTGGAACGGATGATCGTGGTGTTGCGGCCGGTGTTGCCACCCCCGAGCCAGCCCTTCTCGATCACGGCGACATTGGTGATGCCGTGCTCCTTGGCCAGGTAGTAGGCCGCGCCCAGCCCGTGGCCGCCAGCGCCGACGATGATGACGTCGTATTCGTCCTTGGGCTGTTTGTCGGGCCATTGCTCGGGCCAGTTCTTGTGGCCGGTAAGCGCATTTTTCAGCAGCGACATCGCGGAGAAATGGGTCATGTGCAAAGCCTCGGATGTGGAAGGGTGCGTTCGGTGGACATTGACTCAGAGCACGGCACACGCATTGTATCCTTGCGCCAAAAGCGTAGTATATTCTGGCCAAGTGATCGCGCGGGAAAGGCCGAAATGAGCACCAAACCAGCCTTGAAGGTCGGCTTCATCCTGACGCGGCAGTTCACCCTGTCGGCGTTCGCGAATTTCGTCGATGTGCTGCGGCTCGCGGCCGATGAGGGCGACCGCTCCCGGCCGATCCGGTGTTCGTGGAAGGTTCTGTCGGCGACCATGAACCCGGTGGTGTCGAGCTGCGGGATTCCGGTGCAGCCCGATCAGCGTCTCGGCGATCCGCGCGCCTTTGACTACATGGTCGTTGTGGGCGGACTGATCCCGGCGATCCAGGATCTGAACCCCGACTACATCGCCTATCTCAAGCGCACGGCCGAGGCCAATGTCCCAATCGTCGGGGTCTGCACGGGGGCGTTCATCCTGCACCAGGCGGGGCTGATGGAGGGCTATCGCTGCTGCGTGAGCTGGTTTCATCACAACGATTTTCTCGAACAGTTCGAGGGGCTGATCCCGGTATCGGACCAGATCTTCGTCGTCGACCGCGATCGGCTGACCTGTTCCGGGGGGGCAAGCTCGGCCCATCTCGCCGCTTTCCTGGTGGACCGCCATATCGGGCAGGCCGCCGCGCGCAAGAGCCTCAACATCATGATCATCGACGAGGCGCAGACCCCGGAGAACCCGCAGCCGGGGCTGCCGCTGGAATTCAGCACCTCGGACAAGCTGGTCCGCAAGGCGCTGCTTCTGATGCGGCAGAACGTGGCGACGCCGTTGACCGTGGATCAGCTGTCAAAGCGTCTGGGCATCAGCCGTCGCAAGTTGCAACGCCATTTCGGCGAGGCGCTGCAGCTGTCACCTGCGGAGGCCGGTATCGCGGTTCGGCTGAATGTCGCGCGCCAGTTGCTGCGGCGCACCGACCAGTCCGTCACGCATATCGCCGCCGCGACGGGGTTTTGCGATGCGTCCCATTTCAGCAAGGTGTTCCGGGCCCGCGAGGGTGTGCCCCCCGAAACCTGGCGGCGCCAGGCGGTCCCGGAGGACGCCGACGCCTGAACGGGCGGGCGCTCCCGCGCCCACCCGATACCGCCGGATCAGGCGGTCTTGTCGGCGGATCTGATCGCCTCTTTGCCATGTTCGAGCGCAAGGCAGCGGATGATCGCGAAACACATAAGCACCATGATCACCGAGAACGGCAGTGCGGCGATGATCGCCGCGGTCTGCAGCGTGCTGAGCGCGGCACTCCCGCCAACGACCAGCAGGACGGCGGCGACGACACCTTCGAACGTGCCCCAGATCATGCGGTGGCGATACATCGGATGCTCGTTGCCCTCGCTGAGGATCGTGGCGACAACGAGCGTGCCGGAATCCGAGGAGGTCACGAAATAGGTCGTCACGAGGATCGTGCCGAACACGCCGGCGACCAAGCCGATGGCCCCCACATCCATCGCATCGAAGGTGGCAAAGAGCGCCATGGAGACATTCGCGCTCACCGCATCGGACACGCCCCCCGGCCCCAGAACCTCGGCCCAGAGCGCGGTGCCGCCATAGGCCACGATCCAGACGAAGGACAGGATCGAGGACACGCCCACGACGCCAAGGATGAATTCCCGCACCGTCCGGCCCCGCGACACGCGCGCCACGAACACCCCCACGAAGGGCGCCCAGGAAATCCACCAACCCCAGTAGAAGGTCGTCCACCAGCCCTGCCACATGTCGCTCCAACGGGTTGCCTCGGCGGGCACGCTTTCGATGTAGACGTTGAAGGAGAAGAGGCTGACAAAGTAAGCCAGCGTCACCTCGCCCAGGCTCACCAGCAGGTATTGGGTCGGCCCCCAGGTGAAGAAGAAGACCAGCAGGGCGATCGTCAGCCACATGTTGACCTGCGACAGCCACTTAATGCCCCGGTCAAGGCCCGACAGGACCGAGCACAGCGCCACAGCCGTGATCGCGGCAATCAGCACAAGCTGGACCGTCTCGGAGATCGGAACGCCCCACAGGTGGTTGAGGCCGGCGTTGATCTGCGTGACCCCCAGGCCAAGGGAGGTCGCGATGCCGAAGATGGTTGCGAACACCGCCACCACGTCGATCACCACGCCCAGCGGGCCTTCGACACGGTCGCCGAACAACGGATAGAGGGTATAGCGGATGCCGAGCGGCTTCTTCAGCCGGTAGCTGACCAGACACAAGGCCAGGGCCACGATGCAGTAGATCGCCCAGGCGTTCAGGCCCCAGTGAAAGAAGGTCACCTGCATCGCCATGTCCGCCGCAGCCGCGGTGCCGCTGCCATCGGCGAAGGGCGTGCCGCCCGAGTAGTGGAACATCGGCTCGGCGATGGACCAGAAGATGATCCCGATCCCCTGCCCCGCGGCATAGAGCATCGCGAACCAGGTAAAGTAGCTGTATTTCGGGCGCTCGTCCGCGTCTCCGAGCCGGATCGCGCCGTATTTGCTGAACGCGATTGCGATCAGGAATACGAGAAACACGCCCGAAAGCAGCACGTACCACCAGCCGAAATAGAACGTGATAAGGGTTCTGGCGGCGTCGATCCAGTCGGCCGAACGGCTTGGAAACGCCAGCACAAGCAACACGAAAAGCAGGATTATCCCTGCCGATATCAGGGATGTGTGTGGATTCACCCCCCTGAACGGTCCTGATCGGATCAACATGAAAGTCCTCCCATGGGTCTAGTCTCGCGCGCGGACCTCCTTGCCCGCGTGCCTTTTTCCGATGCCGGTGCCCGTCTTGCTGGTCCGTCATTCCGTAGGATACACGCGACCGGGCACAGCACGGCAAATTTTCGGTCTCGGCCCCGGGCCGCGCCGGGCTGGCGCGAGCGGGGCCGCGCGCGGTCTAGTTCCGCGCGCCGGTCTCGCCGGGCAGAACGTGACAGCTGTCAGGCGCCCAGTGCACGATGATGCGCGACCCGGCATGCAGATCGAGCTGCGAAAGCTCCTCGTGGGTTTTCTGGACCTTGAGCTCCTGGCCCGTGGCGGTTTCCAGGAACACCATCGCGGTGCCCCCGATGAATTCCTCGCCCGCAACGCTCGCCGCGATCCCCGGCTGGCCGCTGTCGGGCAGACTCAGTTGCATGTTCTCGGCACTGACGATGAAGGTCACGGCCTGTCCCTTGCGGGCCTCGGCCAGCTCGGACTTGTCCAGAACCGTTTCGCCGCCTTCGTAGCTGACGCGCCAGCCGCCGTCCTCGGCGGGCCCCTCGACCACACCGTCGAAGATGTTGGCGGACCCGAGGAACTCCGCGACGAAGCGGTTGTGCGGCTCACGGTAGATTTCTTCGGGGGTGCCGATCTGTTCGATCTGGCCACGGCTCATGATGACCACGCGGTCGGCCATGGAGAACGCTTCGGACATGGAATGGGTCACGTAGACGAAGGTGATGCCGAGGTCCTTTTGCAGGTTCGACAAGACCGACTGCATCCGGACCTTGAGATGCGCGTCGAGCGCGGAGAGCGGCTCGTCCAGCAACAGGATCTTCGGCTCGGTCACGAGAGCACGGGCCAGGGCCACGCGCTGCTTCTGGCCGCCCGAAAGCTGGTTGATGTTGCGGTCCGCGAACTCGGTGATCTGCATCTTGTCGAGCCACTTGTCGGCACGCTGCCGCCGCTCTTCCTTGCCGATGCCGCGCATCTTCAGCGCGAATTCGACGTTCTCCTGCACGGTCAGGAAGGGAAACAGGGCCAGCGATTGCCACACCATCGGCGTGTCGCGATCCCAGGTCGCCTTGCCGTTGACCTGCTCTCCATCGAGATAGATCGCCCCCTCGGTGGGGTCCTCGAGGCCGGCAAGCATCCGCAGGGTCGTGGTCTTGCCGCAGCCCGAGGAGCCCATGATGGCGAGGAACTCGCCGCGCCCGATCTCGAAATCCGCCTTCTTGACCGCGGTGAAGCTGCCGAACCGCTTGACGACGTTGTCGAACTTCACGATCGGTTCTGACGACTGGTCCATTTGTGCGTTCGCTTTCATGATTTCTTGTCCTCCGGGCTGCGCAGCAGAAGCTGGGCCAAGATGATCAGCGTCATGGAACTCAGGAAGGGGAGCGACCCGATGGCGTTGATGCGCGGGCTGACCTGACCTTGCAGGAAGCCGAGGATCTTGACGGGCAAGGTTTCGTTGAGCCCCGACACGAACCAGGCCACCGCGAATTCATCGAAGGACACGGCCATGGTGATGAAGAGCGCCGCGAAGATCGCGGGTCTGGCGAAGGGGATGATGACATAGCGCAGGGTTTGCCACTGGTTGCCGCCCATGTTCCACGAGGCCGCTTCGAGGTCCGGGTCCATCTGCGACAGACGCAGCCGGATGATCGCCATGGCAAAGGGGCTGCACATGACACCGTGAGCGATGATGACCGAAATCGTCGTGCCCGACAGGTTCACCCGGCTGAGAAAGGCCAGCATCGCCAGCCCCAGGATCACGACCGGGATCGTCGGCGGCAAGAGCGCCAAGGCCACGTAGAAGGACTTGCCCGTGAAGTTGTAGCGGAAATCGGTATACGCCCCGCCGAAACCCAGCAAGGTCGCGATGACGGCGACCGTCAGGCCCACCACCAGCGTGTTGCCGAAGCCCTGCCAGACCAGCGGGTCCTCCCAGATCAGGCGGTACCATTCGGTCGAGAACTCCCCCAGAGGCAGGGACGGGAACCGGTCGGAATTGAGCGAGAACACGAAGCTGCCCGCGATCGGCGCGAAGATGAACAGCAGGCAAAGGGCGATATGCACCTTGAGCAGGATATTGATGATACGGTTTTCGTTGCCCATCTTATTTGCCCCGCTCCTTGTAGGCGTATGTGATCGCCGCGAAGGCAACGGTCAGCAGGGTGGCGATCATCATGATCGCGACCACAGCGGCGCGCGGCCATTGTTGTCCGGACTTGGTGATGTCGGTGATCATGATCGACAGCGTCGGAGGGTTGCCGCCGCCGAGGTAAAGCGGGCTGACGAAATCCCCGAAGCTGAGGATGAAGGCAAAGAGCGCCGCGATCACGAGGCCGACCTTGGCCGAGGGCACGATCACCGCGAACACCGTGCGCAGCCGCCCGCACCGCAGGTTGTGCGCGGCTTCGATCAGGTCCCGGTTGACGAAATTCAGGCTGAAGGTCTGCAACAGGATCACGAGCGGCAGGGTCAGTGTGACCATGCCGACGAGAATGCCGAAGGCGTTGTTCAGCATGGTGAAGGGTCCGAGGCCGAGATAGCCCAGCGCCGCGTTCACGATGCCCGCGTCGGACAGGAACACCTGCAACGAATAGACCCGCACCAGGTAGCTGGTGAAGAACGGGATGATCAGGATGAAGATCATCCACCGCTTGGCCTTCTCGCTCATCTTGAAGGAGATCGCGTAGGATGCGGGAAAGGCGATCGCGCTGGTGATCACGGCCGCGGTCGTGGCCAGGACCATCGTGCGGAAATAGGCGTCCCAGAAGACGCCGCGCGTCAGGATCCGCTCCCAGTTGGCGAAATTCAGATCCGGCGTCATCTGGAAATTGCGCACTGTCCAGAAGCTGATCGCGACCAGAAACAGAAGCGGAAACAGAAAGAAGGTCAGCTGCCAGATCAGGAGTGGCAGAGACAGGATCAGGGAAAAGAATGTCGGGCGCTTGGTCATGTGAAATCCCATGGCTCTGCAATCGAAATGCGATGCGGGGGCAGCCTTGGATCCGCCGCCCCCGCCCCGCGTATGCGTCAGGCGCCTTTGTAGTCGGACCAGAAGTCGTTCCAGTCCTCCAGGCTCTGCTGAACCGGGAGCTGGCGATACTGGATCAGGCCCTCGCGGATCATGTCCATCGCGTTGCGCTCACCCAGGACCATGTTCTGGCGCCGCGCCTCGGCCGGGTTGGTGTCGTTGAGCACTTTCCAGCCAGCCTGCGACGGCACGATGGCGGGGTATGCGGCCATGTCGGCGGATTTTGCCTGGCCCTCGGGCGAGGTGATGTACTGGATCCACTTCTTGGCCATCTCCTGGTTGCGCGAGCCCTTCCCGATCGAGAAGCTCTCGGTCCATTGCAGGCCGCCCTGTTCCGGGATGACGGAGCGCACGGGGCTGCCGTTTTTCTCCAGTGTGCCGGTGATCCAGTCGCCGATCCCGGCGAAGGCCAGCATCTGGCCGTTGTCGAGCGACGAGAAGGTGCCGCCATAGTCGAAGAACCCGCCCGCCTGGCGGCGCAGACCCATGGTATGCTCCTGCACGCGCTCCCAGGCCGCTTCGTCGATGTCGTAGGGGCTGGCATTGCCCACATGCAGGCTCATCTGGCCGAGATTGGGCAGGTGCCAGTCGAAATGGCCCAGTTTGCCGGTCAGACGCTCGTCGGCAAAGAGATCGTAGCTGGAGGCTTCTTCCGCCGTGAAGGCATCGGTGTTGTAGGCGACGCCGAGAAACCCGAAGCGCGTGATCACGGAGAACAGCTTGTCGTCCTGCCAGTGGCCGGGGAATTTCTGAAACTCGGGGAAGAAATCGTCGAAGGCGTAATCGGCCGGATCGAGCTCTTCGATGAAGCCAGCGGCATTGAGCTGCTGGACATATTCGGCATCAGACAGGATCACATCGAAGGTGCCCCGCGGCGACTGGGCGATCAGGCCCAGCATGTTGTCGCCGCCGGTGTAGTATTTCGGGACGAACTTGACGTTGTTGGCCTCTTCGAAGGCGCCGACGATGTCGGGCTCGGCATGACCGTACCAGGCCAGCATCGACAGCTCGGTCGTTTGCGCGGCGGCACGGATCGACAGAAACGGCGTGGCGAGAGCCGCGGCGCCGGTCATCTTCAACAGGCTGCGGCGACTGGGCCGGATCAGGTTGGTCGGCATTGGAAAACTCCTTGTTGGGACGAATTTTTCTCTTTGTTCTTGGCTGTTGTTCAGTTGCTACCGGACGGGCCTGCGGTCAGGGCGAACTCGGTTTGCAGCGCGTTGACGATGCCCGCGGTGCAGACCTCCAGCAGGATGTCGCCCTTCTCGGCGGTCGCCTCTTTCGGAGAGGACAGGGTGCCGCTTGCCGGGGTCCATTCGGGCTTGGCCGGGTAGACGTCATAGGGCGGGAAGGTCGCGGGCGCGTGCTCCACCGCGTCCTGCAGCGACACCAGATCGGGGTGCAGGCGCAGCATCAGCGATGTTTCCAGAACACCGCCATGTTCGATGTCCCACCCCAGGAACCCATTGGGATAGAGTTTCTCGATGGAGGCCTGGTCCACGAAGTCCCAATAGGACAGCACGACGATCTTGACGTCATGCACGCCGCCCCAGCCGAGTTCGCGCAACGCCAGGTCGATCGCCTCGGTGATGAACCAGGAGTTCTCGAAATGCCCGTTGACGATGCACAGGTTGCGCACGCCGTGGCGGACGAATTCCTTGACCACGTCCTTGAGCGCGTTCACGAGGCTTGCGCCATCGAGGCTCGTCGTGCCGGGAAAGAAGTTGCCGCCGCCGGACTTCTGGTGGGACTTGTATCCGTATGTAAAGGGCGGTGCGACGAGGGCCCCGACCTTCTCGGCCACGCGGCGGGCGAATTCGGTCGGCAGCAGGACGTCCACATGCATCGGCATGTGATGGCCGTGCTGTTCCATCGATCCCAGCGGGATGAGAACGGGCACGTCACCCGATTGCACCCGTTTCTGATAGTCCGGCCAGGGCATTTCAGCAGCAAAAACGGTCGAACGTGGCATGGCACCCCCAGAGACAAAAGATGCGCCGAAGCCTACGGTAGCTTGTGCTCTGCCAAAAATTCATAGTAACAATGCCGGGATAAGGATTGTTAATGGCGCGCAAATTCACCAATCTGCAAACCGACCTGCTGCGGACCTTCGTGACGGTGGTTGATCTGCGTAACTATACGGAAACCGGGCGCATTCTCGGCCGGACGCAACCGGCCATATCGCTTCAGATCAAGCGGCTCGAGGAGATCACCGGCAAGAAACTGCTGGCCCAACAAGGCAAGCAGGTGGAGTTGACGCCGGACGGACAGACCCTGCTGGGCTATGCCCGCGAGATGTTGCGCCTCAACGACCGGGCCGTTGCGAACCTGCAGCAAGCGTCCATCCTGGGCACGCTCCGCGTCGGCCTGCCGGTGGATTACGCGATCGAGTATTTCCAGAGCATCATCACCAGGTTCGCCCGCGAGAACCCTGCCGTTCAATTGGACATTCGCTGCAACCGCAGCCCGGATCTTCTATCGGCGCTGCATGTGGACGACCTCGACATGACCATAGCCATAACCGATTCGATGCCCGCACCCCATGTCTCGGTCTACTGGTCCGAGCATCCGGTCTGGGTCTGCGCCCGCGACCACAGAATCGATCCGGACCAGCCGCTCAAGGTCGTCGCGCATCCCAACGGCTGCTTCTACCGCAAGCGCATGATCGACGCGCTGAACACCGAAGGGCGGGACTGGCGGATTTCGTTCGAGAGCCTGGGCGTGTCTGCCCTGCAAAAGGCGGTGCTGGACGGTATGGGCGTCACGGCGCTGACCAAGAAGACGTTGCTGCCCGGAATGCGGCTGCTGAGCCCCGGCGAGGGGTTTCCCAACCTCGCAAACATCCATGTGGGCCTGTTCTACAAACATGTGAAGATGTCCGACGCCGCCCTGAAACTGATCGAGAAGATCACCGAGGATGTGTCCACCTTCCGGCTTCCGACGCGCGCGCGCACCAAGTGAGGTCCGCTTGCCGATGATCACATTTGCATTGCTAATGGTATAATCATTTCAATTAATTTTTCCTCCGCTCGGCGCGCTGTTACCCAAGCCGGGTCACTGTCAGCAGGAAGGATCTTCGAGATGGACGGTAATACCAACGTCGACGACATGCTCCACGTCATGGAATGGCATAACGGCGAAAAAGAGTTCTCGCCCTTTTCGGACACCGAGATGGCCCGTCGGCAAAACGAATTGCGCGACTGGATGGCCAAGAACGATGTCGATGCGTCGCTCTTCACCTCGTATCACTGCATCAACTATTACAGCGGCTGGCTGTATTGCTATTTCGGCCGTAAATACGGCATGGTCATCGACCAGAAGAACGCCACGACGATCTCCGCCGGGATCGATGGCGGCCAGCCCTTCCGCCGGAGCTTTGGCAACAACATCACCTACACCGACTGGCGCCGCGACAACTTTTATCGCGCGATCCAGCAGCTGACCCCGGGCGCCAAGCGCATCGGCATCGAGTTCGACCATGTCTCGCTCGAGTACCGCCAGCTGCTGCAGGATGCGCTGCCGGGCGTCGAGTTCGTCGATGTCGGCCAGCCCGCCATGTGGATGCGCACCATCAAGTCCGCCGAAGAGATCAAGCTGATCAAGGAAGGCGCGCGCGTCGCCGACGTGGGTGGCGCGGCCGTGGCCGCAGCGGTCAAGGCCGGTGTCCCCGAGCATGAAGTGGCCATCGCCGGCACCACCGCGATGATCCGCGAGATCGCGAACTCCTTCCCCTTCGTCGAGCTGATGGACACCTGGACCTGGTTCCAGTCCGGCATCAACACCGACGGCGCCCATAACCCGGTGACCAACAAGAAGGTGCAGTCGGGCGAGATCCTCAGCCTCAACACCTTCCCGATGATCTTCGGCTATTACACCGCGCTGGAACGGACCCTGTTCTGTGACCATGTGGACGATGCCAGCCTCGACATCTGGGAAAAGAACGTGAAGGTGCACGAGCGTGGCCTGCAGCTGATCAAGCCCGGCGCGCGCTGCATGGACATCGCGATCGAGCTCAACGAGATGTATCGCGAGTGGGACCTGCTGAAGTATCGCTCCTTCGGCTACGGGCACAGCTTCGGTGTGCTGAGCCACTACTACGGCCGCGAGGCGGGCGTCGAGCTCCGCGAGGATATCGAAACCGAGCTGAAGCCAGGGATGGTGGTGTCCATGGAGCCGATGGTGATGATCCCCGAGGGTCAGCCGGGGGCCGGGGGCTACCGCGAGCATGACATCCTGGTCATCAACGACGACAACACGGTGGAAAACATCACCGGGTTCCCCTTCGGCCCCGAGCACAACATCATCAAGAACTGACGCCTGCGCGCATCCGCGCGCAGCCTCAAACCCCGCGACCAGTGCCGACTTGGCGCTGGTCGCGTCATGTCGAGTGGCCTCCAAGCTTTATTTGGCGGCAGGTCGCTTGCGATACGACATCACGCCTTGGGTCCGGGCCCGTACACGGATTAGACTGGGAATGCCGCCGCGATTGGCGGCACGTTCTCCTGGAGCCGGGATCCGGAAATGACCGAACGCATCCAAGCCCTGCAAGCGTTTCTGGACGCCGCACGACAGAGTTATGCCGCCCGCGCGACCGAGCCAGTTTCAGCGCGGTCCCTCGACCGTATCTTCAACAGCCTCGAGACCGCGGCCCCGAACGCGGCCCCCATCGGCGCACGGTTGCCCGTCTGCACGCATCTCGACGCCCTCCTCGACCCTGCGCGGTTCGACGCGCCGGATCTGCGACACCTTGCGGAGTGCTTTGCCGCACTTGAGCCCGCGCTCCAGTGGCGCCGCCGCGAGGGGGGCGGTCCGGGGGCGAGCGCGCATTTCGCCGACGCCCACGCCAATGCCATGCTCGTCGGCCCCGGCGGGCTGGAGCCGCGCGACGATGTCTGGATCGGCATGTCGCTGCTGGCCCCGCATGTGCAATACCCCGATCACAGGCACAGCCCCGAAGAGACCTATCTCGTTCTCAGCCCGGGGGAGTTTCGGCAGGGCCGCGCGGGTTGGGTCCACGTCCCGCAAGGCGGCACCTGGTACAATCCGTTCAACGTCGTGCATGCGATGCGCGCCGTCGAAGCCCCGTTGCTGGTTCTCTGGGCGCTGCGGGAGAAGCCCGCACGCAGCGCCCCGCCCCCCTGAGCGGCTTGTCCAAGGGCGGGCGGCCGTGCGCCCGGGCCAGCCTCCGCCGGGTTGTCGTCCCGCGTCGCATTGCCCGCCAGGCTGTGGCTGCCTAAGCTGACGCGATGATGGTGACCGTGATCGACTGCGCCCCGAGGCGCTTGCCGCGCCACGCGGGCGCCCCGGCAGCATGCGAGGTCGGGATGTGAACGCGCGAGTGCTGGCCTGGGCCAACCTGTCGCTGCTGGTTCTGTTTCCCATCGCCTGGACCGCGCCGCTCTTGCGCGCGGGGCTGCTGCCGATCTTCGGATTGGCCGAGATTTCGGTGCTGTCGGGGGTCGCGAGCTTGTGGGACAGCGCCCCGGCGCTGGCCGCACTGGTGGCGGTGCTTGCCATTCTTGCCCCCTATGCCAAGACCCTGACCTTGGCGGCCGTGCAATTCGGGCTGCTTGCGAAGAAGCCTGTCTGGCTGATCTGGCTCGGGCGGCTGGCGATGGCGGACGTATTCCTGATCGCGCTCTACGTGGTCATCGTCAAAGGTGTCGGGCTGGCGCGGGTGGAGGTCGCCTGGGGGTTGGGGCTGTTCACGGCCTGTGTTCTGGCGTCACTGCTTTTCAGCTATCTCGCGGAGCGTCCGGGCGGTTTGACCACCGCCGCAGGATCGGGCAAGAGACAGGACCCGCACGGCCCGTGACGCGGGCTTTGAGCCGTCCCATCATCCGGAGCGCCTGATATGGCCAAACCCGCCACCCGTTTCATCTGCGCCGAGTGCGGCGCCGCCCATTCCAAGTGGTCCGGCCGGTGCGACGGCTGCGGGGCGTGGAATTCGATCTCCGAAGAGGTGCCCCTGAGCGCGGGACCGTCGAAGAAGAGCCTCGGCGGGATCCGGGGCAAGAAAGTGCCCCTGGGCGATCTGGCAAGCGAGGACGCGCCGCCGCCGCGCCGGACCTCGCAGCTGGAGGAGTTGGACCGGGTGCTGGGCGGCGGGCTGGTGGATGCCTCCGCCGTGCTGGTGGGTGGCGATCCGGGGATCGGGAAATCGACGCTCTTGCTACAGGCGGCGGCGAGCTTTGCCCGGGCGGGGGCCAAGGCCGTCTATATCTCGGGCGAAGAGGCGACGAGCCAGGTACGGATGCGCGCGCGGCGGCTGGGACTGGCCGATGCGGCGGTCAAGCTGGGGGCCGAGACCAACTTGCGCGACATTCTCACCACGCTGGAGGCCGAGGCG
Organism: Dinoroseobacter shibae DFL 12 = DSM 16493; assembly: GCF_000018145.1. Classification (NCBI taxonomy): domain Bacteria; kingdom Pseudomonadati; phylum Pseudomonadota; class Alphaproteobacteria; order Rhodobacterales; family Roseobacteraceae; genus Dinoroseobacter; species Dinoroseobacter shibae. The sequence continues at coordinate 2,259,995 of NC_009952.1, forward strand.
CCGGATCTCGCCATTCTCGATTCGATCCAGACGCTCTGGTCCGACACCGTGGACAGCGCGCCGGGCTCGGTGGCGCAGGTGCGTGCCTGCGCCCATGAGCTGGTCACCTTTGCCAAGCGGTCGGGCACCAGCGTGATCCTGGTGGGCCATGTGACCAAGGAGGGACAGATCGCGGGGCCACGGGTGGTCGAGCACATGGTCGACACGGTGCTTTATTTCGAGGGCGAGCGCGGGCATCAGTTCCGCATTCTGCGCTCGGTCAAGAACCGGTTCGGCCCGGCCGACGAGATCGGCGTGTTCGAAATGACCGGCGCGGGGCTGGCCGAGGTCGCCAACCCCTCGGCGCTGTTCCTGTCGGGGCGCGACGCGCCTGCCCCCGGCTCGGTGGTGTTCGCGGGCATCGAGGGCACCCGGCCGGTACTGTGCGAATTGCAGGCGCTGGTCGCGCCTTCGGCGCTCGCCAATGCGCGGCGCACGGTGGTCGGCTGGGACAGCGGGCGGCTGTCGATGATCCTGGCGGTGCTGGAGGCGCGCTGCGGCATCCCGTTCACCGGGCTCGATGTTTATCTCAATGTTGCGGGCGGCTTGCGCATCGGCGAGCCGGCGGCGGACCTCGCCGTGGCCACCGCGCTGCTCTCGGCGCGGGAGGATATCGCCCTGCCGGCGGAGATGGTCGTCTTCGGCGAGATCAGCCTTTCGGGCGCCCTGCGCCCCGTTGGCCAGACCGAAAACAGGTTGAAAGAGGCCGCGAAACTTGGTTTCACCAAGGCGCTTGCCCCGGCAGGCAGCAAGACGGGGACCACCTCGGGGCTGGAAACACGGCAGATGCCGGACCTGGCCACGGTGGTCGGGGACATGTTCGGGGCAGGATAAGCCCAACAGGGGACGCGCGGGAATGGACGGTTTTACTCTGGTGGACGGCATCGTTGCCGGTGTCATCGTGATCTCGGCGCTGCTGGCGTTTTCCCGGGGCCTCGTGCGCGAAGTCATGGCGATCGCGGGCTGGATTGCGGCGGCCATCGTGGCCTTCCTGTTCGCCGGGGATGTCGAGCCCTTGATCAAGGAACTGCCCTATGTCGGACCGATCTTGCAGGACAGTTGCGAGTTGGCGATCATCGCCGCCTTTGCCGGGGTCTTTGCGGTCACTTTGATCGTGGTGTCAGTCTTCACGCCGCTCTTTTCCGGGTTGATCCACCGTACGGCCCTCGGCGGGGTGGACCAGGGGCTCGGCTTCCTGTTCGGGGCGGTGCGGGGCATCCTGCTGGTGGCTGTGGCGCTGCTGGCCTATGAACGCATCATGGTCAGCGACAGCATGGCGATGGTCGAGGACAGCCGGTCGGCGGAGGTGTTCGGCTCGCTCACCACACAGATCGAAGCGCAGATCCCCGAGGATGCGACTGGCTGGATCGTCGGGCGGTACGAAGAGCTGGTGGGCAACTGCGGCGCCTGATCGGCCGGGGCCGCGGGACAGAATCACGCGCAACCGGCCCGTTTCGGCGCCGCTCGCCCCGGTTTTCCGAGGCACCGACGCGCGGCCTCGGGACCGATCCCCCGCGACCTCCCAGCGTAACGCTACGTCACATCCACAATTGAGAATTTTGCCTAGAGACGTTCAAAGCGGTTTGGTGTTAGCGCTCCCGCAGCAAGCTTACGACCCGGCCGCGGCACCCTTCACTCAGGTGCGGGCCCCAGTTGACAACCTGTAGTAACACCGCCCCATCCGGATTATCGGATGCGGCGCCGCCCCGTTTTGGGAGTATCGATCATGACGCCCGCTTCTCACGTTTTCGCAAATTGCATCGTCGACCGTTTCACCCGGGGCCAGCTGATGGACCTGACCGAGATGTATGCCACTCCGGTCGCGGTCTATTTCGGCGACCGCATTCTCGTCCTGCAGTCGCGCGAGGATCTGCACGCGGCCTTGAGCAGCTATCGCTCCATCCTGGTGCGGGCGGGGCTCGCCTTCATCCAGACCACGGTGATGGGCACCCCGCGCTTCGCCCAGGCACGGTTTTCCATGCGGGTGCGCAATACCTATTTCGACCAGAACGGCCACGCATTCGACGATTGCGAGGTCACCTATTTCATCGAACGCGATGCAACATGCGACTACGCCCCGAAGATCCGGCTGGCCGAATATGACCGCTGGCCCTGCGAAGACGAGGTCGCGGCCGCCGAGGCCCTGCGCCAGCTTGAAACCCCCACCCCTCGGGGCAGCCGCGCGATCCTGTTCTGAGCGCGATCGGGAGCGGCCTCGAGCCTTTGGGCCAGTCCGGCTAAGCGCGCCCGCGGCCGCGTCCCGCAGTTTCCATGATAGTTTCGTGACAGACGCGCTGCGACGCAGTATGACGAGCCCGACCTCTTCAAGGAATCGGAGCGCCCGTTGTCCCACCCAGACACGCCCGCCGACCGGCCGCCCAAGATGCCCCCGGCCCATCCGTTTGACTTCGACGCCGTGCGTTCCGATGACGGCGACGACAAGCTGCATGAAGAATGCGGTGTGTTCGGCGTTGTCGGCCTGCCGGAGGCCGCGAATTTCGTGGCCCTCGGCCTGCACGCGCTGCAGCATCGCGGCCAGGAGGCCGGCGGCATCGTCAGCCATGCGCCGGGAATCGGGTTCAACTCCGCCCGACGCTTCGGCTATGTGCGGGACAACTTCACCAAGGCGTCACTGATGGAAACCCTGCCCGGCCATCTGGCCATCGGGCATGTGCGATACTCCACCGCCGGCTCCAAAGGGCACACCCAGATCCGCGATGTGCAGCCATTCTTCGGCGAGTTTTCCATGGGCGGCGCGGCGATCGCCCATAATGGCAACATCACCAATGCCGATGCCCTTCGTCGCGAACTGATCGACCGCGGCTCGATCTTCCAGTCCTCCTCGGACAGCGAGTGCATCATTCACCTGATGGCACGGTCGCTGCAGCGCAACATCCCCGAGCGGATGAAGGACGCCCTGCGCCGCTGCGAAGGGGCGTTTTCTGTGGTCGCCATGACCCGCACCAAGCTGATCGGCGTACGTGATCCGCTGGGCGTGCGCCCGCTGGTGCTGGGCAAGCTCGGCGATGGATGGGCGCTCAGCTCGGAGACCTGCGCGCTCGACATCATTGGGGCCGAGTTCGTGCGCGAGATCGAGCCGGGCGAGATGGTGGTAATCACCGAAAACGAAGGCGTGCAAAGCTATTTCCCGTTCGAGCGCCGCGCCAGCCGCTTCTGCATCTTCGAGCATGTCTATTTCTCCCGCCCGGACAGCATCATCGGCGGCCGGTCGGTCTATGACACGCGCCGCATGATCGGGGTGGAACTGGCCAAGGAAGCGCCCGTGGACGCGGACCTTGTGTGCCCGGTGCCGGACAGTGGCACGCCCGCCGCCATCGGCTACAGCCAGGAGTCGGGCATTCCCTATGCCATGGGAATCATCCGTAACCAGTATATGGGCCGGACCTTCATCGAGCCGACCGAGCAGATCCGCAACATGGGCGTGCGTCTGAAGCTGAACGTCAACCGCGCGCTGATCAAGGGCAAGCGGGTGATCCTGGTGGACGACTCAGTGGTGCGCGGCACGACCTCGCGCAAGATCAAGGAAATGATCCTCGATGCGGGAGCCGCAGAGGTGCATTTCCGGATCGCGTCACCCCCGACCTCCTGGCCATGTTTCTACGGTGTGGACACGCCGGAGCGGGAGAAACTGCTGGCCGCCACCATGTCCGAGGACGAGATGTGCGCTCATCTGGGGGTCAACAGCCTGCGCTTCATCACGCTGGACGGGCTTTACCGCGCCGCGGGCGTTCCCGAAGGCCGGGACCCGGCGGCCCCTCGATATTGCGACGCGTGTTTTTCAGGCGAATATCCGGTGGCCCCGTCGGACATGCTGGAGAAAGGGTTCCAGCTGCGCCCCGCGGCGGAATGATCCGGTTCCGGCCGCATCATTTCCTGTGCGCCCTGGGGTTCGAGGGCAAGGGCTATTCCGACCGGTTCACGGCCAACATGCACGAGATCGTGGTGACGCGCCTGCGCGCGGCCGGTGGTGACGCGACCGAGATCACCGTGACTGCCCATACGGACGCGATCTGCGCGCCCTGCCCCAAGCGGCGCGGACGGCTTTGTGTGGATCAAGGCAAGATCGCGCGGCTGGACCGGGCCCATGGCACGGCGCTCGATCTGGCGGCAGGCGAGGTGATCACCTGGGGGCAGGCGCAGGACCGCATGGCGCGGCTGGTGCCTGACGACCTGGACCGGATCTGCGCCGGATGCCGCTGGCTGGAGATGGGGATGTGCAAGGCGGCGCTGGCGCGGCTGCGGCAGTCGCGAACGGTCATGGACACGCCGTCGCTCGACCGGGACGCGGCACCAGAAGTCAGAGCCACCGAGGCATCCAGCGCGACCGTGGTTTCGGATCAGACCTCACGCCGTGAGCCCGGATAGATCCGATCAAGACGATCCCAGCCTTCTCGGCAGAGAGCAGCGAGAACCCGGAGGCTCTCCAATCGGTGCCGCTAGCATGCGCGTCGGTCGCCGGGGCAAGCCCGTTGCAACGGGCTTAAGCGCCTTCCAAGGCGCTTGGCCCCTGCACGAACGACAACACCGCCCCAAGGGGCGGCGTTTCGCGATCAGAGTTATTCAGTGAAGCTGCGTCAGGCGCGGCGCAGCACCTTCCAGGCCCCGGAGACGATCAACGCCGCGATCACGGCCTTGACCGCATCGCCCAGAAGGAACGGCCCCATGAACCAGGCCCAGGCCTTGTCGGCGCCGATGCCGACCCAGCCGCCTTCGATCCCGAACGACGACGCCACCAGCATCGGCCAGGCCACGCCGGGAATATAGACCAGCGCCGAGGCCACCAGGGCCGCCACCGTCGTGCCGACGAAGCCTTTGGCGAACCCGCGCTCGGCGGCCAGCCCGGCGATATAGGCCACGGCCACGAAGCCGATCAGGAAGCCCGCGGTCGGGCCGGCAAAGGCCAGTCCGTTCATGCCATTGGCAAAGACCGGCAGCCCCGCCAGGCCCTGGCCGAGATAGACCAGCACCGTCGCCGCCCCGAGGCGGGCGCCGAAGGCAAAGCCTACCAGCAGTATCGCCAGCATCTGCAGGGTCATCGGCACCGGAAACATCGGAACGCTGACCTGCGCCGCAACGGCGATGAAGAGCGATCCGCCCAGAACCAGCAGGGCCTTGCGCAGAAGTGTCGTCTCGCCGAACGCGGCTTGGGAGAGGGTCGTGGTGCTCATCGCTGTCATCCTGTCGTTGCAGAGGTTACCTCGGTTGTTCCGTCCGCGCACGCCAAAGTCAAGCGCGACGCAGGTACACACCCCCTTGCGCTCCCCCGACGCTCAAGCCTACACCCTCGCCCATGGCATATGATCTGACCGACAAGATTGCGCTGGTTACCGGCGCCTCCCGCGGGCTGGGGCACGCAGTGGCCGAGGCCCTGGCCGCGCGCGGCGCCCATGTTATCGCACTGGCGCGGACCGTGGGCGCGCTCGAAGAACTCGACGACCGGATCCAGGCCGCGGGCGGCAGCGCGACGCTCGCGCCGATCGACCTGACCAAGGAGGATGCGGTTGCCGGGATCTGCCGGGCTATCTACGACCGCTGGGGCCGGATCGACCTGCTGGTGCATTGCGCGGTCCATGCACCCACTCTGTCGCCGGTCGATCACGCCGCCCCCAAGGACTACGCCAAGACATTCGCCACCAATGTGGAGGCTACCCAGCGAGTGATCCGCATGGTCGCGCCTCTGCTCAACGAAGCCGCCGAGGGGCGCGCTATCTTCTGCGCCGATCCGCGGGCGGGCGAGAAATTCTTCGGGCTTTACGGGGCCTCCAAGGCGGCCGAGGCGGCCCTTGTGGCCAGCTGGGCCGCCGAGACCGTTCGGACCGGGCCGAAGGTCGCAAGCTTCACTCCCGCGCCCATGCCCACGGCCACCCGTGCCCGGTTCTTCCCCGGCGAGGATCGCACCGCCCTGAGCGCGCCTGCCGCGGAGGCCAAACGCCTGCTCGCCCTGCTCGACGCCTGAGTGCCCTGCGCAGGGCGGGGGCGCGCCCGCTGCCCGGCCTCCCTTGTCCCCGCCGCGCGCCGCCGCTAACAGGGATCAGGGCAGACACAAGGGCAGATCATGCGCATCCTCATTACCAATGACGACGGTATCAACGCCCCCGGGCTCGAGGTCCTGGCGGAAATCGCCGCCGAGATCGCTGGTCCGGGTGGCGAGGTCTGGACCGTGGCCCCGGCGTTCGAGCAGTCCGGTGTGGGCCATTGCATCAGCTATACCCAACCCACCATGATCGCCGAGCTGGGCCCGCGCCGCTATGCCGCCGAGGGCAGCCCGGCCGATTGCGTGATGGCCGGTCTCTATGACGTGATGAACGGCGATGCGCCGGACCTGATCCTGTCCGGGGTGAACCGGGGTAACAATTCCGGGGAGAACGCACTCTATTCCGGCACCCTGGGCGGGGCCATGGAGGGTGCGCTGCAAGGCCACAAGGCCATCGCGTTGTCGCAGTATTACGGGCCCGCCATGGCGACTGCCGACGACCCGTTTGACGCCGCTCGCCGCCACGGGGTCGCGGTGGTGCGCAAGCTGCTGGCTGCGGATCAGTGGGGTGGGCCGGGTTACGGCACCTTCTACAACGTCAACTTCCCGCCGGTGCTGGCCGCCGGTGTGAAAGGGGTGCGCGCGGCCCCACAAGGACTTCGTTCGCATGCGCGGTTCCGGGTAGAGGCGCAGCTGTCGCCGTCTGGCCGGCGGTTCCTGTGGGTCCAGGGCAGTGCACAGAACGTGCCGGCCGAGCAAGGCAGCGACGTGAGTCTCAACCTCGACGGCTATATCTCGGTCACGCCCATGCGCGCCGACCTGACCGCCTATGACAAACTCGCCGACCTGGAGGCCGCCCTGGCATGAGCCCATCGCCGGAACAGGTCATGCAGTTCCTCTATGCTCTGCGCTCGCGCGGGGTTCGGGACAGGGCGGTCCTGACGGCGATGGAAAAGATCGACCGCGGCCTCTTCGTCGAAGGCGTGTTTTCGGGCCGCGCCTATGAGGACGTGCCCTTGCCCATCGCCTGTGGCCAGACCATCAGCCAGCCCTCGATCGTGGGGTTGATGACACAGGCCGCCGAGATCGGGCCCCGCCACCATGTTCTCGAAGTGGGCACAGGCGCAGGCTACCAGGCGGCGATCCTCAGCCAACTTGCCCGCCGCGTGTGGACCGTGGACCGTCACCGCCGCCTGACCCGTGCCGCCGAGGCCCGGTTCAAGGCGCTCGATCTGACCAATGTGACGGTTCTGACCGGTGACGGGAGCTTCGGTTTGCCCGACCAGGCCCCGTTCGACCGTATCCTCGTGACCGCAGCCGCCGAAGATCCCCCCGGTCCGCTCTTGGCGCAACTGCGCGAGGGGGGTATCATGGTCGTGCCGGTGGGGCAGTCGGATGCGGTGCAGAGCCTGATCAAGGTCACGCGAACCGAGAGCGGTTTCGACTATGAAGAGATGCGCAGCGTGCGGTTTGTCCCCCTGGTAGAAGGCATCGCGCCGGAGAACAGCGCCTGAATGCGCGTCCCGGCCCCCGAGGAAGGATGTCGTGCGCAGCGACCCGAAAAGAGGCGCGCCACGGCCCGACAAGAGCAGAAGGCTTGAGCCCATGACCGACATCTCCCAGCCTCCCAAGTGCGGCGCGCGGCGCACCGCCTCGGTATTGGCGATCTGTAGCGCCCTGGCCCTGGCGGGCTGCGACACCTCGACCATGGATTTCGACATGCGGGACGCATTCGGCGGCCCGTTCTCGACTGCCGGCGCAGTGGGGGCGCCCGCCGCCCCACGGCCCGAGCCCGATGAGCGCGGGGTGATTTCCTATGCCGACTATCAGGTGGTCCTGTCGCGGCAGGGCGACACCGCCAACACCATCGCCGCGCGGCTCGGGGTCGACCCGGGCGCGCTGGCACGGTTCAACGGGCTGAACCCGGAAACCGTGCTGCGAGAGGGCGAGGTTCTGGCCCTGCCGACCCGGGTGGCAGAGCCTGTGGGCACCACGGATATCGCGGTCCTCGCTTCGGGCGCGATCGAACGGGCGGAGCTGCCCGAAGGCACCAGCAGCGTAGACACCCCGCTGGTGCGCGCCGTGCCCTCGGCGGAACTGTCCGGCCCGACACCAATGCAACACAAGGTGCAGCGCGGGGAGACAGCCTATTCCATCGCGCGGCTCTACGACATCTCGGTGCGAGCTTTGGCGGACTGGAACGGACTGGGTCCGGATCTCGCGGTGCGCGAGGGACAAGTTCTGCTGGTGCCGCTGACCACAGCGGCTGCGGCCCCTGCCGCCGCCCCCGAGCAGCCCGCGCCCGGGCAGGGTAGCGTCGCGCCGGTCCCACCGAGTGCCAGTACCCCCCTGCCCGAGCCGGAACCCGTGGCCGCCGTGCCCGACGCGCCCGACATGGGGCAGTTCCAGACCGAGGCCTCGGACAGTGCGAGCTTCGCCTTCCCGGTCGCGGGCCGGATCATCCGCGATTACGACAAGGGCCGGAACGACGGCATCGGCATCGCTGCGGACCCGGGCACGCCCGTGGTGGCGGCGGGCGACGGCGAGGTCGCCGCGATCACCCGTGATACGGACCAGGTGCCGATCCTGGTGCTGCGGCACCCGGACAACCTGCTGACGGTCTACGCCAATGTGGGAGATATCGCCGTGGAGAAGGGCGATACCGTGCGTCGGGGACAGCAGGTCGCGACCGTGGCCACGGGCGATCCGTCCTTCCTGCATTTCGAGATCCGCGAAGGGATCGAAAGCGTCGACCCGGTGCCCTACCTGAATTGATCCGCGCCGATGGCCGGAGCCGGGCCAAGCGCCTTGCAAGGCGCTTAAGCCCGTTGCAACGGGCTTGGCCCGCTCAGCGCGCCCGGCGCGGCCGGTTGATCAGAACGAGCCCCACCAGCAGCAACCCCAGAGACAGCCAGAGGCTCGCGCTCAGGGGCTCGTCAAGCAACAGCCAGCCGAACCCGAAACCGCTCAGCGGCATCAGGAAGGCAAAGCTCGACACCCCTCCGGCGGGGTAGATCGACAACAGCCAGAGCCAGAAGATGTAGCCCGCAGAGACGATAACCACGATCTGAAACAGCAGCGAGCCGACATGGATCGGCGCGAGATCCCGCACCAGTGGCCCGAAAAACGGCGCTAACGCCAGAAGTACCGCCGCCGAGACCGCCACTTGCCACATCAGCTGCATCTCGGGGCGCACAGTCTTCAGCGCCGAGGCCTTGGCGAGCAGTCCGATCCCCGCCCAGCTGATTGCCGCCCCGAGGGCCAAGAGATCGCCCCAGAAGCTCCCTGTGACCAGGTCGCTGCCACGGCTTGCGAAGGCCACGATCACCCCGGCAAAGGCCAGGGCCAGCCCGACCGCCTTGGACAGCGACATCCGCTCGCCCGGCAAAACCCAATGGCCAATCAACGTCAGCCAGACTGGCATGGAATACATCAGAACGCTGACCCGGGTGACGTTATTGATGTCGAGCGCGATGAACAGGCACAGGAACTCGATCGCAAAGAGCGCTCCGATTGCCAGCCCCGCCTTGACCGTCCCCGGCGCCACCTTCAGAGGCAGCCCGCGAAACCGCATCCAGAGCCAGATGCAGATCATCGCGCCCAGTGAGCGCAGTCCTGCGGCAAAGACCGGCTGCAAGCCATCGCCCACGATCTTGATCGCGACCTGGTTGAGCCCCATCAGCAGGGCGAAGCCCACCAGCGCCACGGCACCGAAGGCGTCTATACTCTCGCGGGGGGGCATGCAAATCTCCGGTCAGCGCCCTTCTCGGTACTCCGTTGCCGGTGCGGTCGCAACCCGGACCCGAGGACGAGCCCGCCCATGGATTTCTTTCAGATCGCGTCGCTGCTGGTGGTGATCGCCGCTCTCTTCGGTGTCATCAATCACCTGTACCTACGCCTGCCCCCCTCGATCGGGATCTTGCTGGTGGCGCTTGCTGCCTCGCTCTCGGTGATGGGGATCGACGCGCTCTTTCCGCAGAGCGTCATGCGCGAGGCCGTGACAGGAATGGTGGCGCGGCTGGAATTCTCCGACGCGCTGCTCGACGGGATGCTGGGCCTGCTGCTCTTTGCCGGGGCGCTGCATGTGAAGATCTCGGACCTGCGCCACGAAGGCCGCATCGTGCTGCTCATGGCGACCCTCGGCGTGCTGATCTCCACCGTAGTGGCGGGCGTGGGGTTCTGGGCGCTTGCGGGCGCACCGGTGCTGATCGCGCTGGTGTTCGGGGCGTTGATCTCGCCCACCGACCCCGTCGCCGTTCTGGGCGTGTTGCGCTCAACGAACATGCCCAAGAGCCTTGAGACCAAGATCGCGGGCGAGAGCCTGTTCAATGACGGGGTCGGATACGTGGTGTTCCTGATCCTCGTGGGACTGGCCTTTCCGGCGCAGGCCCACATGGACGCGGGGTTCTTCAACGCGGTCTTTCTGTTCGTGCGGAAGGCTGGGGGCGGGGCGCTGGTCGGGCTGGTGCTGGGCTGGCTGACCTTCAAGCTGATGGTTCGGGTGGACGATTACGCGCTTGACGTGATGCTGACCCTGGCACTGGCGCTCGGAGGGTATTCGCTGTCCGTGTGGCTGGGGGTATCGGCCCCGATCATGGCCGTGGTCGCAGGGCTGATGATCGGCGAGGTTCTGTCCGAGCACCGCATGTCCGAGCTGACGCGGACCCAGGTCGACATGTTCTGGCACCTGATCGACCAGATCCTGAACGCGATCCTCTTCCTGATGATCGGGTTCGAGATTTTCGCCGTCACCTTCAGTCACGCATCTTTCGGGCTGATCGTCGGCGCGATTGTCCTGTCGCTGATCGCGCGGCTCGCGGCGGTGGCAATCCCGCTCTACCTCGTGCGCAGTCCCGCCGACCTGACCCCGGAGGCGATCCCGATCATGACCTGGGGCGGGCTGAAGGGCGGGATTTCGGTGGCGCTGGTTCTATCCCTGCCCGAAACCGAGTGGACGCAGGTGCTGCTGACGGCGGTCTATGTGGTCGTGATCTTCTCGATCGTGGTACAAGGTTTGACAGTGGCGCCATTGGCCCGGGCGCTCAGCCGACAGGCACGGGCCGCGCAGAAGGCCGCGCGCGCAGAGGTTGCTGGGTCGGGCACGCGGGATATGCAAGCACCCCGGCAGAGGTGAGCCCTGGCTTGCTTCCCCACGGCTTTCCCGGATGACCGGCGGCGTTGCCTGTGGCAAGCTGGTGCCCGGTTGAAGGGAGAGATCGGATGAGTTTCATGGGAACGCTGGCCAAGGTGGCCATCGGCTACGCCGCGGCCCGGGGAGTGGACAAGCTGTCCGGGGGCGAAGGGCTGGCAGCTTTGCTCGGCGGCGGGCAGGCCGAGGCGGGCAGCCTGTTCGGCGGGGCCGAGACCGAAGGCACCCTTGGCGGGCTGTTCGGTGACGAGTCCGGCGGCCTTGGCGGTGTGTTCGACAATCTGCGCGATGGTGCTGGAGGTGACGGAGATGGCGGCTTGCTTGGGCTTGCCGGGCTCGCGGGCGTTCTGGGATTGGCAGGCGGCGCGGCGGCCGCGACCACCAGCCTCGGCGACATCCTGTCGGGCCATATCGACGACGGTGCGGCCGGCCGGGAGGAGGAGGACACCGCCAAGCTGCTACTTCGGGCGATGATCCAAGCGGCCAAGTCCGACGGCGGCATCGACATGCAGGAGAAACAACGCATCCTCGCCACCGTGGGCGACGCCAGCCCCGGCGAGGTCGCTTTCGTCACGGCACAGATGCAGGCCCCGCTCGATCCTGCAGGCCTCGCGGCGGACACGCCGGAGGGGCTGCGCGACCGGGTCTACGGCGCGGCGCTGATGACGATCAGGCTCGACAGCCCGGCCGAGGCGCGTTTCCTGACCGATCTTGGCACCGCGCTTGGTCTGACGGCAGCCCAGCGTGCCGCCCTGCACCGGCGGATGGGCGCGCCGACGCTTCCGGGCTGATCCGAAACCTGCAAGCCCCCGGGCAGACGGTGCAGGCGCGGCCGTTCCTTGGCACTGGAACTGCGCGGCGCGATTGCGTATCAGTCTTGGCACCATCCACGGGACGCACATGACCGATACGATCCTCAGCCGCTGCGAGACCAAGGGCCTGCGCATCACCGGACCGCGCCGCGTGATCGCGACGGTTCTGGACGCGGCGCGGGACCACCCGGATGTGGAAGAGCTTTACGCGCGCGCCACCGCGCTCGATCCCAGCATCTCGCTCGCCACGGTCTACCGCACGGTCAAACTGTTCGAGGAGGCCGGGATCCTTGAGAAGGTCGATTTCGGCGATGGCCGCGCGCGCTACGAGGATGCCGAGCGCGACCACCACGACCACCTGATCGACCTCAATTCGGGCAAGGTGATCGAATTCGTCTCGCCCGAGATCGAAGCGCTGCAAGAAAAGATCGCAGAGAAGCTGGGTTACCGGCTGAAGGGCCACAAGCTCGAACTCTACGGCGTGCCGATGAAGAAGAAGTGAGGACGCACAAGCCCTGTGCGTCCCGCGCGTTGCCGGGCCTCGCGAAGGCCGCCATGTTTCCAGTCAGACAGCAGGAGATGCGCGATGACCTTTCGCCCCGTGAAATCGACACATATGGCGCAACCCACGATGGAGGGTGCGGGCGTACACCTGCACCGCGTGTTCGGCTTCGGCGACCCGTCCGACAGCGATCCCTTCCTGTTGCTGGACGATTTCCGCAACGACGATCCGCAGGCCTATGAAAAAGGTTTCCCCTGGCACCCGCACCGGGGGATCGAGACGATCACCTATGTGCTGGAAGGTGAGGTGGACCACGGTGACAGCCTCGGCAATCGAGGCACGCTTGGCGCAGGATCGGTACAGTGGATGACCGCCGGGTCGGGGATCCTGCACCAGGAAATGCCTCGCGGGAATGCCGCCGGGCAGATGCATGGGTTTCAGTTGTGGGCAAATCTGCCCAGTGCGCAGAAGATGACCACGCCGCGGTACCAGGACATCGCGGGCAGCGACATTCCCGAAGTGATCGAGGATGACGGCACCCGGGCCCGCGTGATCACCGGCAGTTTCTGGGGCGTGCGCGGCCCCGTGGACGGGATCGCGGCCGAGCCCCAGTATCTCGACATTTCCATGCCGCCAAACACGCGCCGCGTCCTTCCCGTGGACACCTATGCCAACACCTTTGCCTATGTGTTCGCGGGGGCGGCGCGGTTCCGCGACGCTTCCGCGCCCGTGGGGGTGCGCGTCGAGAAGGAGGTTGCCGGAGAGGAGATCAACATCCGTGACATGTCGGGCAATCGCACGCTGGTTCGCTTCGACACTGGGGACGAGATTTCGGTGACATCGGGCCCCGAGGGCGCCCGGTTCCTGTTGGTCTCTGGGCGCCCGATCGAGGAGCCCGTGGCGTGGCATGGGCCGATCGTGATGAACACCCGCGCCGAACTGCAGCAAGCGATGCGGGATCTCAACAACGGCACCTTCATCAAGCCCGTGCACTGACGGCAAAAAGGCGTTTCGAAACGCCTTGATAAAGCGCCTTGCAAGGCGCTTGGGACGCGATTTCCAAATCGCGTGGTCAAGCCCGTTCGAACGGGCTTCGTCACCCTCAGACGAAGGTCAGAGACAACTCTCGAACGCAGCGATTGCGGCCGTCAGGGCGGCGTCGTCCACATCCCTGTGCACCACCAGCCGGATCGCACCTTCGCCCGGATCGCTGATCCGCACACCCTGCCCCGCCATGCGTGCCGCGAGCGCGGCGCGGTTCTGCACCGGCGGCGTGAAGAAGACCATGTTGGTGCCTTGCCGTACCGTCCCGAGCGGGATCAGGGCCCGCGCGAGGCGTGCGGCCCGGGCGTGATCCTCTGCCAGTCTCGGCAGCTGGTGCTCCAGCGCCCAGAGGCCCGCCGCGGCCAGCACCCCAGACTGGCGCATCCCGCCCCCCAACAGCTTGCGCAGCCGCCGCGCCTCGGCAATCACGGGTGTGGGTCCGACCAGCACCGTTCCCGCAGGCGCCCCCAGCCCCTTGGAGAGGCAGAGCGACACGGTATCCGCCAAGCCCGCCAGTTCCGCCTCGCTAGAGCCCAGTGCCGTCACTGCGTTGAAGAACCGCGCACCATCGAGGTGGACCGAAAGCCCCGCCTCCCGCCCGGTCCGCACTGCTGCTGCCATTCGAGCCAGCGGCACCGCGCGCCCGCCCACGGTGTTTTCAAGGCACAGCAGGCGCGAGCGGGCGTAATGCACATCCTCCGGCTTCAGTGCCGCGCGGATCTCTGCAGGCTCCAGCCCGCCATCTTCTGCCACCGGTATCGGAACCAGTGACAGTGCACCCAGAACACTCGCCGAGGCCGCCTCATCCGCGTAGACATGGTAGTCGCGTCCCACAATCACCTCTTCGCCGCGGGCGCATTGGGCCATCAGGGCGGCCAGGTTGCTCATGCAGCCGGTTGGAAAAAACAGCCCCGCCGCCTTGTCCGTCCGCTCCGCCAGGACCGCTTCCAGGCGCAACACGGTTGGATCCTCGCCGTAGCAGTCATCCCCTACCTCGGCGTCCGCCATCGCCGCGCGCATCCCGGCGCAGGGCCGGGTCACGGTATCCGAGCGCAAATCACAGATCGTCCCCACCGGGGCGATACCGCTGCTGTAGAGGGTCATGACCTTGCCTGCCTTCCGAAGCCCCGATGCTGCATGGCACCGACGCACCAAGGATGGCCGGGCTTGGCGTTGCCGGAAAGACCCAGAAATTATGTTAGCGATAACAATTCCAACTTGCAGACCGGATTCAGCAGTTCAATCCACGCAGAACCCCTGCTATGCACAGCCGCAAATCCGGCGCCTGAGAGGAACAGACCCCATGTCACTGATCGTTGATGTCTATGCTCGCGAAATTCTTGATAGCCGGGGCAACCCGACGGTGGAGGTGGACGTCACGCTCGAAGACGGCACCCTGGGCCGGGCGGCGGTGCCGTCAGGTGCGTCTACCGGCGCCTACGAGGCGGTCGAGCTGCGCGACAAGGACACAGCACGGTATTTCGGCAAAGGCGTCAAGACGGCGGTGGCCTTCGTCAATGGCGAGATCGCCGAGGCCCTGATGGGCATCGACGCGACCGACCAGGTGGGCATCGACAGCGCGATGATCGAACTGGACGGGACCCCGAACAAGAGCCGCCTTGGTGCCAATGCGATCCTGGGCGTGTCGCTGGCGGTCGCCAAGGCTGCCGCCGAGGCCACGGGCCAGCCGCTCTATCGCTATGTGGGCGGCACCTCGGCGCGGGTTCTGCCGGTGCCCATGATGAATATCATCAACGGCGGCGAGCATGCGGACAATCCGATCGATATCCAGGAATTCATGATCATGCCGGTCTCGGCCGACAGCATCGCCGAGGCCGTGCGCATGGGCGCCGAGGTGTTCCACACCTTGAAGAAGGAACTGTCGGCCGCGGGCCTGTCGACCGGCATCGGCGATGAGGGCGGCTTTGCGCCGAACCTCAGCTCCACCCGCGATGCGCTGGACTTCGTGCTGAAGGCGATCGAAAAGGCCGGCTATACGCCGGGCGAAGACATCTATCTCGCCTTGGATTGTGCCGCGACCGAGTATTTCGAGGACGGGCGCTACGAGATGAAGGGCGAGGGCAAGACCCTGACCCCCGAGGCCAATGTCGACTACCTCGAGGCGCTGGTGAACGACTACCCGATCCTGTCGATCGAGGATGGCTGTTCCGAGGACGACTGGGAAGGTTGGGCGCTGCTGACCGAGCGTCTGGGCGACCGGGTGCAGCTTGTGGGCGATGACCTGTTCGTCACGAACCCTGCACGGCTGGCCGAGGGTATCCAGAAGGGCTGCGCCAATTCCCTGCTGGTGAAGGTCAACCAGATCGGCACCCTGACCGAAACCCTTTCGGCGGTGGACCTGGCCCATCGCAACCGGATGACTTGCGTGATGTCGCACCGCTCCGGCGAGACCGAGGATGCCACCATTGCCGACCTCGCCGTGGCCACGAATTGCGGGCAGATCAAGACTGGCTCGCTGGCGCGCTCGGACCGGCTGGCGAAATACAACCAACTCATCCGGATCGAGGACGAACTGGGCGAGACGGCGATCTACGCGGGCCGGTCGATCCTGCGCTGAGCCTAGGCGGGCGAGCTTCGCGAGAAAGTTTTGATGTTCGAAGAAAAGGGGGCCGGTCGGCCCCCTTACCCGTTCTTACTGCCACCAATCCTTTTCGACCGGGCGCTCGTTTTTCAGATCCTCCTCGGACATCCACGTCACGAAGGCGAAGTTGCCATCATCGTCAGGCATGGTGCGATGCAGGTCCGACATCTCGATCAGGACATGGGCATCGCCCATCCCGAGAACGCCGCCCACTTCGGCGACAAGGCCCCGCAGGTTTCCGTCCGGCCCGACAACCATTTCGACCACGTTGCCGATGTTATCCCAATCGTCGGCAATGCGCGTGGCTTCTCGCCAGGCGCCAGGTTCCATCGCCGCGCGGGCGGTATAGATGTCGGCCCCGATGATGTCGCTGGCCCTGATGAAGTCGGACCGATTATCGAGGTCGATCGGTGTGAGGACGCGCGCCTCGCCCATTTCCGCGCGGGCGGCGAGGGTTTCTTTCGTGTGCTCAACTTCATCAATTGCTTCCGCATAGGCTTTTTTCGTGGTCTCGACAGCCGAGTTATAGACGTCCTCGACCGCGCTGGCGGCATCACCACCGACCTCTGCGGCCTGCTCCGTACTGGACGTCGTGGCGCTTTCCACTGCAGCGGCGGCATCGCTGATCTCTTCGGTTATCCGATCATACACTTCGGATGCACCGTTTTCGACGGTCTCGGCGGCTTCTGTCGCATGGGATTGGACCTCGGACACTGTGTTGCCCTCGTCTGCGCCACTCATCGCGAAGGCAGGGCTACACATGGCGGTCGTGGCGATGAGAGCAAGGCTCAAGCGGGTCATGGAAAATCCTCCTGTATCTGCTGCGCCGTTCTCGGCGCTGTCTGAAGGATCAACGGTGCAGTAGCGGAAAGGTTCCTCTCGCGCTCCGAGCGCGGCGGGTGCGCGCAGGCAGATCGACATCGCACCGCCCGCGCGATGCGGTCAGCTCCGATCGTTGCCGCGGGCGCGCTTTGTGGCGTCGAGAGCGATCAGGGACGGCATGATCCCGTCGATCATCCGTTCTTTCGGGAAGGGGCCGTAGCTGTTCACTCCGACGCTGAATGTGATGCCGATCTCCGACCCCGGCACATCCTCGAACTGAAACACGAAACTGTCGGTGCGACTGGAGAGCGTGCTGGCGATGATCTCGCGCAGCTCGCGCTGGGTTATGCCGTCCCGGCGGTCTGCCCCCCAGTCGACGCGGACCAGTATCGACACGCCCTCCGAGGGGCCCCCATTGACCGAAGCAAGACGTTCCTGCGTGATGCCGAGCGGACGCAGGGTCGGATTGTCCGTCACCTCGTACAGCACATAGGCGCTGGTTGCAGGCAGCGCTGCGCAGGCGATGATGGCGAATAGCAAGGCATACCGACGCTTACTGGTCATATGGTCGTCCCCAAACTGACTATAGTCCACCACCATGCCAGCTGCGCTTTGCCAAACAGTTAATCGGGCCGCACGCACCGCTTCGCCATATGCCTTTCCTGCGAGCGGTCCCGCGCCTAGGGTCATGCCATGCCCCGGGATCGCCCCCTTCTCGGCATCGGCCTGATGCTGCTTTTTTGTGCTCTGGCGCCGCTCGGCGACGGGATCGCCAAGGTGCTCGGCGATGTCGTGCCCCTGGTTGTGCTGCTGTTCGTGCGATTTGCCAGCCAGGCCATTCTGCTCACGCCGCTTACGCTGCGTCGGGGCCCGCAGCTCTCGGGGCGGCAATGGCGGTTGATGGCGGTGCGTACGGGACTGCACATGCTGGGCATCGGCATGATGTTCACGGCGTTGCGCTACCTGCCGCTGGCCGATGCCATCGCGATTGCCTTCGTGATGCCATTCTTCATGCTGGTGCTGGCAAAATACGTACTGGGCGAAGAGGTTGGGCCGCGCCGGATCTGGGCCTGCGTGGTCGGGTTCGCCGGCACGTTGCTGATCGTGCAGCCGAGTTTCGCGCAGGTCGGCGCCCCGGCCCTGCTGCCGCTGGGGGTTGCTGTGTGCTTTGCACTGTTCATGCTGACCACTCGGCAACTCGCGCGCGATGTGGACCCGGTGCGGCTTCAAGCCCTGTCGGGCTGGATGGCAAGTGCGGTGCTGTTGCTTGGATGGCTGATCTCGGCCGAAGCTCTCGGCGCGCGCCAGTTCTGGCCTGATGGTCCGGTTCTGCTGCTTCTGGCCCTGCTCGGCGCGATAGGCACCGCGGCGCATCTCGCCATGACTTGGGCCTTGCGGCTGGCACCCTCCGCGACGCTGGCCCCGATGCAGTATCTCGAGATACCCTTCGCCACGGCGATCGGCTGGATGATCTTCCAAGATCTGCCGAATGGTCTTGCGGCGCTGGGGATCGCTGTCACGGTCTCGGCCGGTCTCTATATCCTGTGGCGGGAGCATCGCCCGGCATCCGAACTGGGCCCCTGAGAGCGCCATGACCGCCGACGAAATCATCCGCCGCCTGGACCTTGCCCCCCATCCCGAAGGAGGCTGGTACCGCCAGACCTGGGTCGCCGAGGCGGCCCCGGGTGCCCGTCCTGCGGGCACTGCCATCTACTTCCTGCTCAAGACCGGGGAGCGAAGCCACTGGCACAAGGTGGACGCGACGGAGATCTGGCTCTGGCATGGGGGCGCACCGCTGGACCTGTGGATCGCCGCGACCAAGGCCGGTCCAGCCCGGCATCACCGGCTGTGCGCCGATCTGGACGCAGGTAGCCCACAGGCCATCGTGCCGCCGGACCACTGGCAAGCTGCGACAAGCACGGCCACCACTGCAGATGGGTGGAGCCTGGTGAGTTGCACCGTGTCACCGGGGTTCAGGTTCGAGGGCTTCACCCTGGCGCCGGCAGGCTTCGACATTCCGCGCGCGCCCTAGACGCCAGCGCAAGCCGGATCAGTTCAGCCCACTCGTGACGCCCCCCCCCACGGGCGCCGCGACCCCCGTGGTGCCGGGGAAGGACGTGGGCGCGCCGTTCAGAACCCGCACGGCCATGAAACCGAACGCTTGCGCCTCGATCATGTCTCCGTCGAAGCCGAGCGCATCGACGTCTGTCACGTCACATGAAGTAAATTTCGCAATGCTCTGTTTCATATAATTGTTTTTTCGACCCCCGCCACATAGGACTATCGCCGAAGGTGCTTGGGGCATGAGGGAAACACCCGCCGCCACGGCCGCGGCCGCGCAGGCGGTCAGGGTGGCGACCGCATCAGGCGTCTCTAGTTCGCAAACTGCCTCCAACAACCAGTAAAAGTCGTTTCTATCCAATGATTTAGGTGGTTTTCTTACAAAATAATCCTGATCCAGAAGCCGGTCGATGATGGGCTGAACGATTTGCCCTTCCGCCGCCAGCGCCCCACCCGTGTCAAAAGGCTGGCCTGTCCGCCCCAACACCAGGTCGTCGATCGGAGCATTTGCCGGGCCGGTGTCGAAGGCCAGAATCGCCTCCGGCCCCTTGGAAGGGTCCACGTATGTCAGGTTCCCGACACCACCAAGATTCAGAAAACACACGGGATTTTCCAATCTCGCATGGCGCGCGACCGCCCAGTGATAAATCGGCGCAAGCGGCGCACCTTCCCCGCCCAGGGACACATCCACGCTGCGAAAATCCCAGACCACGGGCACACCAAGCGCCTGTGACAGCGCCGCCCCGTCACCGAGTTGATGGGTGCCGGCCCCACGTGGACCATGGGCGAGCGTCTGGCCATGAAAACCAACAATTTCAACATCTTGAAATCCAGAGATAATCTCCGCATGGGCAGATTGGACCACCGCCAGTGCTGCTTCCAATCCCGGCCCCGGCCAACGGCCCAGCACCGCGCGCAAGGCCGCACGCTCCGTCGCGCTATAGGGTCGGTAGGCGCTTGGCCCTTGCTCCAGCACGCGCTCCCCGTCAGTCAGCACCAGTGCTGCATCGACCCCGTCCAGCGAAGTGCCCGACATGCAGCCAAGCGCCCAAAGCGGCTTTCCCTTCATTCCCGTCCCCGATATAGACCACGCGACACCCCAAGATGGACCGATCCGGCAATGACCTACCAGCCCAAATCCGACTTCATGCGCGTGATGATGGAGCGCGGTTTCCTGGCGGATTGTACCGACTATCAGGGGCTGGACGAGGCCATGAGCAAGGGCGTTGTCCCCACCTATATCGGGTATGACGCGACCGCCGCCTCGCTTCATGTAGGGCATCTTCTGAACATCATGATGCTGCGCTGGCTGCAGAAAACCGGACACAAACCGATCACGCTCATGGGCGGCGGGACGACCAAGGTGGGCGACCCCAGTTTCCGGTCTGACGAGAGACCCTTGCTGGGCGCCGAGCAGATCGACGCCAATATCGCCGGTATGAAGCAGGTGTTTTCCAGCTACCTCACCTATGGCGACGGGCCGACCGATGCGCTGATGCTGAACAATGCCGAGTGGCTGGACGGGCTGAACTACCTTGAATTCCTGCGCGATGTAGGCCGCCATTTCAGCGTTAACCGGATGCTGAGCTTCGAGTCGGTCAAATCCCGGCTGGACCGGGAGCAATCCCTAAGCTTTCTTGAATTCAACTACATGATCCTGCAGGCCTATGACTTCATGGAGCTCAACCGCCGCTATGGCTGCCGGTTGCAAATGGGCGGCTCGGACCAGTGGGGCAATATCGTGAACGGGATCGACCTCACGCGTCGCATCCTCGACCAGGAGGTCTACGGGCTGACCTCGCCGCTGCTCACCACGTCGGACGGGCGCAAGATGGGCAAAAGCCAGGGTGGCGCGATCTGGCTGAATGGCGACATGCTCTCGCCTTACGAGTTCTGGCAGTTCTGGCGCAACACCACCGATGCGGATGTTGGCCGTTTCCTGAAACTCTACACCGAATTGCCGCTGGAGGAATGCGACCGGCTCGGCGCGCTCGCGGGGTCGGAGATCAACGACGCCAAGATCATCCTTGCCAATGCGGTCACCGCCCTCCTGCACGGGCCGGAGGCTGCGCAAGCCGCCGAAGCCACTGCCCGCGAAGTGTTCGAAAAGGGCGGCGCGGGCGAGGATCTGCCGACCCTGACCCTGACCACCGACGAGATCGGCGACGGGATCTCGGTCGTGCAACTCATCACCCGCAGCGGGCTGGCCAAGTCCGGCAAGGAAGCCAAGCGCCTGATCGCGGAAAACGGCGCCAAGCTCGACGATGCGCCGCTGACCGATGCGGGCCTTATGATCGACGCAGACCGCCTCGCCGCCCCGATCAAACTCAGCGCAGGCCGCAAGCGTCATGCCCTGATCAAACGTGCGGACTGAGACAGCTTCTTTTTCTCAGCAAGACCACCCGACACGAAGCGATCCGCTCGACTCACCGTCGACGCCTCGGTGCCGGAGGCACGGCCAGGCCGCTGTTCGCCCGCGGGTTACCAAAAACGGCGCGGTTCGCCCCAGGCGCACGACCTTCGCAGCCAGCGCCCACAAAACATGTCATGCGGGCGTCAGCCCGCGCCTTTGGATCACCGATCTCCCAGAATCCATGCGCCCTCGGGCCAAAAGGCGTGATAGGCGAAAGCGAACATCACGTCATGGGGCAGATCGTTGCCCTCCGCGTCCCGCACCCGGATGCTGCCGACATCCTTGCCATCGCCGATCCGAGACGTATCCAGAGCCGAGGCCTTACCCGCCCGCCAGGAAATCGTCACACCGTCTTCGGTCAGCTCCTCGGTGAGGCGCAGTCGCTCCATCGGCCAGGCCCGGTCGCCGACCCGAATCACGCGGGCAAGCGCCGGAATACCGTGCGGTGGCATCTCGCCGGAATAGAGAAACGGCCGCCGGGAGCTGTCATAGTTCACATAAGGATTGCGGCCATAGTCCCGGCTCCAGCTCGGTTCCTCCATGACCAGCCCGTCCGGATTGCGGCTCGAGAACTCCGCCCAGCTTTCCATCCAGGTTGGCAGTTGCTCCAGAACCTTGCCGGTGTGGACCCCTACGATCCCCTCGCCCACCGCCTGCTGCCACCAGCTTTCCGTTTCGCGATCATACATGACCATGTCCGACATACGCAGCTTGCCGCTCACACCCAGGGTGATCACCGTGTCCTCCAGCCGCCGGTCGAAGGTGATGGCCGAGTTGCACAAGGGGCAAAAGGTCACCGCGATGGGCAACTTGCCCACGGTGTCGTTCACGATTTCATGCCATGTGAGGTAGCGGATCGGATAGGCCCGGGGCGTCTGGCCACCCAGTTCCACTGCAATGACCGGCTCTCGCGGATCGATACGGTCCTCTTCGATCACCGGAATGAACTCGGGATCGCTCAGCGCCGGGATGCCGTCCTTCGGAGGGCCGCCCGAGAGGATTTCAACGAAAGGCACCGCACTGATCGAAAAATCGGTGTTTGGCCATTCCTGCTTCCAGGCCTCGGGATCGGCCTTGGCGGCCCCGATCCAAAGACATCCGGCCGTAATCAGGACAAGACTTCGCATGAGCATGACAGGCCCTCCAGTTTCCCTGAGCCAGCATGCATCGGCGCCCCTGACTGCGCCAGCCCGCCTCACGGCAAGGTGACGCAGCGGGAGTGATGCGGTTGCGCCCACGCGCGCTACGCCCTTGGCGGCAGGTGGGATGAGGCAGTGCGAAAAACAGGCAAAAAAAACGCCCCCGGGCGACGGAGGCGTTCTGGTGACATTCCCATGGCAGCGCGCGCGGCGCGGTCAGTCGATAACGGTCACGCTGACCATGCGGTCCGGCGCGCCGACCACAGCACCGTTGCGCCCGGTGCCGCGCTTGATCGCATCCACAACCTCCATACCGTCGGTGACCTCGCCCACCACGGTGTACTGACCGTTCAGGAAATGCCCTTCGCTGAACATGATGAAGAACTGCGAATTCGCCGAGTTGGGGCTCTGCGCCCGGGCCATGCCCACCACGCCCCGGTCGAACGGCACGTCAGAAAATTCCGCCGGCAGGTCGGGACGGGTCGAGGCGCCGGTTCCGGCCCGGCGCATATCGCCACCGAACTTGCCATGTTCGACATCGCCGGTCTGGGCCATGAAGCCTTCGATCACGCGATGAAACACCACGTCGTCATAGGCGCCTTCTGCGGCCAACTCCGAGATTTGCTTGACATGCTGGGGCGCGATATCCTCGCGCAGGTCGATGGTGATGGTGCCGTTGGCCCCCTCGCCCGCGACCTCGATCTGCAGCCCCGTGGCGAGCGCGGGGCTCGCCAACAGGGTCAACGCCAGGGCAAGACTACGCATCGGCCGCCACCTTCACGGAGATCATCTGGTCGGGGTTCATCGGCGGCTCTCCGCGGACGATCTTGTCCACATGCTCCATACCCGAGATCACGCGGCCATAGACCGTGTACTGTCCGTTCAGGAAGTGATTGTCCGAAAAGTTGATGAAGAACTGGGAGTTCGCGCTGTCGGGATTGGCCGAACGCGCCGCCCCGAGCGTGCCCCGGTCATGGGGCAGCGACGAGAACTCCGCCGGCAGATCCGGCAGGTCCGAGCCGCCCGTGCCCGCCATGCGGATGTTGAAATCCTTGGCCGCGTTACCGTTCGCCACATCCCCGGTCTGGGCCATGAACCCGTCGATCACCCGGTGAAACACAACGTTGTCATAGGCTCCCGCGCGGGCAAGCTCCTTCATGCGCTCGGCGTGCTTGGGCGCCACGTCTGGCAGCAACTCAATAGTGACGGTGCCATCCTTGAGCTCCATCAGGATCGTATTTTCCGGGTCTTTGATATCGGCCATGCTGGCATCCTCCTGCATTTGTCACGGGCAACCTAGAAGGCCCGGACAGGATGCGAAACCCAATAATCGCCCACACCGACAAGCGGGTGTTGCCCCGCCCCGGGGTTGTGCCGTGCACGCCCCCGGGTTGACCTTTGCCGCGTGTCTGGCAGAACAGCGGCAATCGCAGATGGAGACAGGCATGACTTGGAAAACCCTCGACGACATGGCGCTGGACGGCAAGATCGTGCTGACACGGGTCGACATCAACGTGCCTGTGGCCGACGGGGTGGTCACCGATACGACCCGGATCGAGCGTATCGTGCCGACAGTGACCGACATCCTGGCCAAGGGCGGGCTGCCGGTGCTGCTGGCGCATTTCGGCCGGCCAAAGGGCAAGGTGGTGCCCGAGATGTCCCTGCGCGTCGTTTTGCCCGCGCTGGAAGAGGCGCTCGGGCGGCCGGTCGAGTTCATTGCGCATCCCGACCGCGCCGCACTGGAGGCGTTGCCGAAATGCACAGTGGTTCTGGCGGAAAACACCCGTTTCGCGCCCGGTGAGGAGAAAAACGATCCCGAAATGGCGGCGGCGCTGGCCGCGCTCGGGGATATCTATTGCAACGACGCCTTCTCGGCGGCCCACCGCGCCCATGCCTCCACCGAGGGCATCGCGCGTCTGCTGCCTTCCTGCGCCGGTCGGTTGATGCAGGCGGAGCTGGAGGCGCTTCAAAGGGCCTTGGGCACGCCCACCCGCCCCGTCGTCGCGGTCGTCGGCGGGGCCAAGGTGTCGACCAAGCTGGCGCTTCTGGGCAACCTCGTGGAGAAGGTAGATGACCTGGTGATCGGGGGCGGCATGGCCAATACCTTCCTCGCCGCCCAGGGCATCGATGTGGGTGCATCGCTGGCCGAGCACGAGATGGCCGATACCGCGCGCGAGATCATGGAGAAGGCCGCACGGGCGGGCTGCTCGATTCACCTGCCCAAGGACATCGTGGTCGCGCGAAAGTTCGAGGCCGGCGCCCCGTCACAGACCCTGCCCGTCTCGGAATGTCCAAGGGATGCGATGATCCTCGATGCAGGTCCGGAGACAGTCGCGGCCCTGAAAGAGGTGTTCGCCCAAGCGCGCACGCTGATCTGGAATGGCCCGCTCGGCGCGTTCGAGATCCCGCCCTTCGACATGGCCACCAATGCCGCCGCCCGCGCCGCCGCGGACGCGACCAAAGCCGGAACCCTCATCACGGTCGCCGGGGGCGGCGACACGGTCGCGGCCCTGAACAAGGCCGGCGTTGCCGACGATTTCACCTATATCTCCACCGCCGGGGGCGCATTTCTGGAATGGATGGAGGGCAAGACCCTGCCAGGCGTGGCCGCCTTGGAAGCCGCCTGAGCGAGTCCGCCACTGTTAGCGCGACCAGAATTGCAGCGGTGACAGGCCTTCGGTAGACGCAACCCGACGCGTCAACAGATTTTCGGAGTCCCCCATGTCCAAAGCAGACCAGATCCGTTCCGGCCACGGCTTCATCGCGGCCCTCGACCAGTCCGGCGGCTCCACCCCCAAGGCGCTGCGGCTCTACGGGATCGAGGAGGACGCCTATGGCACGGATGCCGAGATGTTCGACCTGATCCACCAGATGCGCTCGCGGATCGTGGCGGCCCCTGCCTTCACCGGCGAGAAGGTGATCGGAGCGATCCTGTTCGAGATGACCATGGATCGCGAGTTCGCGGGCAAATCGGCCCCGGCCTACCTGTGGGAAGACAAGGGCGTCGTGCCGTTCTTGAAAATCGACAAGGGGCTGGAGGCCGAGGCCAACGGCGTGCAACTGATGAAGCCGATGCCGGGTCTCGACGACCTTCTGTCGCGCGCCGCGGCCATGGGCATTTTCGGGACAAAGGAGCGCTCGGTGATCTCAGCGGCCAATCCGAAGGGGATCAAGGCCATCGTCGCGCAGCAATTCGAGATCGGCGCACAGGTCCTGGCCCATGGCCTCGTGCCGATTCTGGAGCCGGAAGTCACCATCACGATTGCCGACAAGGCCGAAGCGGAGGATATGTTGCTTGCGGAAATCCTCGCGCATCTCGACACCGTACCCGAGGGGCTGCAGATCATGCTCAAACTCAGCCTGCCGAGCAAGCCGAACCAGTATCTGCCGCTGGTCGAGCATGCGAAGGTAATGAAGGTGGTGGCGCTGTCCGGCGGGTATTCTCGCGAGGAGGCGAACGCCAAGCTGGCCGAGAACACCGGCGTGATCGCGTCCTTCTCCCGTGCGCTGACCGAGGGACTGTCGGCCCAGCAGTCGGACGCGGAATTCAACGCAACCATTGCAGCGACGATCGACAGCATCCACGCGGCCTCCATCGCAGGCTGACACCCGGACCCTCGGACTTCGCAGGCCCCGCCCCGCCGGGGCCTTTTGCGTGCCATGGCGGACGTCTTGGACAAAAGGCAGAGGCACCGCCGCGCAAGGTCAGGTAAAGACATTTGCGCATCTATCCTGCCGCGCGTCTTCTGCGATGGCTGCGGACAGACACCGCAACTGCAAGAAACCTTAGCCAAACAAGCGGCGAGTTAGGGGATTCACAGCGACTCAGCTCTGTGGCATGATGCACGCACCGTCCGACAGAGACGGGCAAGAGGCAGATATGACCAGTAAACCGAAACACTCCGCCGTGCATGGGGCCGTGGTGACCCTGATCGCGTTCCTCGTGGGTACGTATTTCGTGTTTCACGCCGTGCAGGGCGAGTATGGCCTTTTCAACCGCGTCCAGGCCGAGGCAGAAGAAGCCCGCCTGCGGGCAGAACTGGCCCTGCTGCAGGGCGAGTTACGCGCCTTGGAGAACAAGACGCTGCGCCTGTCCGACCAGTTTCTCGACCTCGACCTGCTGGACGAGCGGGCGCGGGATGTGCTCGGCTATGCCCGGCCGAACGAAATCGTCATCCGCTAGGCCACTGCCGACACGTCGCTGCGCAGAGGTGATTGACGCGAAAAACGCCTTCCTTTAGTTTAACATTAAACCATTCGTTCGTGCTTGGGAGGGCCGACCATGGCAGCACGCCGCTCCACGAAGAAACCCAACGTCTCGAAAGAGGACCTGATGTCCTACTATCGGGAGATGCTGCTGATCCGCAGGTTCGAGGAAAAGGCAGGCCAGCTCTACGGGATGGGTCTGATCGGAGGCTTCTGTCACCTTTACATCGGCCAGGAAGCGGTGGTCGTCGGCCTCGAAGCCGCCGCCGAAGACGGCGACAAGCGCGTCACGAGCTACCGGGACCACGGCCACATGCTGGCCTGCGGGATGGACCCCAAGGGTGTGATGGCCGAACTGACCGGACGCGAGGGGGGCTACTCCAAGGGCAAGGGCGGCTCGATGCACATGTTCTCGAAGGAGAAGCACTTCTATGGCGGGCACGGTATCGTCGGTGCGCAGGTGCCAATCGGCGCTGGGCTAGCGTTTTCGGACAAGTACAGGGGCAATGATCGTGTGACCTTCGCCTATTTCGGCGACGGTGCCGCGAACCAGGGGCAGGTCTACGAAACCTACAACATGGCAGAGTTGTGGATGCTGCCGGTGGTCTTCGTGATCGAGAACAACCAGTACGCGATGGGAACCTCCGTGGCGCGCTCAACCAAGTCACCATCTCTTTGGGAACGGGGCGCGGCCTATGGTATCCCCGGGGAAGAGGTCGACGGCATGGACGTTCTGGCGGTGAAGGCTGCCGGCGAGAAGGCGGTTGCCCACTGTCGCGCAGGCAAGGGCCCCTACATCCTCGAGGTCAAGACATATCGCTACCGAGGGCATTCCATGTCTGATCCCGCGAAGTACCGCACCCGTGAAGAAGTCCAGAAAGTGCGCGAGCAACGCGATGCCATCGAGCATGTGCGCGAGATGCTCCTGAGCGGCAATCATGCGAGTGAAGATGAGTTGAAGGCAATAGACAAGGAGATCAAGGCCGTGGTCAACGAGGCGGCGGAATTCTCCCGCGAGAGCCCTGAGCCGGCCCTGTCCGAGCTCTGGACCGACATTTACGCCGAAGCTTGAGGGGAGACGACCATGGCCACAGAAATTCTCATGCCCGCCTTGTCTCCGACCATGGAGGAAGGCACGCTGGCGAAATGGTTCGTGAAGGAAGGCGACAGCGTTTCCTCAGGGGACATCCTCGCCGAGATTGAAACCGACAAGGCGACCATGGAGTTCGAAGCGGTCGATGAAGGGATCATCGGCAAGATCCTGGTCGAAAGCGGCACGGATGGTGTCGCCGTGAACACCGCGATTGCCGTGCTGATCCAGGATGGCGAAACCCTCAGCGACACGGTCGCCGCAGCGCCTTCGGATGAGGCGACCGATCAACAGCCCGCGCCTGCCGCGCCGGTGACCCCGGCAAGAATCGTCATCCCG
This sequence comes from Dinoroseobacter shibae DFL 12 = DSM 16493, assembly GCF_000018145.1. Lineage (NCBI taxonomy): Bacteria > Pseudomonadati > Pseudomonadota > Alphaproteobacteria > Rhodobacterales > Roseobacteraceae > Dinoroseobacter > Dinoroseobacter shibae. The sequence continues at coordinate 2,288,208 of NC_009952.1, forward strand.
GACGAGCCGGATTTGCCCCCGGGCACGCAGATGAAATCCATGACCGTGCGCGAAGCTCTGCGCGACGCCATGGCCGAGGAAATGCGCCGGAACGAGAACGTATTCCTGATGGGCGAAGAGGTGGCCGAATATCAGGGCGCCTACAAAATCAGCCAAGGTTTGCTGGACGAATTCGGCTCCAAGCGGGTGATCGACACGCCGATTACCGAACACGGCTTCGCGGGACTTGCGGTGGGAGCTGCATTTGGAGGGCTCAACCCGATCGTGGAGTTCATGACCTTCAACTTCGCGATGCAGGCGATCGACCAGATCATAAACTCCGCGGCCAAGACCCTTTACATGTCCGGCGGCCAGATGGGCTGCCCCATCGTGTTCCGCGGCCCCAATGGCGCGGCCGCGCGCGTCGCCGCACAACACAGCCAGGACTCCGCCGCATGGTATGCGCATATTCCGGGGCTGAAGGTGGCGATGCCCTACTCCGCCTCCGACGCGAAAGGCCTGCTGAAATCCGCCATACGCGATCCGAACCCGGTGATCTTCCTGGAGAACGAAATCCTCTACGGCCGCAGTTTCGAAGTGCCCATGATCGACGACTACACAGTGCCCTTTGGCAAGGCGCGGATCTGGCGCGAAGGGCGCGATGTCACCATCGTCAGCTTCGGGATCGGCATGACCTACGCGCTCGAAGCCGCGGATCGGTTGGCCAAGGATGGCATCAGCGCGGAAGTGGTCGATCTGCGGACCCTCCGGCCGCTCGATACCGAAACCGTGATCGCATCGGTGCAGAAAACCAACCGTTGCGTGACTGTCGAGGAAGGCTTCCCGGTGGCCTCCATCGGAAACCACATCTCGGCCGTTTTGATGCAGGAAGCGTTCGACTATCTCGATGCGCCCGTGATCAACCTGACCGGCAAGGATGTCCCGATGCCCTATGCCGCAAACCTCGAAAAACTGGCCCTTGTGACGACCGATGAAGTGATTGAGGCCGTTCACAAGGTTACGTACCGCTGAGGGAGGGGTAGGGATGGCTACCGAGATTCTGATGCCTGCGCTGTCTCCGACCATGGAGGAAGGCACGCTCGCGAAATGGATGGTCAAGGAAGGCGACAGCGTCTCGTCCGGAGACCTGCTCGCCGAAATCGAGACCGACAAGGCCACGATGGAGTTCGAGGCTGTTGATGATGGCATCATCGGCAAGATCCTCGTTGCTGCGGGCACGGACGATGTGAAGGTCAACACGCTCATCGCGATCCTGCTCGAAGAGGGCGAGGAGCTCGGCGCGGAGAAGCCTGCGGAGCAACCGCCGGAGCCCGCCTCCGTCCAACAAGAGGCCGCCCCGCAAGAGACTGCCAAAGCACCGCCGCCAAAAACCGGAGATCGTGTGTTCGCCAGCCCCCTCGCCCGGCGCCTGGCAAAACAGAAAGGTCTGGACCTTTCCGAGATCCGGGGCTCAGGTCCGCATGGCCGCATCGTGAAGGCAGATGTAGATGCCGCAGAACAGCCGGCTGCCGTTCCGGAACAGGCTGCCGCACCCCAAACCCGCCAGCCAGAGGGTCCGAAATCGGCTTCGTCCGTAGCATCGATCTTCGCGGATCGTCCCTTCACCGAAGTTTCGCTCGATGGCATGCGAAAGACCATCGCCGCGCGCCTGACGGAGGCCAAACAGACGATCCCGCATTTCTACCTGCGCAGAGCGGCCAATCTTGATGCCCTGCTGACTTTCCGAACCGAGTTGAATGCGCAACTCGCGCCCAGCGGCAAGAAACTGAGCGTCAATGATTTCGTGATAAAGGCCTGTGCCCGAGCACTGCAGAGCGTGCCCCACGCCAATGCTGTCTGGGCAGAGGACCGCATCCTGCAGATGCAGAGGTCCGATGTCGCGGTTGCAGTGGCGATCGAGGGCGGCCTGTTCACGCCCGTGATCAAGGATGCGGATCAAAAGTCGATTTCCGCCCTTTCAGAGGAAATGAAAGACCTCGCAGCCCGCGCGCGCGAGCGCAAACTTGCGCCGAGTGAATATGTCGGCGGTACCTTCGCCATTTCCAATCTCGGCATGTTCGGAATCGAGAATTTCGACGCGGTGATCAACCCACCCCACGGGGCCATTCTCGCCGTGGGGGCAGGTGTCAAAAAGCCGACCGTCGACGCGGATGGGGCTGTAACAGTTGCGACGCAGATGTCCATGACGCTGTCGGTGGACCACCGCGTCATCGACGGCTCGGTTGGCGCCGCACTTCTGGCAGAGATCGTATCAGGCCTCGAAAACCCGCTTCTTCTTCTGGCATAGGCGCGTTTTACGCTTCAGATGGATTCTGACAGAAGCTGATCCATGGTGACCGAGGGCTGCGCGCAACCAGCCTCCCCAACGATCTTGGCCGGAACGCCCGCAACAGTCTTGCAGGGCGGCACGTCACTCAGAACCACAGAGCCCGCCGCGATGCGGGAACAGTGACCGATCGTGATATTGCCCAACACATGCGCGCCGGCCCCGATCAGAACGCCATCGCCGATTTTCGGGTGACGATCATCATCTTCCTTGCCGGTCCCGCCCAGGGTCACGGAATGCAGCATGGAGACATTGTCTCCCACCACGGCCGTCTCCCCTATCACGATCGAATGGGCATGGTCGATCATGATCCCCTGCCCGATCTTCGCAGCGGGATGGATATCGACACCGAACACTTCGCTGACCCGCATCTGCACGAAATACGCAAGGTCATGCCGCCCTTGGCTGTAAAGCCAATGCCCCACGCGATAAGCTTGAACCGCCTGGAAACCCTTGAAGTACAACAAAGGTTGCATCAAGCGATGGCACGCCGGATCCCGCTCGTAAACAGCAACCAGGTCAGCACGCGCCGCAACCCCAAGTGTTGCATCCGATGCAAACGCGTCATCGACGAGTTGGCGCAGCGTTTGGGCAGACATCTCCGGCGACGAAAGCTTCAGTGTAATCCTGTAGGCCAGAGCCGCCTCAAACGTTGCATGATGCAAGATGCTTGAATGGACAAGCCCTCCCAGCAGTTGCTCGTCCGCCACGGCCAGACGGGCTTCTTCACCGATCCGGTGCCAGACCGGATCAACTGCTTTCAGCGATTTCGACGCTTTGCCCATCCCGTGAACTCCAATACTCTGTGCAAAACAGGTAAGGAATTCGAGGCCACCTCGCAAGTCGTCTATCGGTTCGGAGCGCCGCCTCTCTGCGCCTGAAGACCGCGCCACGCACGCAACGCACTGAATACGCTGCAAAACTCCGCGCTCAACTCAGACACGACGTCGCGCGACATATCGCAAGCACTGGGTGCGGGCGGGAGCACCGGTTGATACTCCCGCGCCTTCCGCCCGCCCAGACGCTTGGCGATCTTGTGATGGACATGCGCCGCAGAAAACAGCTCGAGGCAAAACCGTTCTTGGTCTTCGTACGGGATCGACACCAAGGATCGTGCAAGTGTCACGACCTCCTCAAGACCGAGCCGCTGCATCACACAAGGTCTGGAATGTCGATCTGAAGCATGTGGATCACGAACCGCACCGCACCGCCCGAAAACGCGCCATTCTCGGGCGTCAGGATCAGTGGCGTGTCCGCGTAGTAAGCCAAGGGCGCGCCGGTCAGCCCCCGCACGAAGGAATTGTGCGCCGTTCCAAACCCGGATCCGTAGCGATTGTCGGAGCCTCCCGCACCAAGCCGCCAGGATGTCAAATTGCCTGTGATTTCATCTGACACGCGCGCGGTGACACCAATCACCGAGGACTGCGCAGGGATAACGACCGTGGTGTCCTGAGCACCACCACTCTGGACAGTATGCTCGAATTCGATCGCCTCGAATCTCGGCCCGGCACCGGCCGCTCCTGGGCCGACGGACACCCAGCCGCTGCCATCGAAAACGCAAAGCGCGCCGAGTTCGACCACCCACGCCTGCCAGCCCGGTCGCGGCGTGATCGTAACCCAACCGCCATTGCTCCGCAGCGCGAGCTTGCCAGGCAAGGCTTGCCAGGGAGGCTGCGCACCCTGCGGCACCGCGTACACCTCCCCATCCTCTGCATCATTGGGTGGCACGGTTTCGGACAGCGACTGCAAAACAAGCTGCGAGACCGCGTCGAGCCGCAGCAAGCTCTCATTCACCGTTACGTGCTTCTGCGCCTGCGCCGCCTCGACGAAGGGCAGTTCGATATTGGGGCTGTTAGCCATAGAAGATAGTCCTTCCGAAAGAGCCTGGACCAAACCGGTCGGAAATCTGTGCAACTTCGAGAATGGCCCCGGCTGGCGCGCCATCCTCCGCATACATCTCCGCGGTGTAGTCCCAAACTGTCTGAGTTACCGTGACCTCACGCAAAAGCGTCTCATCGAGGGCACGCACACGCACCAAGTAACGTTCCGTCGACTCGCCGAGGGGTATCTCTTCCAGGTCCCAGCGGTCCCCATCAATCCGTGCGCGCCTGACAAAACTCACCCGGACGCCATCCGCCGAATACCGAGCCGTAACATGCACCGGCGCATAAGGTCGAAGACCAATGCCCGAAAACGCTTCGGACACGTGGATGAAGGTCGGGTCATCTATGGGGCGTTGCGCCGGCCCGATCCGGTAGTGCCTCGGCAAACCGACGGCCTGGGATGCCAAGTTCACCTGCTCCACCGCGCCATTGATCAAGACAACGTAGCTGCCGGTCGGCCAGATATCGGCCATGTCCGTCTCGGTCCCCAGTTGCCCGCGCAAGCGGTTCGACAACTCGAAAGTGTCAGCTGCGACAAGCTCGGCGGTCTGGAACTGGAACAACTCCCAACCTGAGGCAGAGCCCGACCCGATGGCCACCAGATTTGCGCCGCGCAGAACCGCTTCTGTGTCAACCGAGTTGAACTGACCGGAGGTGAGCCTGACCCGAAGCGGCGCCCCAAGGTCCCATATCCCCGGCCGCGCCCGCGGAAGATCCGTCTCCGTGACCCCGAGGGTCGCGGGTGATCCAACGAACTTCTCGAGTTCGTACCCTGCGTCCTCCGCTGAACTGTACACCGCAACACTGCCTGGCCAGGGCCGCGCCGTCACGGCGAGATGAGGCGCATGGGGCACCTCGTCCCCCGTGATGAGGGGCAGATCCAGAAAGACCGGGAAAACCGGAACGGGCGGCGAGAAGGGCTTGACCGGAGGAAGCTCCTCCACCGCGTCGCTCGCCGTGTAGACCGTGTCCGAAACCCGAACCGCATCTATGCTACGCTGCAGGCCTTCTTCGATCCGATCCACCCGAAACAGAGCCGAACCCCCCGATCCATGGGGAAGCTGGAGGGTTTCTCCGGCTTTGATATCCGACCGCGACGGCGGCAAGGCAAACCGCGCGGTCTCTCTTGCAACACGCGATTCCGCCAACCACCGTTCGACGATGGCCTTACCCTCCGAGTAGGTCAGGCTGATCGGAAAGCTGGACTGCGACACGATGTTGGATGTCTCATCCGGGAAGAGCGCCTCCGCAGACCGGGTGGCATAGTCCCCGCCCTCTTCGATGTACCGCAGCTGAACACGCCCGGACAATTCCGCATTGGGCGCGCGCGTCAGTTGCAATACCCCTTCGAGGTCACTGTCCACCGCGAAGAGGTCAGGGTCCACCTCGGTCGCTCTTTCCTGCCTGCGGCTTCGGAACACGAGGGTCCCGTTTCGCTCCACCGCTTCGAAGCCATGCGCCAGCATCAGGGGTTGCAGGGATGCACGGGCTGACGAGATGTTGTCCACGACGTAGCCACGGACCAGACCCGCCAATTCGCTCACATCGACCTCGGTTACTCCAGCCCGCAGGCAGATTTCCCTGACGACTTCCGCCAGCGACTGCGCCGTGATCCGACCGCCGATCCAGTGGCCACGGGCATAGTTCGGCGAATCCGCCCAAAGGACGCCGTTATTCGGGAAATACGGCCAGGGCCGAGCGTCCCAGGCCCAGGCGTGGATACGCTCCGTATCCAGCATCCGCCCCTCATACAGATCGGAACTCGGGTTGTTGTCAGGGTCCGTCCAGTAGCCCAGCGTGGCGTCGTAGTAGGCCTGTTGGATCAGATCATCGCGTCGACCATCCGAGAACCATGGCAACGCGGACTCCGACGAACGAATGTCCACGAACTTGTTGGGCTGGTTCGTAGCCTTGTCGACCGCCGCACAGCCAACTTCCGTGAACCAGATCGGCTTGCTGCCCGGCACCCAAGGGCTATGCTGCGCTTGGCGTTCGCCATTGATCCGGTCATGGTGATGGTTCGACCACCACCCAACCAGATCCTTGTAGCGGAACACCCAAGGCTCCCCGGCCAGACCGTCTTCGATGGGTGTGCGTATCTGTGCGCGGCGGTCGGACTCGGAGGCATAGAACCAGTCGTACCCTTCCCCTCCGGCAACCCCGTCCCGAAGGTATGCCGCGTTGTAGATCGACCCGGCATCCCCGTCCGCATGATCCAGCCCGTCACGCCAATCGGATAGGGGCATGTAGTTGTCGATCCCGATGAAGTCGATCGCCTCGTCCGCCCAAAGCGGGTCAAGGTGGAAGAACACATCGCCCGAGCCATCCTGAGGATGGTACCCGAAATACTCCGACCAATCGGCGGCATACCCGATCTTGGTCTCGTTCCCCAGGATCGCACGGACGTCCCGCGCCAGATCGCGCAAGGCTTCCACCGCCGGGAAGCTGTTGTCGGCTCCACGAATTTGCGTCAGGGCCCGCATCTCCGACCCGATGCAGAATGCATCGACACCACCCGCCGCCGCGCACAGCCGCGCATAGTGGAGAATGAAGTGCCGGTACTTCCAATCCACGCCCGAATTCCACGATACCGAATTGCCCGAGATCGCGATATCGGACGCCGACGCATTCCCGAAAAACCGCGCCACTTCGGTCTCTGCATCCGCGGTACCGTCGGGCGAGCCGTCCTGGCCCGGGGCGAGCGAGCTTGTGATACGCCCGCGCCAAGGCAAGACCGGCTGGCCCGGCTGCCCGGAATAGGGGTTCGGCAAATCATTGCCCGCAAGCTGCTCCATCAGGATAAAGGGATAGAAAACAACGCTCTTGCCCGCGTCTTTCAATGCCAAAATCGCTTCGATGACCGACCGATCGCAGGGCGTACCGCCATAGATCTGCGCGCCATCCACGCGCGGTACTTCCATCAGATCGTCCCGCGCAAAGCTGCCCACGCGATAGGGCATCTGGACCCCTTCGTATCGCTTCTGATCTACCTTCGGGCGTAGCTCGCACTCTCCGCAGCGCAGATCGTTCCCGAACCAACTCACCACCAGCAAGGCCGAATTGCAGTTCGGCAAATCCCGCTGAAGGCTCTGCAACGAGACATCGAAATCGGTCTCGGCCCCGGGCGTGTTGATATTGATCGAGGTGTTGGCACCCGGCCCCGAGGTCCAGTGCACAGGCGTCGTCGCCAGCGCGTATTCCCCCGTCCCCGGGATCATCGCCACACCCGGTATCCGGCTTGCAAGCGGCGGCGCGCCGCCCTCCGGCTGGGCAGGACGGAAGACCTCGAAGCTGAACTGCGGCACCCGGTTGCCATACTGCCCCAGGTCCAGATCCTCGATCACGACATAGGCGGTGCCGCGAAATGCCGGCACGCTGCCTGCACCTTCGACTGCCTCGATCTTGGGGTCCGGCGTCTGATCATGCGCGCCATAGTACACCCGCAGGTTCAGATCACTTTGCGAGATTTCAACGCCATCGGCCCACACCCGGCCCACACTCTGGATCTCGCCTTCACAGAGCGCGATTGCTAGGCTCACGGTATAGGTGAAACTGGTCACCTTCGGCCGCGCCGGTGCGCCCTTGCCGCCCCCGGACGAGGAACTGGTCTCCTTGAACCGGGAGGCCCAGATGACCTGTCCGGCAACGCGCATCTTCCCGAACACCATCGGGATCACATCGCCTTCGCTCGCATTCGAGATCCGGAACCGGTCGATCCGCCCCGTTTCCACCGCGGCCGAGCCGGCTCCCATCAGGCGCTGATCGACGGCACGGCCAATCGTGGCCCCGATGGCCCGTCCGATAACCGTCGCGGACAGCCCGAAAGCCGCCCCGCCGAGCGATGTGCCAATGGCCGCTCCGGCTGCGGATAAAACGATGGTCGCCATGGATTAGTCTCCTACCGGGAAAGCAAAGCGCGCCGCGATCCGCCGCGCCCAGGGCCGGGACAGAGGGCTTTCGATGACCCCATGACCTGAATAGGCATGTATGAAGCAAGGCAGCGGCCCGACCTCGGACTGGATGCCGAGATGCTTGGCCACACCGGACGCGCGCATCCGAAACAGCAGAACATCGCCTACCGCCGCGTCCTCGACCCGCTTTTGCTGCAAGTGTCGCGCCGCGCCGCGCCAGAGGATCTCGTCGCGCTGCGGCTCGGACCAGTCCGGGGTATAAGGCGGAACCGCTTCCGGCTCGTCGCCGAACACCCCGCGCCAGACCCCGCGCACGAGCCCGAGACAATCGGCACCGGCCCCGCGGGCGGATGCCTGGTGCACATAAGGCGTGCCTACCCAGCCACGAGCTTCCGCAACCACGCGGTCTGCACAGCTCATGAGGACAAACTCCCGCCATCGTTCTGACCGCCCCGCGTGGGGTAGCTGACAAGCCAGTCATCGCCCGGAATGAACGGGAAACCCTGGAAATTCTTCACGTTGTTGAACTTGAACCGGCAGGTGGACATCCGCTTGTCACAGCCCGCTTCGAGACGCACGATGTCTCCGGGCTGGACCGATTGACCCAGCGCCTCCCAAACCTCGATTTCTCGCCGATTATCGTACCAGCGGTCGTTCTTGATCAGCGCCTGCAGGCCAGCCGCCTCACCGGTCACCACCTCCAGCCGCCCGCGCTCGAACCAGGTCAGGTCGTAGGCCTCCAGCGGCGCGAACGCGAAGATGCGATTGTCGCTCTGGCTGAGGATCGGCGCTTCTGCCGTGAACTCCGCGGCCGACAGCGCCAACTTGCACGACCGATCCCCGAGCAACGCGGTACAATCGCGCTGGTAGATCCGCCCCTGCGGCTGGTTGAGCATCTCGGCAAGCCCGCGCAACTCCGCACGGAACGCCCCATCCACCTGCTGGAGCTCCCCGAGCGTGCCGCGGAACTGCAGCTTGCGCATATCCGGCTCCACCCAGTTCACCAGCCAGATCTGAACCTCCGCCCCGTCGAAACGGCCAGCCCGAATGTCCACCTCCGAGATCGCCGCGTTGGACAGCGCCCCGATCGCCTCGGAATTGTCGACCGACAACCCCGTGGACTGCTGCAACGCCGAGGCGACAAGACCGCTATCGGCTGCGAACACCACGCCCTCGAAGGACAGATCCCGGTCATGGTCCGTAAAGCCCAGCGTCTTGCCATCCCGGCGCCTCACCAGCCAGCACCGGCACAATGTGGTCAGCCCGCTGGCAAGATGCGCATTCAGCGCCTGTTCACCCGCGCTCATATCCGCAACTCCACCACGGGAACCGAGGGGATATCCCCGGCCTGGAAGGACGCAACCGACGTCCGGATGCGGTCCGTATCGAACCGAACCGGCACGTCGAACTCGAAACCGGCCGTCACCTCCGCCCCGTTCTCCGGAGGGTCCGTAAAGACCAGCTGCCCAGCCACCGTATCCACCTCGAAATGCACAGCTTCGGACAATTGAACACCGTCGATCCCGGCCCGCACCGTTCCGGCGACGGGCTTCGTGATGGTGCGCGCATAGAACTGTGCCCCGGACCGATACCTTTTGATCAACTGAAAGATCCGGGTCTCCCCATCGCCTCTGCCGAGCGCCTGATCTTCGAACGCCACCGTTTCCGAGGGCGCACAACTCTTGAAGTCGGCCCAGTCCTTCCAGCGAAACCCGTACATCTGGCCCTGGCGCGCCTCGAAGAACCCGATCAGCGCCTCGATGTCGTTCAGCGACCGCATCCCCACGCCCGCGTCATAGCGGCGGCGCGACTGGGACCAGGGCGTGTTGCGCTCCTCGAACCCGTTGGCCAGGGTGACGATCTCGGTCCGCCGCTCCGGCCCGCCGGTGGAGCCGAAACTCAGGTTCGCGGGGAACCTCACTTCATGGAATTGCATGATCCTGCCCCTCTCAGCGGTTTCTCTGGCCGAGCGTCAGCGCGCGCCCCATATCCGCGGCCAACTGGCTGCGGGACCGGCGGAAGCTCTCCACATCGGGGGTGGAGATGTTGATCACGACCTGCACCGGCCGCCCACCCCCTGCCCCGTCGGCCCGCACGCCGAGCCGCCCATCGGCACCGCGCGCCAGCGGCATGATCGCCTCCGGCCCGGCCTCGCCCATCAACCCGGTGGCCCCCTTCATCGGGAAAGTCGTGGGCGAGGTGACGACCCCGCCCTTGGCAAACGGCATCACGCGACCCTGCGAAAAGCTGCCCCCATGGGAAAACCCGAACAAACCGGACATCAGCGAATTGACACCCGTCGCCAACGTGTCGCCCACCGCCTTTTGCACCGGCGACATCGCCGTGTTGTAGGCCGCGTCCACCATCGACTGCGCCACCGTCTTGAGCGCGTCGGACAGTTTCAGCCCCTCGAAGGCCAACCCGTCGAACGCGCGACGCAAGCCGCTGCCCACGCTGCTCCCGAGGGAGGCCGCCTCCCGCTCGGTGTAGAGCATGCTGTCGCGCAGGCGGCTCATCTCGGCATCGAACGCCCCGGCAACCGCCGCCGCATCGCCCAGCGTCTGCTCCAGCTCGTTCATCCGGGCATCGAACCCGTCCAACTCATCGTAATCCGACATTCTCGCTGACCTCCGTCGTGTCCGGAAACTCCCGGACGAGTTCTTCCAGACGCGCCCGACCAAGGGGCGCGTCGCCACCGGCTTCCGCACCGAGCAACAGCAGCAGTTCCACCGGGGTGAGTGCCCAGAATTCCTCTGGGCGCAGTTTCAGAGAGCCCAGGCCAAGACGCAGAAGGCCGGGCCAGTCGAACTGGCTCATGGGCCGCTCGCAGTCTCCGGCAGCGCAAAGGCCCGCGCCAGAAGCGTGGCCGCCGCGCGCGCGGCATGGATCGGACCGCCCTCGATATCGGCCTGGGCAAGATCGCCGATCTGGCCGGTCCAGCCCCCCCCGCGCAACCCGGCCTTGAGCAACAGAAGAACGTCGCGCGTGCGGTACTGGCCCGCCTCGAACCGCTCGACCACCGCGACCAGCGACCCCGCCTCCAGCTCATGTTCGAGCTCGGCCAGAACACCCAGGGTCAGTTTCATGGCATAGGTCTGCCCATCCACCGTCAGGGCCACCTCGCCTGCATAAGGGTTCGCCATCGGGATCAGATCGCGTTGAAGGTGATCTGACCCGCCGAAGCGATGGTCATTTCATAGCTGGCCTCGCCATTCTGGCTGCCGGCATACTCGATCGCGGTAATCATGAAGGGCCCCTCCACGATCCCGAAATCCGGGATGATCACCTGGAAGTTCGGCACTTCCCCGTCGAAGAAGATCTGCCGCGCCCGCTCGTCCGTATTCTCGTCGCGGAACACGCCCGACCCCGAGAGCGACGCACTCTTGACCCCGGCACCGCCCAGCAGCTCGCGCCACCCGCCCGCGCTCTCGAGGGAGGTCACATCGACCGTCTCGGTGTTGAAGGTGATCCGCGTGGCCCGAAGACCGGCGATGGTTTCAAACTGACCCGTTCCGGTCATGTCCAGTTTGATCAGAAGGTCTTTGCCTTTTTGCACAGCCATTGGGCTCTCCAAATCTGGGGGTTAGTCGTCTTCGATGCGCGCGCGGAACCACAGGTCCACCTGGCGCATCTGACTGTTGCTGGACCGGCGCGCCTTGGCGCGCAGGAACTCGAGGGTGCTGAGCGAACCGCGGCTCAGGCTCAGGGGGGCATCGACAAGCGCATCGCTGATGGCGCCCGCGACCTCCTTGATCGCCTGGAACCCGTCCTTCTCCGTGTGCACGCTGATCACGAAATCATGGCGCGTCGCCGCACTGCTGCGATCCGCGCGTGCGACGGCGTTTTCCGGTCCCAGGGTGATGTAGGTCGTGGGCAGGACCCCGGACGGGACCGCATCATAGATCGCATCACCCACCAGCGATTGCAGAACGGCGTCGCCGACAAGATGCTGGTAGATGGCTCTCTGCAATATACCTGACAGCGCATAGCTCATCCCGGAACCTCCTCATCGACAAAGCAGGTCAGGAAACGGGCATCGTGATCCGCCTCTCCGACCGCGAGGATCCGAAAGGTCCGATTGCCCTCTCGAAATCGCTGATCCGGCTTGGGTCGGCTCGGACTGCCGAAGGGCGCGGCACGTACGGTGATGCGCGACGACGTCATGGAAACGGCCACGGCGGGTCGACGGGTCGTTTCCCGGCCACTGCGCATACGCACGTCCGCCCAAAGCATGCCGCGCGCCTCCCAGCTTTCCTGAAATCCACCTGCCCCGTCCGGCACCTGCACGCGCTCTTCCAGGATCAGCTTGCGACTCAGCACGGGCGTCATTTCCGGCGCCCTCCGAATATCCGCACATCCCGGAATGCCGAGATCAGCGTGCGGACCAGGGCCGGGAAGCCCCGCGACTGCTGCCCATCCCGCGCCTCATAGAAATGCGCGGCCAGGATGAAAACCGCCTGGGCCAGGCTGCCGGGCACATCCGACCACTGCGGGCCATAGCCCGCCTCGAAGTCGATCTGGACGCTTCCATGGGTCGGAATTTGCGGAAACCCGCCCTTGGCGCGCAAACCGGGCCGAAACGTGTCGTGCAGCAGGGAATAATCGCCCTCGGACAACTCGACCATCGAGCCGTCCATCTGCATGATCGCAAGGCGCCGGACAGCGATCAGAGGGCCGCGTGGCAAGGACTGGACACACGGCCCCTCCCAATGGGTCAGCTCAAGCCTGAACTCCCTTTGCAGAAGGGCCTTGCCCGTCCGATCCTCGATCGCGTTGATCGCCGCCAGAAGCGCCGTTTCGAGAACAATATCCTGAAGACTGTCATCTTCGAAACCACGTCCGAGACGCAGATGGTCCCGAAACTCTTGTAGCGGCAAGGACGCCAGAGGCACTGAAGTCACTTCGCTTAGATTCATTTTCCGCTCTCCAGTCGGGACGTCACAAATCGAAATCGGGCGCGCGTGGCGGCGCTACTCGGACGGAGGGAAGAAGCTAGACAACGCCGTTTCCCCACACGCGCCCACTGTCCCGCCCGAAGACGGGACAGATTCACGGTTGGATCAGAGACCCTTAGCTCACCGCGAATTTCAGCAGTTTGATCGCCGCGAAATCGCTCACATCCCCGCCCACGCGCTTGGTGGCGTAGAACAGAACGTGAGGCTTGGCCGAGAACGGATCGCGCAGGATGCGCAGGTCCGGACGCTCCGCGATGGTGTAGCCGGCGCCGAAATCGCCAAAGGCGATGGCCGTGGCATCGCTGCCGATATCCGGCATGTCCTCGGAGATCAGCACCGGGTAGCCCAGCAGACGCGCCGGCTCCCCCGCGGCAAGGCCGTCCGACCACAGGAACCGGCCATCGGCATCCTTGATCTTGCGCACGACACCAGCGGTCTTGGAGTTCATGATGAAGCTGGCATTGGCGCGGTAGCGCGCGCCCAGCGCGTAAACCAGGTCCACGATCGCATCTGCGGGGCTCACGCTGTTGAAATCACCATCCGAGCCGGTGACCACGTAGCCGAGATTGCCCCAGGTCCACACATCGTTGTCGACGCTGTCATGGGTAAGGAACCCCTTGGGCTTGTCGGCGCCGTCTCCGTTGACGAAGGCCGCCGCTTCCGAGCGGGCGAACTTGTCGGCGATGCGCTCAGCCAGCCATGCCTCGATGTCGAACGCCGCATCATCCAGCAGTCGCTGGCTGACCTTCGGCAGGGCAGCAAGCTCGTGCAGCGGGATCGAGATCCGGTCGATCTGCGGGGTGTCGGTCTCGGTCAGGTTGCCGGTCTCGCTCGCCCAGCCGGTGCCGACCTCGGTGTGATCGACCAGCACATCATAGCTGGTGGCTTCCACCGTCACGACCTGTGCGACCGCCCGCAGGGAGGCCTGGGACTTCAGGACGTTCTTCACGGTCTCGGAGGTCTGCGGATCGACGAGATAGCCGCCCTCGCCGGACACCGCCGTGGACATGGCCTTGCCGTCCAGTTCCAGACCACGCAGCGCGTCGTCATCGCCGGAACGCAGATAGGCGTCGAACGCCTTCTGATGGGGCGCTGCTTCGGCAACAGCACCAGACAGCGCGGGGCGCGCGTACGAAGTAGATTTGCGGTCAAGCATGAGGAGACGCTCTTCTTGTTGTTTCAATCGGGATTTCATTTCGGCCTTCTGGGCCGTGACTTCGCGCACGAAGGCACTCAGTTCTGCGGTGACTTCGGCGAGCGGAGACACCCCGTCCGCCACGGCGTCAGGGGCCGTCTTTGCTGCGAGCAAGGCAGAGGGATCGCTGTTGCTCATTCTTCACTCCTTTTCGAAGTCGTTTCCGCCGGGACCTGATCGCCCAGCGCCAGGCGGGCCGCACGCAGCGCCTCCGCCAACGAACGCCAGTCATCCTCAAGACAGCTTGTCTTGTGTCCGACCCGCGCTTCGGGAAGCATCGGGAAGGTCACAAGCGACACCTCCCAAAGCTCCACTTCCGTCAGGTGCCGCCGCCCCTGCGCGTCCTTCGACGCGCGCTTGGTGCGATACCCGATCGAAAGACCATCGAGCGCACCCGCCGCGATCAACTCGGCAGCCTCGCGGCCCCGCGCGATCTCGGGCAGAAGGCGCCCCTTGACATACAGACCCTTGGCATCCTCACGCACCTCGTCCCAAACCCCGATGGGTTGGGCCGGATCGTGCTGCCACAGCATCTTGACCTGCCGTCCCGCCGCCGCGAGCGCCGTCAGAGACGCCGCATAAGCGCCCGGATCCACGATGTCGTTGCCCTGGTCCACCGCCCCGAACAGGCTGGCATAGCCCTCGATCTCGAGGCCCTGCGCCGTCGCCCCGTCGCTCTCCGACGTGCCGAAACGGCAAAACTTCGTCTCCAGCCCAGCGTGTGCCACTGGGCCGTCCATGGATTGCGTCATTGGATGATGCTCCTATTGGGTGCTGACGATCGACTGGACCGCTTCCGCGAGGACTGCCCCGGCAACGCCCAGAATCGTGAGCCAGAGCCGCCGCTCGAGGCGCTCCAGCAAGGAATTCATGGCCTGCAAACGGTACTCCAGCGCCTCCCAGCGCTGCTCGGCAAGCCGTTCATTGGCCTCGATCTTGTGGGACGGCACGCAGTCTGCAGGCCGACACTCGAACGGCTCGTAGAGAAACCGCGATCCACCCCTGGGCTTGGACGGATCGCTCATGAGCAATCCATTTCCGCCGGCAGCCCGAGCAGAACCCGCTTCTCGGCATCGGTGAGAAAACTCGCCGTCCCGATCCGCGCCCATTGCGCGTCGCGCTCAGCGGCAAGGGCCGGGATCTTGTCCAGATCGGGCGCGACATTCACGGCGTCCCCCGACAGATCCGTCAGCCAATGACCCAGCGACGCGGTCACCTTCTGCGCCAAGGGCAGCACCGTCAGGCGATAGAACGCCCGGTGCGCCTCCTGGTAGTTGGCATAGGTCGCGTCCCCGGGAATCCCCAGCAGCATCGGCGGAACCCCGAAGGCCAGCGCGATCTCGCGCGCCGCAGCCTCCTTGGTCTTCTGGAACTCCATGTCCGAGGGGCTGAACCCCATGGGTTTCCAGTCGAGCCCGCCTTCCAGCAACATGGGCCGCCCCGCATTGCGCGCACCCTGGTGGTAGCTGTCCATCTCGTCGACCAGCCGCGTGTACTGCTCGGGCGAGAGCGTATCGTCGCCCTCCGACCCCTTGTAGACCAACGCGCCCGACGGCCGCGCCGCATTGTCCAACAGCGCCTTTGACCACCGGGTCGCCGCGTTATGGACATCCAGCGCCGTCGCCGCCGCTTGCATCGGGGACAGCCCGTAATGGTCGTCCTGCGGATGGAACGTGCGCAGATGACAGATCGGCGTGCGCCCCTCCTCGACCATGAACCGGTGCTTGTGCGCCCCGACCGAGTACTCATAGGCGCTCGGCCAGCCATCCGCGCCGGGAATGATCCGCACCCGGTCCGAGCGCAGCACATGCAACTCCGTGGGCAGCTCGGGCTTGGCGAACACCGCCTCCACGAAACCGTCGCCGGTCAGCAGGAGCTGCGCATAGAGCGCCTCGAAGAACTCCGCCCGCCCCTGCGCCTGGCTGGGCCGCGCCAGCAGCGTGATCAGCGGATGCGCCTCGTAGCGCCGCTCCGCATCCTGGAACGCCAGCGGCAGCGCCGCGGCGGCCTCCGCAATCATCTTGACCGCCCGAAACCCCACCGGATTGCCCGCGAACCCGTTGCGCGTCAGCGACCCCGAATCCCGCGGTGTCCAGGCAATCCGCCCGGAGCTGCCCATGGCCACAACCCGGCTCGTGGCCGACGCCTTGACCTCGGGCACGCGATCCGTCGCCGGTATGTCTTGTTTTTGTCGGAACAGATTGAACACCATGAAAGATGCTTCCTTTTGTTCAGGCAGCCGGAAAGACGCCATCCGCGCGCGGCGGTGACGTGGATTCTGGTGCGATCAGTGATGGACGCGGCAGCGCGCCCCGGGGCTCAGAGCGCGCGGATCTGAGGCTCGCTCTTGTCTTTCGGCGGGTCCAGCAGAAGCTCGGTCAAGGCCCAGACCAGGGCATCGACCCGATCCGGACTGCCCGAGCCCTTGAACCCGTGATTGGTCATCTGGCACATCTGGTCTTCCAGCGCGCCGAGACCGCGAACATGCTTCACCCGCCGCTGCTCATAGAGCGCCGCGACCGGCTCCGCACGGACCACCTTGCCACGGGTCGCCCGCACCGCCCGGTAGGGCAGCACGTCATCGAGTTGCCGCAGCACGGTCTCCACCAGGTCGCCGCCCTGGTTAACCTCGGCCACGACCCGCTCCGCCTCATGGCGCCGCGCGGCCTCCACGGCGGCCTCGGCCCATTGCAGCGGCGTACTCGCCGAGACGGTCGCATCCTCCAGCACATAGGCCGTCCAGCCGCGCCGCTCGCCTTGCGCAACCAACCCGGCCACGACGATCCCGCAAGCATCGGACCCCTTGTGCCCGGTGACCGGCGGATCGACCGCGACCACGATCCGGTCCAGTGGCGGAACGGTCTCGACCCTGTTGGCCTCGATCCCGGCACTGGTCCAGAGCGCGCCCTCGACATCGTCCAGAAGCACGCCATCGAGTTCCTGACGCCCCAGCCGTGTCCCGGCATAGCGCGCCCGGATTTCCTCCAGGAAACTCGCGGCCAGGTAGGCCCGGTTCGCCTCCGTCGGCGCGGTCGTCTTGACCGTGGAGCCGGTGGCAAGGATCTGTTTCAGGATCGTCGAGGGCCGTGGCGTGGTCGTCACGACCTGCCGCGGGTTGACGCCCAGGCGCAGCGCGAATTGCAACATGTCCCAGGTTTCTTCGGCATTCGGCCATTTCGCCAACTCGTCCACCCAGGCCGCATCGAATTGCGGCCCGCGCAGGGCCTCCGGATCGTTGGCCGAGTGGCATTTCGCGATCGCGCCGTTCGGCCAGACCAACTGCCGCCGGGTGCCCTGCCACTCGGGCTTCCGGTCCGCCGGGCTGCAGGCCAGAATGCCGCTCTCGCCGAAGATCATCACATCGCGCACCTGGTCATAGGTCTCCCCGACCAGGGCGACCCGCCGTGACCGTCCCGCATCCAGCGGGCGCGCGCCTTCGACCTCGGCGCGCACCCACTCGGCGCCTGCCCGGGTCTTGCCCGCGCCACGGCCGCCGAGAATGACCCAGGTCCGCCAGTCACCCTCCGGGGCGATCTGATGCGGCAAGGCCCAGAACTCGAACAGATGCGGCAAGGCCGCGATGGCATGGTCACTCAGGCTCTCCAGAAACGTCTGGGTGACTTCTGGCGGTTCTGAGGTCAGCCAGTCTGCGCCCGATTTCAGCGCGAGCTGCGACAAGGTCATAGGCTCCTGCGTGCAGTCCCCCGTTTTCCTTTGCGAGTTGCTCTGCAAGTCGACTTTCCTCCCTGAGTGCAATACCCGAAATCTCCCGCAACTCTTTCAAGAGCTTGCGGAATTCTCCGGCGCTGGTGTCATTTGGTGTTCCAGTACGCGCCAGTTCCTCTACACGGACAATGGCGCACTGAACGCAATTTCGCAGGTAAACAACCTGGTCTGTTGCGGCATCGAGAAAGCTACCTGGCTGGCAGGCTCCGGTCCCGGTGTCTCCGATCATGCTGAAGGGCCTCTCAGGCTTTTCCGCACGAGTAAAAGAAAAACGGCCGAGGTTTCCCTTGGCCGCTTACCCACTTTTTCTAGCTTGCCTGAAGGTATACTTTGGAGCGTTCGCCAAGTCAAACACTATCGCATAGGTTGCGCAACACCCAGCGCGCGCTGCCCCGCGAATTCGCTCAGTTCGCCTCCCGGCTGCGCTCGATCGCGCGCCACCGCGCCACGTTCTCGTTGTGCTCCGCAAGCGTGCGCGAGAAGGCGTGCCCGCCAGTGCCATCGGCCACGAAAAAGATGTAATCCGTCTCGGCCGGCTGCACCGCCGCGAAGATCGCTTCGCGCCCAGGATTGGCGATGGGCGTTGGTGGAAGCCCCGGAATAACATAAGTATTATAAGGCGTTGCCCCACGCAACTCGCTGCGCCGCAAGCCCCGGCCCAAAACCCCCACCCCATTGGTGATGCCATAGATCACCGTCGGGTCGGTCTGCAGGCGCATCCCCCGATTGAGCCGGTTCACGAAGACCGACGAGACCACCTCCCGCTCCTCCGGAACCGAGGTTTCCTTCTCGATGATCGACGCCAGGATCAGCGCCTCCTCCGGGCTTTCCAGCGGCAGTTCAGCGTCCCGCGCCGCCCAGGCCTGCGCCAGGATCCGGGTCTGCGCCTCCGACATCGCCGCAATGATATCCGCCCGATCTCCGCCGCGCGCGACCTCGTAGGTGTCCGGCGCCAGGCTGCCCTCCGGCGGCACCTCGGCGATCTCTCCGCTCAGGAAATCGGCCTTGCGCAGCGCATCCACGATCTGCCAGCTCGTCACCCCCTCGGCGATCGCCACCCGGTAGGCCATCGGCGTGCCCGCTGCCACCAGCTCCGCATAGGCCGCGGGCACCGGCTCGCCGGGTGCGAAACTGGCCACCAACTCGTCGCGGTCCTCCCCCGGGATCCGCTCGCGCAACCGCAGCTCCGCGTCGTCGACCCGGATCTGGTAAGTCGCCATGTAGCGGAACGAGGCCGCCCCCCCCGCGGTCAGAATATCCAGCACATCCGCCATGGAGGCGCCCGCAGGGATCTCATAACTCCCGAATTTCAGATCGCCTTCCCGCTCGGTATATTGCGCGCCCAGCCGAAAGATCACCGCCGAGCTGACGGCCCCTTCCGCCTCCAACGCATCCGCGATCCGCGTCAGGGACGCCCCCCGCGGCACCTCGAAGAAGATCGGCTCCGCCAGCGGCCCCTGCCCGGTAAAGGACCGCTGCCCCCAGGCAATCACCGCGACCAGCGCGAGAAACCCCACGATCAGCAGGGTCAGCATGTTGGACGCAAGCGCGCGCCACATCAGTCGGTGACCCGCGCCAGAACCAGGGAGGCATTGGTGCCGCCGAACCCGAAGGAGTTCGACAGCGCATAGTCGATCTTGCGCTTGCGCGCCGCGTTCGCGGCAAGGTCCAGCTTGCTCTCGACCGCCGGATTGTCCAGGTTGATCGTCGGCGGCGCCACCTGGTCGCGAATGGCCAGGATCGAGAAGATCGCTTCCACCGCGCCAGCCGCCCCCAGAAGATGCCCGACCGAGGACTTTGTGGAACTCATGGTCGCGGTCTCGACCCCGGCGCCCAAGACCCGCTCCACCGCGGCCAGCTCGATCACATCCGCCATGGTCGACGTCCCGTGGGCGTTGATGTAATCCACCTGCGCGCCCTCGATGCCCGCCCGGTTCAAGGCCGCGCGCATGGACCGCTCGCCGCCCTCGCCATCCTCCGACGGCGCGGTGATGTGATACGCATCCCCCGACAGGCCATAGCCCACCACCTCGGCATAGATCTTCGCACCGCGCGCCTTGGCATGCGCGTACTCTTCGAGAACGACCACCCCGGCCCCCTCGCCCATCACGAACCCGTCCCGGTCCGCATCATAGGGGCGGCTGGCCGACGCGGGATCATTGCCGCGCTTGGTGCTCAGGGCCTTGCAGGCGTTGAACCCCGCAATCCCGATCTCCGAGATCGGGCTTTCGGCCCCGCCCGCCACCATCACATCCGCATCGTCCAGCATGATCAGCCGCGCGGCGTCCCCGATGGCATGGGCCCCGGTGGAACACGCCGTCACCACCGCATGGTTTGGCCCCTTGAAGCCGAACCGGATCGACACCTGCCCGGAAACCAGGTTGATCAGCGCGCCGGGGATGAAGAACGGCGAAACCCGCCGCGGCCCCCGCTCCTTGAGCAGAACCGCCGTCTCCGCGATGCTGCTCAGCCCGCCGATGCCCGAGCCGATCATCACACCCGTGCGCAGCCTGCCATCCTCGTCTTCGGGCGCCCAGCCGGAATCCCGGACCGCCTGCTCCGCCGCCGCCATGCCATAGAGGATGAACTCGTCCACCTTGCGCTGCTCTTTCGGCGGCATCCAGTCATCGGGGTTGAACGTCCCGTCGCTGCCATCGCCCCGCGGCACCTCGCAGGCATAGGTCGTCGCCAGATGGCTCGCATCGAAGCGCGTGATCTGCCCCGCGCCGGATTGCCCGGCCAACAGACGCGTCCACGTTTCCTCGACGCCACTGGCCAGCGGCGACACCATTCCCAATCCTGTGACCACAACCCGACGCATGCTCAATCCTCACCGGTCTTTTTCTCCGCCACCTGATACACGCGGCACCTACCACGGGGCAAGCAACAAGCCGCAAGTCCAGCACGACCTCGCGCAGCCCCGACCCCGCAACGCAAAACGGCGCCCCGAGGGACGCCGACCTGCCTGTTCTGAAACGCCTGGGATCAGGACGCTTCGGAGATGAACTTCACCGCATCGCCAAAGGTCTGAATGGTCTCGGCGGCATCGTCCGGGATCTCGATGCTGAACTCTTCTTCGAAGGCCATGACCAGCTCGACCGTATCCAGGCTGTCCGCGCCGAGGTCGTCGATGAAGGACGCGTTTTCAACGACCTTGCTCTCTTCCACGCCCAGATGCTCCACCACGATCTTCTTCACGCGATCCGCTACGTCGCTCATGTTCATGTCCTCATTCGTGTTATCGGGTCTTCGCCCGGTGTCGTCTGTGCCGCCCAATACGGCGATGGTAGTCCGCAAAGCGGCAGGACCGGTCTCCCGCTCCAAAACTGCGCCGCCTATATCACATGGCTTGTCAAAGGCAAACGCTTTCGCGCCAGCCGCGCGGGATGGCTCAAATCATCGCCAACCCGCCGTTTACATGCAGGACCGATCCGGTCACGTAACCCGCCTCGGGGCTGGCCAGATAGACCACCGCCGCGGCGATTTCACCCGGCTCGCCCATGCGCCCCGACGGCACCTGCACCAGCAGCTTGTCCTTCTGATCGTCGGTCAGCTTGTCGGTCATCGCGGTGCTGATGAAGCCCGGCGCCACGGCATTGACCGTGATCCCGCGGCTCGCCACCTCATAGGCCAGCGACTTCGACATCCCCACCATCCCGGCCTTGGAGGCCGCGTAATTTCCCTGCCCCGGATTGCCGGTCGCGCCGACGACCGAGCTGATATTGACGATCCGGCCCCAGCGCGCCTTCATCATCCCGCGCAACACGCCCCGGCACAGCCGCATGGTCGAGGTCAGGTTGACGTCCAGAACGCTGGCCCATTCCTCGTCCGACATCCGCATGAACAGGTTGTCGCGGGTGATCCCGGCATTGTTCACCAGGATATCGACCGACCCCATGGCCGCGACCGCCTGCTTGGGCAGGGCCTCGACCGCGTCCGCATCGCTCAGGTTGCAGGGCAGAACATGGGCCCGCTCCCCCAATTCCGCCGCCAGCGCTTCGAGCGGATCGACGCGCGTCCCGCTCAGCCCGACGGTCGCGCCTTGGGCGTGCAGCGCCGTGGCAATCGCCCCGCCGATCCCGCCGGAGGCTCCGGTGACAAGCGCCGTCTTGCCGGTCAAATCGAACATCATGCCGTCTCCTCGCGTGTGGTGCAGACCTTGCGGACATCCTCAGAGGTGCCGATCGCCTGGGTCGCGATGCTGCGATCGATGCGCCGCACCATGCCGATCAAGGCCTTGCCCGCGCCGATCTCCCAGATTTCCGTCACGCCGTTCTGCGCCATCCAGCCCACGCTTTCGCGCCAACGCACCGACCCGGTGATCTGCCGGATCAGCAGGTCGCGGATCTGCTCGGGCGCGGTGACCGGGGCGGCCAGCACATTGGCGATCACCGGCACGCGCGGCGTGGCGATCTCCACCGCGGCGAGCGCATCTTTCATCGTCTCCGCCGCGGGCGCCATCAACGCGCAATGGAACGGCGCGCTCACCGGCAGCAACACCGCGCGTTTCGCGCCGCGCGCCTTGGCCAGATCGACCGCACGCTCCACCGCCGCCTTGTGGCCCGACACCACGACCTGCCCCGGGTCGTTGTCATTGGCCGCCTCGCAGACCTCGCCTTGGGCGGCTTCCTCGGCCACCGCGCAAACGGTCTCGAAATTCAGCCCCAGAAGGGCCGCCATGGCGCCCACGCCCACGGGCACCGCCTCCTGCATGGCCCGCCCCCGCGCCCGCAACAGCCGCGCTGTATCGCCCACGCTGAGCGCGCCCGCCGCCGCCAGCGCCGAATACTCGCCCAGCGAATGCCCCGCCGCGCAAGACACCTCCGCCCAGTCCAGCCCCTCGGCCTCCAGCGCCCGCAGCGCGGCCAGGGACGTCGCCATCAGCGCGGGCTGCGCATTCTCGGTCAGCGTCAGCCGGTCCGCCTCGCCCTCCCAGATCAGCGCGCTCAGCGCCTCGCCCAGGGCATCGTCGACCTCCTCGAAAACGGCCCGCGCCGCCGGGTAGGCCTCGGCGAGATCGCGCCCCATACCGATAGTCTGTGCCCCCTGCCCGGGGAAAACGAAGGCTCTGCTCATGGAAACTCCTCATTCTGGCGTCCCGCCTCATACCCGAGCGGGCCTTGGCGTGCAATCTCCGCCCCCGGGTCCCAATCGCCGCACAACTCTTGTGCTCCGAGCGCCTTTGCCCCACGCGCCGCACTCGCTAGGTGAACATCGAACCGGCAAGGAGACCCCGATGGCCCTCACCAACGCGCACAACACTTACGGCAGTGTCAGCAAGACCCTGCACTGGCTCACGGTCGCGCTGATCCTCACCCTGATCCCGCTGGGCATCATTGCCAACGACATGCCCTTCGCTACCGGGGAGGAGCTGTCGCGCAAGGCATTTGTCTTCTCGATCCACAAGACGCTCGGGGTCACCGCCTTCTTCGCCGCCCTGGCCCGAGTCGCCTGGATGCTGAGCCAACCCAAACCCGCCCCCCTGCATCCCGAGCGGCGGCTGGAAACCTTCGCCGCCGAAACCGTGCACTGGACCCTCTATGGCACGCTCCTGCTGGTGCCTCTCTCCGGCTGGATCCACCACGCGGCCACCACCGGTTTTGCGCCGATCTGGTGGCCCTTTGGTCAATCTCTGCCCTTCGTGCCGAAATCCGACACGCTCGCCCATACCTTCGCCAGCCTGCACATCATCTTCGAGCGGGTTCTCGTGATCGCGCTGGTCCTGCACGTCGCGGGCGCGCTCAAGCACCGCTTCTTCGACCGCGACCTGACCCTGCAACGCATGCTGCCCGGCGCAACCGCTGCCGCCCCCGCGACCCCCGCCAAGCCCCACGGCCCCGCCCTGCCGCTGTTGGGCGCTGCCGGGGCCTTCGCCGCGGCGCTGGCCGTGGGCGCGGGGCTCGGGCTCTTCGCCCATGACGACGCCGCCCCCCTGCCGCAGGCCGAACTCGCCGAGGTCGCCTCCGACTGGACCGTCGAGGACGGCACCCTCTCGATCACCGTCACCCAACTCGGCGCACCGGTCACCGGCACGTTCGAAGACTGGACCGCCGCCATCGCCTACGACCCCGACAGCCGCACGGGCGATGTCACCGTCACCGTCGCGATCCCCAGCCTCACCCTCGGCTCCGTCACGTCCCAGGCGCTTGGGGCGGAATTCTTCGCCGCCGACACCCACCCCACCGCCACCTTCGCGGCCGAGATCACCGGCACCGACGCGGGCCATACCGCCGAGGGCACCCTGACCCTGAAAGGCAGCACCGTGCCGGTCACCCTGCCCTTCACCCTGAACATCACCGACGGCCTCGCCCGCATGACCGGCGAGACGCAAGTCGCCCGGCTCGATTTCGGCATCGGCACCGCCTACCCGGACGAGACCAGCGTGGGTTTCACCGTCACCATCGCGGTGGACCTGACCGCCCGCAGCACAGCCCCCTGAGCCGCACGAAAAAGGGGGCCCGCATCCCTGCGCGCCCCCCTGCCGATGGAATCGTGAGTGCGCTCAGTCGGCCAACATCGCCTCGATGGAGATCAGAACCTCGACCTCGTCGCTGACGAACGGCGCGAAGGCCCCGACATTATAATCGGAACGCAGCAGCGTCGTGGTCGCGTCGAACCCGGCCCATTCCTTCTGGGCCATGGGGTGCATCCCGGTCTGGTTCAGCTTTGCATCCAGAACGACGGATTTGGTCACCCCGTTCAGGGTCAGATCCCCGGTGATCAGCGCCGTGTCCTCGCCAGTGACCTCGATGGCCGTGGACGTGAAGCTGACCATGTCCTCGTCGTCATCCGCGCCGAAGAACTCGTCGGTCATGAAATGCGTGAACCGCTCTTCCCAGCCGGTGATCATCGACCGCACGGGCATGGAGACCGAGACGCTCGAGGCCGCCGGATCCTCGGCGTCGAACAGGATCTCGCCCTCGAAGCCCGAGAACATGCCATAAGTCGTGGAATAGCCAAGGTGATCGTAGCTGAAGACGATCTGGCTGTGGCTGGCGTCGAGCACGTAGCGCTGCGCATCGGCAAAGGCCGCCGTGGCGCCAAGGGCGAAGACACCGGCCAGTGCCGTGGTGCGGAGAAGGGTCATTGTGGGTCTCTCATGTTGATGAATACCTGGGCAGGATAAGAGCGCGCCGCGGGCGTTTCACAACCCCGCGCGCTCCAACATCTTCTGTGCGACCATGCGCAGAGACCGCGGCCCCGCCGCCCCCGCCATCGCCCCTTGCGTTCGACACCAGACCCCCTATAACGCGCGGGTCCCGTGTCATTGACCCTGCGTGGCCTCTCGTGTGCGGCTCGGGACCTCGGAAAGCCGCCCTATGAAACACGCGTAAAAGAACTGGAGAGCACATGCCGCTTTACGAGCATGTCTTTATCTCGCGTCAGGACCTGTCCAACGCGCAAGCTGAAAGCCTCGTCGAACATTTCGGATCCGTCCTCGCGGACAATGGCGGCAAAGTCGTCGACAGCGAGTACTGGGGCCTCAAGACGATGGCCTACAAGATCAACAAGAACCGCAAGGGCCATTACGCCTTCCTCAAGACCGATGCCCCCGCACCGGCCGTGCAGGAGATGGAGCGCCTGATGCGTCTGCATGACGACGTGATGCGCGTGATGACCATCAAGGTCGACGAGCACCCCGAGGGGCCCTCGATCCAGATGCAGAAGCGCGAAGAACGCGACAACCGTCGCGAACGCCGCTGACAGACGCTTGAGAAAAGGACGCTAAACCATGGCTGCAAAACCGTTTTTCCGCCGCCGCAAAGTCTGCCCCTTCTCCGGCGACAATGCACCCAAGATCGACTACAAGGACACCCGGCTCCTGCAACGCTACATCTCCGAGCGTGGCAAGATCGTGCCGTCCCGCATCACCGCCGTCTCGGCGAAGAAGCAGCGTGAACTGGCCCGTGCCATCAAGCGCGCCCGCTTCCTCGCCCTGCTGCCCTATGCCGTGAAATAAGGAGCCGAGCACATGCAAGTCATCCTTCTCGAACGCGTGGCCAAGCTGGGCCAGATGGGCGAAGTCGTCGACGTCAAGCCGGGCTATGCTCGTAACTACCTGCTGCCGCAGGGCAAGGCGCTCAACGCGTCCGAGGCCAACATCGCGCAATTCGAAGCGCAGAAGGCCCAGCTCGAGGCGCGCAACCTGGAAACCAGGAAAGAAGCCGAGGCCATGGCCGAGAAGCTCGATGGACAGCAGTTCATCGTGATTCGCTCCGCCTCCGACGCCGGCGCTCTCTACGGCTCCGTGACCACGCGGGACGCGGCCGAGGCTGCCACCGCCGACGGCTTCTCTCTCGATCGCAAGCAGGTCTCGCTGTCCCGCCCGATCAAGGAGCTGGGCCTGCACACCGTGCACGTGACCCTGCACCCCGAGGTCACCGCCGATATCGTGCTGAACGTGGCCCGCTCTGCCGAGGAAGCCGAGCTGCAAGCCTCCGGGAAATCGATCCAGGAACTGGCCGCCGAAGCCGAGGCAGAGGCTGAATTCGAGATCGCCGAGTTGTTCGACGATATCGGCTCCGCTGCCTCCGAGGACAGCGATCTGGTCGAAACACCGGAAGATCGCGCCACGGAAGAGGCAGAAGACGAACAGCCCTGAGGCATCGTCCTCTTTGACGGATCACAAGCCGCCCGCACCTCGCGGGCGGCTTTTCTTATGGCAAATTTACCGCAAGACCCTGCGGAATACCTGCCATGCAACTTCTGCATGAATCGCGACTATCACTTTCTGCTCGGGATTCTTACCATTCCATGCAACCCTAGGGTGATTCCGAGCACAGGATTTACCCGATGTTGAACCCCATGACCCGCCGGGAGTTTCTCGGCACCGCCGCCGGAGCCAGCTTGATCGCGCTACATCCCTATTCCGCCCGTGCCGCCGCCAACCAGGCACACCTGCGGATCATGGAAACGACCGATCTGCATGTGCATGTCTTCCCCTATGATTACTACGCCGACCGACCCCGCGACACCGTGGGCCTGGCCCGTACCGCTGCCCTGATCGACGACATCCGCGCCGAGGCGACAAATGCGCTCCTGGTGGACAATGGCGACTTCCTCCAAGGCAACCCGATGGGCGACTACATCGCCTATGAGCGTGGCATGAAAGAGGGTGACACCCACCCGGTGATCACCGCCATGAACACCGTGGGCTTCGACGCCTCGACCCTGGGCAACCACGAGTTCAACTACGGGCTCGATTTCCTGATGAAATCCCTGGCCGGGGCCGAGTTCCCCGTGATCTCGGCCAATGTGGTCAAGGACATGGGCGCGGGCCCGCGCGGCGACACCACGTTCATCGCGCCCTACGTGATCCTCGACCGGATGCTGACCGACGGCGCGGGCGAGACCCACCCGATCAAGATCGGGCTGATCGGCTTCGTGCCGCCCCAGATCATGAACTGGGACCGCAAGCATCTCGAAGGCAACGTGCAGGCCCGCGACATCCTCGAGACCGCCCGCGCCTACATCCCCCAGATGCGCGAGCAGGGCGCCGACATCATTATCGCGCTCAGCCATTCGGGCATCGGCTCGGCACAGGAAACCGACGGGATGGAGAACGCTTCCGTCCCGCTGGCCGGGCTCGATGGGATCGATGCCATCGCCACCGGGCACAGCCACCTGGTCTTCCCCTCCGCCACCTATGCGGACTATGCCGCCGTCGATGCCGAGGCCGGCACGATCCACGGCAAGCCCGCGACCATGGGCGGGTTCTGGGGCTCCCATATGGGCCTGATCGACCTGATGCTCGAACGCGAGGGCGGCGCCTGGCGCGTCGTCACCGCCGAGACCGAGGCGCGCCCGATCTCCCAGCGCAACGAGGACCGCTCGATCACCGCCCTGGTCGAGAGCCAGGATTACGTGCTGGCCTCGGTGCAGGAAGACCACGACGCCACCCTCGCCTATGTCCGCCGCGCCGTGGGCAAGACCGACGCGCCGCTGCACTCCTATTTCGCGCTGGTGGCCGATGACCCCTCGGTCCAGATCGTCTCCATCGCGCAAAGCTGGTACATCGCCGACATGCTGAAAGGCACCGAGTACGAAGGCCTCCCGATCCTGTCGGCGGCCGCCCCGTTCAAGGCCGGGGGCCGCGGCGGGCCGGAGTATTACACCGACGTGCCCGCGGGCGACGTGGCGATCAAGAACGTCGCGGATCTCTATCTCTACCCCAACACCGCCCGGGCCGTGCTGGTCACCGGGGCGCAGGTCAAGGACTGGCTCGAACGCTCCGCGGGCATGTTCAACCAGGTCACTCCGGGCGCACAGGACGCCGCCCTCCTGAACCCGGACTTCCCGAGCTACAATTTCGACGTGATCGACGGGGTCACCTACCAGATCGACCTCAGCCAGCCCTCGAAATTCGACGCCAAGGGCGAGTTGCTGAACCCGGACGCCAACCGGATCGTGGACCTGCGCCACGACGGCGCGCCGATCGACCCCGACGCCCGCTTCATCATCGCCACCAACAACTACCGCGCCTCGGGCGGCGGCAGCTTCCCCGGCACCGGTGACACGGTAATCTTCGAAGGGCCCGACACCAACCGCGACGTGATCGTCCGCTACATCGTCGAACAGGGCACGATCAGCCCGCGCGCCGATGGCAACTGGCGCTTCGCCCCCCTGCCCGGCACCACCGTGTTGTTCGAAACCGGGCCGAAGGCCATCGACTACCTGGGCGAGGTCACCAGCCTGACCATCGCACCGGCGGGCGCGGCCCCCGACGGGTTCATGCAGTTCCGCATCACCCTCTGAGCGCCCCCCCGGAAACGACAAAGGCCGCCCCACCGGGCGGCCTTCGCGTATCTCCGTCGGGCGCAGGCTCAGACTTCGTCGTCCAGCGCCTCGACCGCCTTCTGCAGATCGTCTTTCGAGATCTCCTTCTCGGTCACCGTGGCCAGCTCGAAGATGTAATCCACGACCTTGTCCTCGAAGATCGGCGCGCGAAGCTGCTGCTGCATCTGCTGGTTCTGCTGGATGAACTCGAAGAACTGCCGCTCCTGGCCCGGATACTGGCGCGCCTGCGCCATGATCGCCTGGGTCATCTCGGCATCGGTCACCTGGATCTCGTTCTTCTGGCCCAGCTCGGCCAGCAGCAGGCCCAGACGCACCCGGCGCTCGGCCAGCTTGTTGTGCTCCTCGGTCGGCTCGATCTCCGGGTGGTCGTGGCCTTCCACCTCCGGGTTCTCCTCGTGCCACAGCTGGTGCGCGATCTGGCCCGCCTCGGTGGCCACCAGGCTCGGCGGCAGCTCGAACTTGACCAGCGTGTCCAGCTCGTCCAGCAGCTTGCGCTTCATCACCGCGCGCGCGGCCCCGGCATATTCCGCCTCCAGCCGCTCGGAGATCTGACCCTTCAGGGTCTCCAGATCCTCGGCGCCGAACTGCTTGGCCATCTCGTCGTCGATCTCGGCCGCCTTGGGCGCCTTCACTTCCTTGATCTTGCACTCGAACACCGCGGCCTTGCCCGCCAGATGCTCGGCCTGGTACTGTTCGGGGAAGGACACGTCCACGTTCTTCTCTTCGCCCGCCGAGGTGCCGATCAGCTGCTCCTCGAAGCCCGGAATGAACGAGTTCGACCCGAGAACCAGCGGATAATCCTCCGCGGCCCCGCCCTCGAACGCCTCGCCATCGACCTTGCCGAGGAAATCGATCACCACCTGGTCCCCGTCCTCGGCAGCGCCCTCCTTGGTCTCGAACGACTTGGCGTTCTCGGCCAGGTTCTGCAGCGCCTCGTTGACGGCCTCCTCATCGGCCTTCACGACCAGCTTTTCCAGGGTCACGGTGCTGAAATCGGTGTCCGGCACCTCGGGCAGCGCCTCGTAGGACATGGCGACCTCGATATCGTCGCCCTCTTTCCAGTCCTCGTTGGTCATCTTGATCTCGGGCTGCAGCGCCGGACGGTCGCCGCTGTCCTCGAAATGCTTGGCCATGGCGCCGTCGATGGTCTCCTGCATCGCCTCGCCCAGCAGCTTCTGGCCGAACTGCTTTTTCAGCAGCGCCATCGGGACCTTGCCCTTGCGGAAGCCCTTCATCTCGATCTCGGGCTGCGCTTCGGACAGCTTCTCGTTGACCTTGGCGTCCAGCTCGGCTGCCGTGACGGTAATCGAATAGCCGCGCTTCAGGCCTTCGTTGAGGGTCTCGGTGACGTTCATGTCATCCCCTATCGGTTCAGTTCGGAAAAGCCGGGGGATCCCCCGATCCGGCTTGCAAATCAGGCGCCGTTCTATGACCGCAGGTCCATGGGCGCAAGGGGGGAATCCGACGCCCCCGGCCCCTGTCCGGGCCGCCCCGCCATCCGCTGAGACCACGCCTCGGGGTCAGTGGGTCCAGACGGTGCGCCGGTTGGTGGCGAAGTTGTCGCCATAGCCGCCGGGGCGGATATTCGGCTTGCGTTTCTTGGGCTCGGTGATCGTGACCTCCAGCCCGTGCTCCTTGGCATAATCCAGCGCCGCCTCGCGGGTGTCAAACCGCAGCTTGACCTGGCTTTGCGTGTCGGAGGACGATGTCCACCCCATCAGCGGGTCGATCGACCGGGCATCCGCCGGGGCAAACTCGAGCACCCAGCCCTTGGTCTTGGCCTGACCCGAGGACATGGCAGTTCTGGCTGGCTGGTAAATCCGCGCGCGCATTCGACTTCTCCAACAATGGTGCGTTTATATTGCGGGCAATCTCGCCATTCACAAGTCCCGGATCGTGCGACCGAGAGACGCGAAGGTCTTCACACAGCTTTTTTGGGGGGGTACAAGCGACTGCCGATCAGCCTCGAGGGAGCGAGGGGTGGGGTGGGTGGTGCGAGACCGACCGGCAGCCATTTGCTGCTTGCCCTTGAACGCTACGCGGGTGATTTAAGGTTTACAATAAATTTATCCCGCTTTGGTTGTGCCCGCCGGAGCGACCACACGTCGCTGATATTTTAAACTCCTGTTTTTTCTCACCTTTAAAACCCTGTTGCGCAAACGACCGAGACCAAGGTCTAAGACCGCCTCCCCGCAGCCCCTTGATTCAAATCAACTTCTTGTCCGCGCCCCATGCAGAATTGCAAATTTTCGTTGCAAAATGCGGTCGCCAATCCCCCCTTGCAGTGGAACAAAAACAGATCATTTTAAGACTCACGTAAGGAGTTGCCCGATGAATCAACCCGTCCTGCATGCCAGCGCCGATGATGTCCGCACCCGTCCCAAGCTCGAAGGCGGTCGGATGTTCCGGATGGCGACCAGTTTCGAGCCTGCTGGGGACCAGCCGACCGCCATCGCGGAGCTGAGCGAGGGCGTGCGCAACGGCGAACGCGACCAGGTACTTCTGGGCGCGACCGGGACGGGCAAGACCTTCACCATGGCCAAGGTGATCGAGCAGACCCAGCGCCCCGCGATCATCCTCGCCCCGAACAAGACCCTCGCCGCGCAGCTCTATGGCGAGTTCAAGGGGTTCTTTCCCGACAACGCGGTCGAATATTTCGTCAGCTATTACGACTACTACCAGCCCGAGGCCTATGTGCCGCGCAGCGACACCTATATCGAGAAGGAATCCCAGATCAACGAGCAGATTGACCGGATGCGCCACTCGGCGACCCGGGCCTTGCTCGAACGCGACGACGTGATCATCGTCGCCTCGGTGTCGTGCATCTACGGCATCGGCTCGGTGGAGACCTACGAGGCGATGACCCAGGACCTGGTCGCGGGGCAGTCCTATGACCAGCGCCAGATCATGGCGGATCTCGTGGCCCAGCAATACCGCCGCAACGACGCCGGGTTCCAGCGCGGCTCTTTCCGGGTGCGCGGCGACAGCCTGGAGATCTGGCCCGCCCACATGGAGGACCGGGCGCTGAAATTCTCGTTCTTCGGCGAAGAGCTTGAAAGCATTACCGAGTTCGACCCGCTCACCGGCGAGAAGGCCGACACCCTCGACCGCATCCGGATCTATGCCAACTCCCACTACGTCACGCCCCGCCCCACGCTCCAGCAGGCGATCGTGTCGATCAAGAAAGAGCTGCGCATCCGCCTCGACCAGCTGGTCGCCGAGGGCAAGCTGCTGGAGGCCCAGCGGCTTGAGCAGCGCACGAATTTCGACATCGAGATGCTGGAGGCGACGGGCGTCTGCAACGGCATCGAGAACTATTCGCGCTACCTGACCGGCCGCGCGCCGGGGGAGCCGCCGCCCACACTCTTCGAATACATCCCCGACAACGCCATCGTCTTCGCCGACGAGAGCCACGTCTCGGTTCCGCAGATCGGCGGCATGTACAAGGGCGACTTCCGGCGCAAGATGACCCTGGCCGAGCACGGCTTCCGCCTGCCGTCTTGCATGGACAACCGGCCCCTGAAATTCGAGGAATGGGATGCCATGCGGCCCCAGTCGGTGTTCGTCTCGGCCACCCCCGCCGCGTGGGAGCTGGAACAGGCCGGCGGCGTGTTCACCGAACAGGTGATCCGCCCCACGGGCCTGCTGGACCCCCAGGTCGAAATCCGCCCGGTGGAGATGCAGGTGGACGACCTGCTGGACGAGGTCCGCCGCGTCACCGCCGACGGGTTCCGCACACTGGTCACCACCCTGACCAAGCGGATGGCCGAGGACCTGACCGAGTACATGCACGAACAGGGCATCAAGGTCCGCTACATGCACTCCGACATCGACACGCTGGAGCGCATTGAAATCCTGCGGGATCTCCGGCTCGGCGCCTTCGACGTGCTGATCGGGATCAACCTGCTGCGCGAAGGGTTGGACATCCCTGAATGCGGTCTGGTGGCGATCCTAGATGCGGACAAGGAAGGCTTCCTGCGCTCGGAGACCTCGCTGGTGCAGACCATCGGCAGGGCGGCGCGGAATGCCGAGGGGCGGGTGATCATGTATGCCGACCGGATCACCGGATCGATGGAGCGCGCGCTGGCCGAAACCAACCGCAGGCGCGCCAAGCAGATCGCCTATAACGAGGAACATGGCATCACGCCGGAGACGGTGAAGAAGAATGTCGAAGACGTGATGGCCGGGCTCTACCAGGGCGACGTGGACATGAACCGGGTCACCGCCAAGGTCGAAAAACCGTTGCACGGCGGGAACTTGGAGACGGTTCTTGAAGGGCTGCGGGCGGATATGCGCAAGGCCGCGGAGAACCTGGAGTTCGAGGAGGCCGCGCGCCTGCGCGACGAGGTCAAGCGGCTGGAGGCGGTGGATCTGGCGATTGCGGACGACCCGCTGGCGCGGCAATCGGCGATCGAGGCGGCGAGCGACGCGGCCGTCAAGGCCCAGGGGCGCAGCACCGCGGGCCGCCCGGGCCAGCGCGGCGGGAACGTCAAGCGGCGCAAAAAATAGCGCCTTTTCCGAACCTTGCGCCGCGTCGTTAAATCGGCAGGTCTTCGGTCATCGCCTCGGCCTCGGAGACGTCCTCGACGGTCTCGGGGTCCACCTGGGCGCAGGCGGCGAGCAGCGGCAGGGCGATGAGCAGGGCGAGGATCTTGCGGGTCATGGGGGCCTCCTGGGTCCGGTTTCGCGGCATCACAGCACGGGGGCCGGGGCGGCGCAAGGGGCCGTCCGACCGGGTCGGATCGGCGTCGGGCCCGGGTCGGACAGGTGTCGGGCACCAGCGCACGCACCGGTCACGCCCCGTTAACCGGGATCGCGGAGGGTATCGGCGCCTGACATCACGGAGTGCGCCGATGCCCGACCTGCCCCCTCACCCCCTGTGGTCCGACGCCAAGGGCGAAACCCGCGCCCAGCGGCTGGCCCGCGAACGGCTGACCCTGCACCTGCACGGGCTGGAGCGGGACGACGCCTGGGCGGGTCGCATCCAGGCGCTGGTCCCCGACGCCTGGCAAACCCTGGAGGCGGACCTGCCGCTGGTGGAGAAGAAGACGAAAGTGACCCTGCGGCTGGACGAGAGCGTGGCGAAGTTCTTCCGCGCCATGGGGCCGGGATACCAGGCGCGGATCAACCGGCTGCTGGCGACCTACGCCCAGATGCGGATCGCGGAGGTCTACAAGCTGGAGCGGTTCGCACGCAGCCGGGACCGGTCGCTGGGGATCGAGTTGCCGGAGGAGTGAGCAGAGGTTCGGCCAAGGGCCGATGAAAGGTCCAGTGGACCTTTCAAGCTGCGAACGGGCGGGGGTGAGGACTGGTCCGCCGCAGGCGGCGGAACGTCCAGTGGACGTTTCGAAGTCCGAACGGGCGGAGCCCAAGCAGGCAACACGGCGCAGGGTCCGAATGACCTTCCGCGCCGCGGAGGTGCGACGCGGACTCTGTGCCCGAGCTTCCCGAAGCGCGGACGCAGGGTCCACCGCGCCGGGTGCGACCCCTGCCCCGGCCGCGGGGCTTACTGCGCCTCGCGCGCTTCTTCGGCGATGGCGTCGCCGGCGGTCGAAATATCCTGCCCCGCGCCTTCCACAGTCGCGCAGGCCGCGAGGATCAGCGGCAGGGACAGGGCGGCGAGGACGAGCTTGAGACGTGTCATGGGAACTCCTTGGGTTTGCATGAACCTGCAACGCGCAGGGAGCGCAGGTGGTTCCGGGTCGCACCGGCGGAGCCCCGAGGGCACGTGTTTGGCGCATCACGTTTGAGTTGAGACCAGCGCCCGGCCCGGGGGCGGGAAGCGAAGCGCCCGCCCTGGGTGGGGTGAGGACTGGCCCGCCGCAGGCGGCAGAACGTCCTGTGGACGTTTCGAGGTCCGAACGGGCGGAGCCCGGAGGGCGCGTGTTTGGCGTGCCACGTTTGAGCGAAGACCAGCGCCCGGCCCGAGGGTGGGCGAGAAGCGCCCGCCCTGGGGGGCGGGTCGGGCGCTGCCCGCACTTCGCGCGGGCGTTATCGGCGAAACGGCTACAACTTCGAGCGTATCTCAGTAGGCTGGTGTTCTGGAAATGATAGCCTGGATGAAAGCGCTTCCTTACTGCGAGTTTCCTCTGCCACTCCTGACATAATCATGTATTTCAGTAAATCGATTTCACTTTGTTTTAGCGTCTCGACCCAGCTTGGGCGTGCGTAAAGGTTCTCAAAATGAGTAGCGCAAAGCGTGAATATCATGGCCGCAGTATCGCGGGAACAAAGGTCAACTGACCTTAGGAATTTTAGAGCTCTATGATCTCTGTAGCGCTGCAATCCACCTATAAAAAAATAGTAACTGCCTCCAATACAGCCGCAGAAAGTAGAGATAGTATTCCATTTGATCTTTAGAGGGTCTTTGAGAAACAAGCTATTACCATTCATGTCGCTGTCGGGTTCCGTCGCGCCAGTGCATGAAAAAGGAAGCGTTTCTGCGAACCGAGCGGCAACAAAGTGAAAGTTTGACGGTATTCGTTTGTGCAAGAGAGAGAAGTATAGCCTAAGCCGTTCCTCTCCATGCTTCACCGCTATCGAGCTGCCTCGAATTGCGTACCGAAGATAGTCTTTTCGGTCATTTCGAATCTCATCTCCGAGTTGCTCGAACATATTCCGATAAAGGGAGGTCGTTAACTTCTTCTTGTAGTGCTCAATCGCAATTGAGCGAATGAACAAAAGTAATGCTGTTTGCTCGCAGAGGTCAACTTTACGTCCCTCTATTTCTGAAAAAAGCGACGTATCGTGTTCAGAGCAAAAGCCCGGAAAGGTTGATGCCTTCTTGACTCCTGTAAGTTCAAACAGTTCCCGACTCTCAAAAGGCTTTGCTTTGAGCGAGTGACCAATTTTTATTACGTGGCCGTGTTCTGAAATTGCTTGAAGTGGACCTTTTCTTTGTAGTGAGTGTGACTTAATTGCTTGGTTTTTACAGCGTTTGCCATCGACACCATAATAGAGGCATCTGCAATCCACAGATGCACTTGTCTCTTCAATAACACCGTGGAGTTGGCCAATTTTTCTGGACACATCACCTCGTAAACTTCTTGCATTTCGCGCGCGTTGGCTGCGACCTGTCAAGTCACTGCCACCGGGTGCCGCACGCGGCTTTGCTACGCAAAACCGCTGCCGCGCACTGATGGATGCCCGCTTACGCAAGCCTCAACGGGAAAACTTCTTATACTTCACGCGCTTGGGCTCTAACCTGTCAAGCTACTCCTACCGAGTGCGCACGCGGTTTTGCTGCGCAAAACCGCTGCCGCGCACACCTCGAACCCAAGCGGAACTCCAACAAATACACCCTAACGGGTGAATTTCTTGTATTTCACGCGCTTGGGTTCGAGGGCATCCGGCCCCAGTCTCCGTGCCTTGTCTTCCTCGTAGGCTTCGAAGTTCCCCTCGAACCATTCCACATGGGCGTCGCCCTCGAAGGCGAGGATGTGGGTGCAGAGGCGGTCGAGGAAGAAGCGGTCGTGGGAGATGACCACGGCGCAGCCGGCGAAATCCTCGATGGCGTCTTCAAGCGCTCTTAACGTTTCCACGTCAAGATCGTTGGTAGGTTCATCGAGCAGGAGGACATTGCCGCCGGATTTCAGCAGTTTCGCCATGTGGACGCGGTTGCGTTCGCCGCCCGACAGGAGCCCGACCTTCTTCTGCTGGTCGCCGCCCTTGAAGTTGAACGCGCCGCAATAGGCGCGGGAGTTGATCTGGGCGTCGCCAAGCTCGATGATTTCGCCGCCGCCGGAGATCTCCTCCCAGACGGTGGCGGCGGGGTCGAGCGTGTC
Organism: Dinoroseobacter shibae DFL 12 = DSM 16493; assembly: GCF_000018145.1. NCBI lineage: Bacteria > Pseudomonadati > Pseudomonadota > Alphaproteobacteria > Rhodobacterales > Roseobacteraceae > Dinoroseobacter > Dinoroseobacter shibae. Next base: position 2,324,785 of record NC_009952.1, read on the forward strand.
GCGGGACTGGTCGACATAGGCCAGTTGCACCGTGTCGCCGTAGCTGAGCGTGCCGCCATCGGGCTGCTCCTGCCCTGTCAGCATGCGAAAGAGTGTGGATTTGCCCGCCCCGTTGGGGCCGATCACGCCGACGATGCCGCCGGGCGGCAGGGAGAAGGAGAGGTTCTCGATCAGCAGCTTGTCGCCATAAGCTTTGGTGAGGTTTTCGACCTCGATCACCTTGCTCCCGAGGCGGGGGCCGTTGGGGATGATGATCTGGGCCTTGCCGACCTTTTCGCGCTCCGACTGGCCGGCGAGTTCTTCGTAGGCGTTGATGCGGGCCTTCTGCTTGGCCTGGCGGGCCTTGGCGCCGGCGCGGATCCATTCGAGCTCGCGCGCGAGGGTTTTCTGTTTCGCCTTGTCTTCCTTGGCCTCGCGTTCGAGCCGCTTGGCCTTCTGGTCGAGCCAGGCGGAATAGTTGCCCTCGTAGGGGATGCCGCGGCCGCGGTCGAGTTCCAGGATCCAGCCGGTGATGTCGTCGAGGAAGTAGCGGTCGTGGGTGACGATGAGGATGGTGCCCTTGTACTCGATCAGGTGTTTCTGGAGCCAGGCGATGGTTTCGGCGTCGAGGTGGTTGGTGGGCTCGTCCAAGAGCAGCATGTCGGGGGCTTCGAGCAGGAGCTTGCAGAGTGCGACGCGGCGGCGCTCCCCGCCCGAGAGGTTCGCGGGGCTGGCGTCGTCGGGGGGGCAGCGCAGCGCCTCCATCGCGATGTCGATCTGGGCGTCGAGGTCCCAGAGGTTTTGCGCGTCGATCTCGTCCTGGAGCTTCGCCATCTCGTCGGCGGTCTCGTCGGAGTAGTTCATCGCCAGCTCGTTGTAGCGGTCGAGGATGGCCTTCTTGGGGGCGACGCCGAGCATGACGTTCTCGCGCACGGTGAGGGTCTCGTCGAGGGCGGGCTCCTGGGGCAGGTAGCCGACGCGGGCGCCTTCGGCGGCCCAAGCCTCCCCGGTGAAGTCGGTGTCGAGGCCGGCCATGATCTTCATTAGGGTGGACTTGCCCGCGCCGTTGACGCCGACGACGCCGATCTTGACGCCCGGAAGGAAGGAGAGGCGGATGTTCTCGAAGCATTTCTTGCCGCCGGGATAGGTCTTGGACACGCCGTCCATGTGGTAGACGTACTGATAGGCTGCCATGGTTCTCATCACCCTTTGGGAATTGCGCTTGGGCGGGGTTCTAGCCAGTCTCGCGGGGCGGGGCAATGGAGGGGTGCCGATGTCGGAGTTGCGGCAGATGATGGGGCGCGCGGCGCAGGCGGGGCGGGTCGACTGGATCGGGCTGCGGCCGGGGCGGCGGGCGGATGTGGTGGCGGTGGACGCGGTGCGGGTGACCGAGGCCGGGCTGGAGGGGGACCGGGCGCGGGCGGGCAAGCGGGCGGTGTCGCTGGTGCAGGCGGAGCATCTGGCGGCGATCGGCGGGTACCTGGGGCGTGGGCTGGTGGCGGCGGCGGATTTGCGGCGCAACCTGGTGGTCTCGGGGCTGAACCTTCTGGCCTATCGCGACCGGGAGATCGGGATCGGCGCGGAGGTGGTCCTGCGGCTGCGCGGACCCTGCGCGCCGTGCTCGCGGATGGAGGAGACCTTTGGCCATGGCGGCTACGCGGCGGTGCGCGGCCATGGCGGGATGGTGGCGGAGGTGGTCCGGACCGGCACGATCCGGCGCGGGGATGCGGTGGTGCTGCGCCCGGCGCCGTGAGGCCGGGGCCGGGGGCCGGGCCTTGGTGGACCAAGCCCCCCTGCCCCGGAGACCGCGCGCGGCCCCGGCCCATGGCTTGGCGGGTCTCGTCCGACCGCGGGGCCGGAACGGGGCCCGGGATCTGTGCGGGGCGGGACACGCAGCGGCGCTTCACTTGCGGGCCGGTTTGCCATAGGCCTTGGCGCAGGCATCGTAGCGCGGGACCGCACGGCGAAGACATGAAAACGATCGGAATTCTCGGGGGCATGTCCGCCGCGTCCACCCAGCTCTACTATTCCGAGCTGTGCAGGCTCACGCGCGCACGGCTCGGCGGCCTGCATTCGCCGCAGCTTCTGATACGGTCGCTGGATTTTGCCGAGATCGAGGCGCTGCAGGCCGCGGGCGCGTGGACCCGCGCCGGCACGATTCTGAACAGCGAAGCGCAAGCGCTCGAACGGGGCGGGGCCGGGATCCTGCTTCTGGCGACGAATACCATGCACAAGCTGGCGGATCGGATGATGGAGGGCGTCGGAATCCCGCTGCTGCACATTGCGGATGCGACGGCGCAAGCGATCCTGCAGGCCGGATTGCGGCGTCCGGGGCTGATGGCAACCGCCTTCACCATGGAGCAGCAGTTCTATACCGGGCGCCTGAGGGCCGCAGGGCTGGACCCGGTCCTGCCCGACCCGTCCGACCGTGCCACGACGCACCGGGTGATCTATGACGAGCTGTGCAAGGACATCCGGACCGAGCGGAGCGAAACCGCGTTCGTTCAAATCGCGGGGCGCCTGGCCGATGGGGGCGCGGATTGTCTGATCCTGGGCTGCACCGAGGTCGGTATGCTGCTCCACCAAGGCAACGTGGCCGTTCCGGTGTTCGACACGACGCGCATCCACTGTGCGACCGCACTCGACCGCGCCATGGCGTAACCTGCAAGCGGTGGGCGGCGCCCCTCCGGTGGCCGTGCGAAAGCCGAGCGCGGGCTTGGCCCGTTTCGCAGTTCTGGCTAGGTGCCCTTCGACCGCGCAAGACTGCGGGTCAGCAGGTGGCAGATCGCCCGCGCGGCCTCGTCCGTGGCGCGGGCGCGGTAGGCGGCGATGTTCTGGGGTGTGCGAAACAGAAGGGTCGCATTCTCGACAAGCGGCACGGCGTGGTCCGCGTCCTGCGCCCCGACCAGATCGCGCAGGATCCGCGCGAGATCGGCGCGCAGGGCGGCGGCGTGGGACTGGACGAGGTCCATATGCGCGCCGGCAAGCTCCAGGTAGGCGCGAAACAGCTTGGGGTTTGCATCGAAGCGGTCGCGCTTGATCCGTAGGATGGAGAGCACCCATTGCTCCAGACGCGCGTCGGGCGGGGCATCGGCGCTGGCCGCGTCTGCGGAGGCGGTTTCGACAGCGTCGAACCACCGGGCCGCAAGTTCCCGGATCAGGTCGGCCTTGGTCGGAAAGAACGTGTGCACATGGGACTGGGACATGCCCACGCGTTCCGCCAGGTCCGACAAGACCAAGCGCCGACCGTCCGTTTCTTCGAGCTGGGCTTCCGCCTCGGCGATCAGCCGCGATCTGATCTTATCCGTATCGGGCTTGGGCCTTGCCATTCAGATCCATCGTCTTGTTGTCCATGCGTAGTCGTCATAGGCGGATCCGAAGGTGTCTCGCATCCGCTTTTCCTCATGCGGGATGTACCAGAAGATCGCGGTCAGGAGAAAGGCCAATGGGGCAAGCAGCGCACACCAGGTGTTGACGTAGAAGGCCGCCGCCAGAAGCAGCAGGAAAAAGCCCAGATACATCGGATTGCGGCTGTAGCGGAACGGTCCGTCGGTGACCATGACCTTCGGTTGCCGGAAGGTGTGGATCTCGGCATCCCGGCGCTTGAAATGCCAAAACGCCCAGGCCAGCACCACGAGACCGAGCGACAGGGGAACATCCCAAGGCATGGCTGCATTGGCGCGCATCACCAGCGTTTCGGGATGCAAGACGCGCAGAGGGACCAGGGCCGAGAGCAGGATCAGAACCAGGATGGGAGGAATGAGTCGGGTCATGGGCATCTCCGGATAAAGATTATAAATAAAAAATATATTTTATCATTTAATGTGAGTCAACGAGAGAGTGTCGCGGCGCGCAGAGGGCCGCCTTCGGCGGTTTGCGCGTGGGCCGGGGGGGCGCCGCGAACGGGGGCGGTGTCGTCACCGGCGGACCGGTTCGGTCTGGCCGGGGCCGATCGCGCGGCAGGGCGCGGGGGGCTCAGCCCGGCGGCGGGGTGAGGTCGGGCCAGGTGCGCACGGCGTCGGGGGCGTGGTGGGTGAGCCAGGCGCCCAGATCGGTCGCGTCGCTCTCGGGCAGGGCCTTGCGCCAGGTCGCGGTGTAGGCCCCGTGGCGCTGGGGCACGCGCAGGGCGGGCGGGCCGCAGGTGGCGATATCCGGCGTGCCGCTGGCAAACAGCACGGCGATGACGTGTTCCTGCGGGCCTTGCGGTGTCTCCAGCATGGCCAGCAGGGGGCTGCCGCTGTCGCCGGTGAGGATGCGCGCGCCGTTGGGGCGCACGGGCGGCAGGGCGAAGAGGGTGCAGGCGTTCTCGGTCCAGGGGCGCACGGTGCCGGTCTGGCGGACGGCGCCGTCGAGCTCCTCGACGCTCGCCGCGCCCCAGCCCGCGTGGCGCAGGGGGAAGTCGCGCCAGGGCGGCGGCAGGCCCTCGGGGCCCGTCACAAGCACCGGCAGCGGCGTGGCCACCGCACTCGGCACGTCGTGGGACAGTCGCAGGAGCGCCATGTCGGCGCAGGCCGGCAGGCTGTAGGCCTCGGCCTTCATGGAGATGCGGCGGCTGGCGCTGTCGGTGCCGAAGCGCGCGACCGGCGCGGCGCGGGTGGGGAAGGTTGTCCAGGCGAAGGGGTCTTCGTGGGGCTCTTTGGATATCTCGTGCTGCTGGGGGAAGCGGGCGCAGCGAGGCGGCGCCGAATCGAGCGCGGGCAGGCGTTGATGTGGGGCGATGCAATGGGCTGCGGTCAGGATAACGGTCGGCGTGATCAGCGTGCCGGTGCAGCGCCCCAGCGAGACCACCGCGTTGGCGGCGGGCGTGTTGGCATCGTCGCGCACCTCCGCCGGGGCGGCGGCGGGCAGCAGCAGGACGCAGAGCGCGAGCAGGAGGCGGAGGCCGGTGGGCATGGGTCAAACCTAGGCAGTCGGGCCGGGCAGGTCGACATGGAATTGACTTGGCCGCGGGCGGCCCCCATCAAGGCCCCTGGCACAGGAGAGGCGGGATGCGGTCAGGGTGGCCAATGGCCGGGACGGGCCAGACGGTGGGCTTGCTGGGCGGATCCTTCGATCCGGCCCATGGGGGGCATGTGCATATCACCCGACAGGCCCTGGCGCGCTTCGGGCTGGATTGGGTGTGGTGGCTGGTCAGTCCGGGCAACCCGCTCAAGCCCAACCCCCCTGCCCCGCTGGCGCTGCGCTGTGCCCGGGCGCGGGCGCTGATGCGCCATCCCAGGGTGCGGATCACCGGGATCGAGGCGGAGCTGGGCACGCGCTACACCGCCGAGACGGTGGCGGGCTTGCGCCGGTGCTATCCCGGGGTGCGGTTCGTGTGGCTGATGGGGGCGGACAACCTGGCGCAGTTCCATCGCTGGGATCGGTGGGACGAGATCATGGCGCAGGTGCCCGTGGGGGTTCTGGCCCGGCCCGGGCAGCGGCTGGCCGCCCTGCGTGCCCCGGCGGCACAGCGGTTTGCGGGTGCGCGGCGCGGGGCGGCCGGGCTGGGCCGCGCGCAGGCCCCGGCCTGGGCCTTCGTGAACGTGCCGCTGGTGGACCTGTCCTCGTCGGAGATCCGGGCGCGCGGGGACTGGTAGCGCGGGGCGCTCGGGGGGTTCGGGAAACTTTCCAGGGGTTTGGGCGTTGAGCCTGTGAAACGGACATCACGCCTGGAAAGGACAGAACATGAAAACGGGACTTATCATCGGGGTCGGCGCCGTCGCCGTGGTCGCCATTGCGGCCGCCAGTTACATGATCGACGTGGAGCAGACAGAGGACGCGCAACTGCCGAATGTGGAGATCGACGTGGAGGGCGGCCAGCTGCCCGAGTACGAGACCACCGTGGGCGACGTGGACATCGTGGACGAGACCATGACCGTGGACGTGCCGGAGGTGGAGGTGACCACACGCGAGGAAGAGGTGACGGTGCCGATGCTCGACGTGCAGCCGCCGGGCGAGGACAGCCGAGCCGCCGAAAGCCGGGAGGCGCGTGAAAATGCGCCAGCGCAGGCTGTGCAGTAAGGGTTCCGGGGGCGCCGAGCGGCGCCCCTTTTTCGTGCGTCAGCCCAGGGTCATGTGACGCGCCCGTGCGCCCCGCTCGATCGCGGCGGCGTTGAGCCGGTCGACATTGAGTTCGAACCGGACCTCTTCGAGAAAGCGCAGCTCGGGCTCGTCGAGCGTGCCATCGGCGGCGACCACGTCGCAGGCCAGCGCATAGGCGGTCTCGTTGAGCTCCGCCGGAAGGGCCTCGCGCAGCAGCCCGAAGAGCGCATCAAGCCCGTCTTCCTCCTCGAACAGGTCGAACACCGCGCGGCTGAGCGTCGGCAGGCGGTCGGCGTCGAAATCCGCGAAGATCGGCAAGTGGTTGATCGTCTGGTTGATTTTCACCAGCTCGGAGGTTTCGATATGCTCGTTGGACGCGGAGGCGGCCACCATGAGCGCCACCAGGGCGTCTTGTGGGCTGAGTAGCGGGTTGGTGCTCATCTCTGGGTCCTTTCTGGGTGCATGCGGCCTAGATATTGACCTGCGCGCGCGCCCGCAATAGGCAGCGCGGACGCGGGTGACGGTTTGCCCGCCCCGTTTCCGAGCCCCCCGAGGAAGAGCAGATGACCGAGAGTTTGCGCGAGATTGCGATGGCGTCGAAGGCCTGGCCGTTCGAAGAGGCGCGCCGGGTGCTCAAACGCTATGCCAAGGGCGCGCCGGAGAAGGGCCATGTGCTGTTCCAGACCGGGTACGGACCGAGCGGGTTGCCGCATATCGGCACCTTCGGGGAGGTGGCGCGCACGACCATGGTGCGCCGCGCCTTCGAATTGCTGAGCGACATTCCCACCAAGCTGATCTGTTTTTCCGATGACATGGACGGGTTTCGCAAGGTGCCCGGCAACGTGCCCATGCAGGAGGAGTTGCGCGCGGACCTGAACCTGCCGCTGACGAAGGTGCGCGACCCGTTCGGCACCCATGCGGGGTTCGCCCAGCACAACAATGCGCGGTTGTGCGAGTTCCTCGACAGTTTCGGGTTCGAGTACGAGTTCGCGAGTGCGACGGAGTATTACACCTCCGGCAAGTTCGACGAGATGTTGCTGGTGGCGCTGGAGCGGTTCGACGAGATCCAGAAGATCATGCTGCCGACCCTGGGCGCGGACCGGCAGGCGACCTATTCGTGTTTCCTGCCGATCAGCCCCAAGACGGGCCACGTATTGCAGGTCCCGACCCTGGAGCGGAACGTCGCGAAGGGAACCATCGTCTATGAGGAGCCGGATGGCGAGCGGGTGGAAATCCCGGTCACGGGCGGCAACGTCAAGATGCAGTGGAAGCCCGACTGGGCCATGCGCTGGGCCGCGCTCGGCGTGGATTACGAGATGTCGGGCAAGGATTTGATCGACAGCGTGACCCAGTCGAGCAAGATCTGTCGCGCGCTTGGCAAGCGGCCGCCCGAGAGCCTGTCTTACGAGTTGTTCAACGATGAGAACGGGCAGAAGATTTCCAAGTCCAAGGGCAACGGGCTGAGCATGGAGGAGTGGCTGACCTATGCCGCGCCGGAATCCCTGCAATATTTCATGTATCTCAAGCCCAAGACCGCCAAGCGGCTCTATTTCGACGTGATCCCCAAGGCGGTGGACGAGTATCACCAGCAGTTGCGCGCCTATCCGGGCCAGGACGCCAAGGGGCAGCTGAACAACCCGGTGTTCCATATCCACGGGGCGGATGTGCCCGGCTCGGACATGGTGGTGTCGTTCGCGATGCTGCTGAACTTGGCGTCGGTGTCGGGTGCGGAGAACAAGGATGCGCTCTGGGGGTTCATCCGGAAGTACGCCCCCGAGGCCACCGCCGAGACCCATCCGGGTCTGGACGCGGCGGCGGGTTTCGCGGTGCGGTATTTCAACGATCGGATCAAGCCGACGCGCCGCTTCCGCGCGCCCAGCGACCAGGAGCGGGCGGCGATGGCGGATCTGGCCAAGGCCCTGCGCGACCCCGGTCTCGGCGCCGATATGATCGCGCGCAAGAACGCGGCGGCAGGCCAGGAGAGTGCGGTCACCACGCTGGATTACGGGTCGGACGAGGACCTGCAATCGGTGTGTTTCGCCATCGGCAAGCTGCACGGGTTCGCCAATCTGCGCGACTGGTTCAAGGCGCTTTACGAGGTGCTGCTGGGCGCGTCCGAGGGCCCGCGCTTTGGCGGGTTCGCGGCGCTTTACGGCCCCGAGGCCACGGCGGATCTGATCGACCGGGCGCTGGCCGGGGAGCTGATCGGGGACGCCGCCTGAGGGTTCGGGGGCGAGCCATCGGCCGCGCGGATTGACCCGGGGCGGGTTCGGGATAGGTCTTGGGCCGGAGCGACCCGGAGGACTTTCCATGATCAGACGGACTTTTCTCGCAACGGCGCTGGCCTTCGCCGCCACGGGCGCGCGGGCCGATGCCGCGCAGATCGAGGCGGTGATCGGGGCGCAGCTGGAGGCGTTCAAGGCGGATGATTTCGCCCAGGCGTTTTCCTATGCCTCGCCGATGATCCAGACCATGTTCGGCACCTGGCAGCGCTTCGGCAGCATGGTGCGCAACGGCTACCCGATGGTGTGGCGGCCCGCGGAGGTGCGGTTCCTGGAGCTGGAGGATCGCGGCGGGAGCCTGTACCAGCGGGTCCGCATCCGGGACGCCCAGGGGGGATCGCATCTGCTGGAATACCAGATGATCCGCAACCAGGCCGGATGGCGGATCAACGGGGTGCAGATCCTGCGCGATACCAGCGTCGGGGCCTGAGGCCGGGCGTGTGGGGGCGCTGCCCCCGTCGCTGCGCGACTCCCCCGGAGTATTTTCGCACAGATGAAGGCAGGCGCGGCCCACGGGGGCTGACCCGGGGGCCTTCGGTGTGCCGCCGGGCCGTTAAGGTTAATGGCCCGAAGGGCAGGGTTTGGGGGGCGCGTCGGGAGGGATCCCTTGGGGAGCCGTCAAGGTTAACGGGGCTGAGGTGTCCTGGGGGCGTCATTCGTTTCTGTCGACGCAGGGCGCGACATTGCCACGCGTGGGCCCGGACACGGGGGGGTCAGGCGCCGTAGAGGCGGCTCCAGCGCAGGACGAGATCATTTTGCAAACGGCGCGCGCGGCGGGCCCAGGCGCGGCCCCCCTCGGGGCGTTCGCGTTCGGCGCGGCTGAGGGCCGCGCGGCGGTCGATGTCGGCCGAGAAGATCGCGAAGGCCAGCGCGCGGCCCGAGGGTGGCGTGATGTAGCCTGCGAGGCCGGAGACGAAGTTGAGCGTGCCGGTCTTGGCCACCACCTGCGCCGGGGCGCTGGCCATGCGCGCGCCGCTGGCATCCCGTGGCAGGTAGGGTTTCAGCAGCGGCGTGAGCGCGGTTCGGGTGCCATGGGTGCTCAGCAGGCGGGCCATGTCGAGGCTGGAGATGCGGGAGCGGTCGCCGAGGCCGGAATGGTCGGCAAAGCGGATCGGCCCTGCGCCCATCAGTTGGGCGCTGTGCCAGGCGGCCATTTGCGCGCCGGAGGCTTGGAGGCTGTCGGGGCGGGCGCCGAGCGCGGTGGAAGCGGTCAGGCCGATGCATTCGGCGGTGACGTTGGTGGAGTATTTCAGCATCCCGCGCAGCAGGCCGGGGAGGGTTTCGCTGTCATGGCTGGCGATGAGCGTCGCGGTGTCCGGCAGCACCGCCAGGGGCGGGCCGAGGGTCACGCGGATGCCCTGCGCGCCGCAGAGCGTGCGGAACACGTCCGCGGCATAGGCGGCCGGGTTGCGCACCGGGAGCCAGCGGCCGCCCTCGGCACCCAGGGCGTCGCGGGCGACGGTCCAGTGGTCGGCTGCGCCGCGTTGTTCGTAGGTGTAGATCGGCAGGTTCCGGGGCTGCACCGACATGGACGACACGCGCACCTGCGGGCGCAACGCGCCGGTGCGGGCGTCCATGGTGATGGCATAGTCGCTGCCCTGGCGTTTCCATTCGAAATAGACCCGGTTGAAGTTGAGGTTGAGCCCCGCGATGGCCGGGCTGTAGCCGAGGTGGTCGGGCTGGCCCGGGTCGATGGAGCGGATCTCGGGGAGCGCGCTGCCCTGCACCCGGAGCGCGCCCGCGACCTCCGAGACCCCGGCCGCGCGCAACCGGTCGGCAAGCCCGGCCAGGGCGGCGGTATCGAGGCTGGGATCGCCGCTGCCGGCGAGGATCAGGTCGCCGTCGAGGCGGCCCGCGCGGATCGGGCCCGTGGCCAGCAGGCGGGTGGTGTAGCGATGTTCCGGCCCCAGCACGCGCAGCCCGTAGAGCGCGGTGGCGGCCTTGGCGACGCTGGCCGGTGGCAGGGGGGTGCCCCCGGCGACGGATTCCAGCGCCAGCCCGCTGCGCAGGTCGATCACCGCAAGGCTGGTCTGTCCGCCGAGATCGGCGGCGCGCAGCAGCTCCCCGAGCTCGGGCACGGCGCGGCGCCAGAGCCCGTCGGGTCGGGGCGCGGGGTGCGGCGAGCTGCCGAGCGCGCGGGCGGCGCCGGGCAGAAGGGCGGCCTGCGCGGCCAGCCCGCTCAGCAGGGCGCGCCGGTTCATCACGCGTCCCTTGGGTGTGTTTGCGCCAGACATGGCCCGACTAAAGCGCATCAATCGGGCCGGAACAAGAGAGCGCGTCCGCGCTTGTCAATCTGCGCCGCTTTGCCCTAAGCGGAGGGGGTTGATCCCTGCCCTGCCCCCCGGAGGCGACATGGCGCGCACGGTTGCCCTGATGCTGTTGGCCATGAGCCTGATCCCGCTGGGCGACACCGCGGGCAAGATGCTCGTGGGCGCGGGTGTGTCACCGTTTTTCGTGGGCTGGAGCCGGTTTGCCCTGGGCGTGGTGCTGGTGCTGCCGTTCATGGCCGGGGCGTTCGAGTCGCGGATCTTTCTCGATTGGCGGATCTGGCTGCGCGGAGCACTGATCGGGGCGGGGGTGGCCTGCATCCTGACGGCGCTGAGGACCGAGCCGCTGGCCAATGTGTTCGGGGCGTTCTTCGTCGGGCCGATCCTGTCCTATTTCCTGTCGGGGGTGCTGTTGGGGGAGCGATTGTCCACCGGGCGGACGCTGTTGCTGCTGATGGGGTTCGCGGGGGTGCTCTTGGTGGTGCAGCCGGGGTTCGGGATGACCGTGGGGCTGGGCTTCGCGGTGGCGGCGGGGGTGTTCTACGGGCTCTTTCTGGTGGCGAGCCGGTGGGTGGCGGATGTGGCGCGGCCCCGGGCGCTCTTGCTGTCGCAGGTGGCGATTGCGGCGCTGGTGCTGGCCCCGTTCGGGCTGAGCACGGTGCCTGCGTTCAGCTGGCCCGTGGCGGGGCTGGTTTTATGGTCGGCGGCGGGCTCGACCCTGGGCAACCTGATGCTTGTCATGGCGTTCCGGCGGGCGGAGGCGGGCCAGCTGGCGCCGTTCGTCTACTTCCAGCTGATCGCGGCGACGATCCTGGGCTGGCTCTTTTTCGGAGAGCTGCCGGGGGGGCTGGCCCTGGTGGGGCTCACGATGCTGGTGGGGGCCGGGTTCGGCTCGCTGCTGTTGCGCCGGGGGTGAGCGTACGCCGGGTTTCCGAGGCGTTAACACCCCCGGGGTAATCTGCCCGCAATGCCGGATCCGTCCGGCGCATTTTCCGACAGAGCACAGTGGGTTTTCGGCCTGGCGCAGAACGCGCGGGGTGAGCTGCGCCTGTATGTCAATCGAAAGGGGTTCGGATGAACAAGGCGATCACCGACGGTTTGGATCTGATGCCGCCGCCGTTTTCGGCGGGGCTGGATGTGTGGTCCCAGGGCAATGGGACACCGCCGACCGCGACCTGGAACGGGGCACCGAACGCGGTTCTGGTGCCGTCCGACGCGGATTTCGGCAGCTGCCTGGAAATCCAGAAGGTCAACAACACCACGCGCATCCGCTACAAGGGCGAGACGCCGATCCTACCGGGCTGCTACCTGCGGATCACGGCGCGGGTCAAGGTGCTGTCGGGCGCGCTGCCCGATGCGCGGATCGGGGCCTGGGCCGGGGCCGCGGGCGGCGCGAGCGTGGGCGGCATCGTCGAGGACGGGCCGCTGGTCTCGATCGACAGCTTCGGCGAGGTTTACGAGATCTCGGCCATCGTCGGCTCGGGCAGCCGCGGCGGCGTCGACATGGCCTGGGGCACCACGCCGATCTACGGGCATTTCGGGCTGGACCTGAGCGGGCCCAATGGCGGGCTGATCCGGATCGACGACATCCGGATCGAGGATGTGACCACGGTCTATCTGCGCAAGATGATGGACTGGGTCGACGTCAAGGATTACGGCGCGCGCGGCGACGGGGTGACCGATGACAGTGCCGCCTTCATCGCCGCGGATGCGGCCGCGAACGGGCGCCGGGTGCTGGTGCCCGAGGGGCTCTATTTCCTGGCCGAGCATGTGACCATGACCGCCGAGACCCGGTTCGAGGGCACGGTGACCATGCCCGACAACAAGCGGCTGTCGCTGACGCGGAATTTCAATCTCAACGCCTATTTCGACGCGTTCGGGGACGAGGTTCTGGCCTTCAAGAAGGCGGTGCAGACCTATCTGAACTTCTCGGACCACGATGTTCTGGACCTGTCGGGCCGGTCGATCTCGCTGACCGAGCCGATCGACATCCATGCCGCGGTGGGCAACAAGGACACCTCGACCATCCGCCGGGTGATCCGCAACGGGCAGTTCAACTGCGCCCCGAGCCCCGCCTGGGACACGGTGGAGGCCAGCTCGGCGGCGAGCTACACGGTCAACACGCCCTTCGAGCTGTTCGATGTGGAGAACATCGCGCAGATCCAGCCCGGCAGCCTGGTGGAGGGCGAGGGCGTGGGCCGCGAGGTCTATGTCCGCGACGTGAACGTGGGCGCACGGCGGCTGACCCTGAGCCAGCCTCTGTACGATGCGGAGGGAACGCAGACCTACACCTTCCGCAAGTTCCAGTATGCGCTGGATTTCAGCGGCTTCTCGCGGCTGGCCAAGTTCACCTTGCAGAATATCGACCTGCGGCTGAACGAGAACGCCTCGGGCATTCTGCTGGCGCCCGATGGCGACGTGTTCGCGGTCGAGGAATGCGATTTCACCAAGCCGAAGGATCGCGCGATCACCTCGCACGGGGTGGGGTGTCAGAACCTGCATGTGGATCGCTGCCAGTTCCTGTCGCCGGAGATCGATGAGGATGTGATCGATCGGACCTCCATCGGGATCAACATCAATGCCAACGATGCCAAGATCCGCGACAACCGGGCGGTGCGGTTCAAGCATTTCATGGTGGTGCACGGGGCCGGCCATATCTTCACCGGGAACCACTGGTTCCAGGGGGATGGCACCCTGGGCGGGCCGCGCACGGCGGGCATCGTGCTGACCAACCTGAACGTGAAGACCACCTTCACGGGCAACTACCTGGACAACAGCACCCTGGAATGGACCAACGAGCATGACGCGACGCCGGATTTCGGGGTCGAGCTGTCCTTTGGCGGGCTGACCATCACCGGCAACATCTTCACGGTGAACGGCGCCGGGCCTTGGTTCCGGTTCATCCAGATCAAGCCCTATGGCGCGGGTCATTTCATCCAGGGCCTGAGCGTGTCGGACAATGTGTTCAAGTCGATCAATGGCGAGATCGACCGGGTCGAGGGGGTGGATGCCTCCATCGCGCCGCTGGATGTGGGCCGCACGCGGAACGTCACCTTCGACGCCAATGCCTATAACGCGATCACCCGGATCACGGTGAACCCGGTGACCCTGCCACTGGAGCAGAACACCGAGGCGCAGCAATGGGTGCTGGACACCGATGGCTACCTGCCCTTCGAGGGGCGGGCGCGGTTCGTCACCGGGGTGATCGCCGAGGGCAACATCACCGACGACACCGGGCGGCTGGTCTATGCGATGCCGACGATGAACTTCAACCACGGGCCGGAGCGCGACCAGGTGCGGCTGAACTGGCCCGAACCGTGCAAGGGCACCGTGCATGTGACCGTGCGCGCGGATCGGCCCGTCTGAGCCGGGGTCCGGGCGAGGTCTGGGCCGTGGTATCGGTCGCGCGCGCGTGTTAGGGTCGGGCAAAGACGTGCATTGCCACCCTCCCGAACATGACAGGCCTGCGTGACCGAACTCGCCATTGAAGACGTTCAGGACTACCCACGCCCACCGGCCCTGGAGCCGGTGGGCGTGCGTTTGCGCGTGGTGTTCTCGGGGCTGGTGGTGGCCGAGACGGTGAAGGGCCTGCGGGTTCTGGAGACCCATCACGCGCCGACCTATTACTTCCCGCCCGAGGATATCCTGAAGACCGCCCTGGTGCCGGCGCCGGGCAGCTCGTTTTGCGAATGGAAGGGGCGCGCGCGGTATTTCGACGTGAAGGCCGACCGGATGGTGAGCCACAAGGCCGCCTGGAGCTACAGCGCCCCGACCGCGCGCTTCGCGGCCCTCAAGGATTACGTGGCGTTCTATCCGGAACGGATGGAGGCCTGTTTCGTGGGCGAAGAGTTGGCGAGCGAGCAACCCGGCACCTTCTATGGCGGCTGGGTGACCTCGAACCTGCGCGGGATCGTCAAGGGCGGGCCGGGCACCGAGGGCTGGTGAGCCGCGCGCTCAGCCGAGGCCGAGATCGGCGGGCGTCAGGCTGTAGGCCTTGCCGAAGCCGCCATTGAGCGCGGCACCGCTCACCTGGAACCGGGCGAAGTGGAAATCCGTGAAATCGATGTAGAGCTGCGCCTTGGGATGGGTTTGCAGGTAGTGATCGCGCAAGACCGCGTAGTCCGGCGTGCCGTGGCGGGTGAAGGCGGCGGTGGCCTGGAGCGTGATCCGGGGATGGGTGAGCGGGTCGCCCTTGGGCCCCGGCTCCCCCAGAAGAAGCGAGCAGCGGGCATCGGCCTCCAGCGCCCTGGTGTGGTGCGACAGCTCGGAGACCAGCGTCAGGGGATGGCCCGCCGGATCGAGCCCGACCGCGATGCGCGTGACCACCGGGGCACCGGTCGCCGGGTCCAGTGCCGCCAGCGCCCCGAAGCGCGCCCCCGCGATGAGCCCGCGTGCGAGATCGCGGGCCTCGGCGTCGGTGTCGCGGATCGGATTGATCTTGTCAGGCATGGCTGAATTCCGGATCATGATTTCAATCAAGGCGCGCGCCGCCCGGACTTGATAGCAGTGTCGCGGAGCCAAACACCTGAGACAAGGACCAATCTTATGTACAAACATGTGATGGTAGCGGTCGATATCGACCATGCGGAAACCGGCAAGGATGCCTTGGCCCTTGGCCGGGCGCTGTGCGCCGAAGGGGCACAGGTGACGGCGCTCTACGTGCTCGAAGCGCTGCCGAGCTATGCCACCCAGTACCTGCCCGAGGACCATACCGCGCACCGGATCGAGGAATTCGAAACGGCGCTCGCCACCGAGCTGGGAATGCCCGAGGACGTTACGGTCAAGGTCGTGACCGGGCATTCGGGCGCGACCCTGGTGGACTATGCCACCACCCACGGCGTCGACTGCATCGTGATCTCGTCCCACAAGCCCGGGTTGCAGGATTTCTTCCTCGGCTCCACCGCCAGCCGCGTGGTGCGGCACGCCCCCTGCTCGGTCCATGTGATCCGCTAGCCAAAGGGACGGAATTGGGTCTAGGCTGTCGGGGGAGGAGACCCCGACATGCCCCAGATTGCCAAGACAACGAACCAGCAAACCGTTCTGACCACCTTCGAGGTGACGCCCGGCACCTGCCAGGACCTGCTCGAAGAATTGACCGACGCCTATGCCAGTTTCATCTCGAAGCAACCCGGCTTCATCTCCGCCGGGTTGCATGTGAACGACGCCCAGACCCGGATCGCCAATTACAGCCAATGGGCCCGGCGGGAGGATTTCCAGGCCATGCTGCGCAGCGACGAGATGCGCGCGCGCAATCGCAAGATCAGCGACATGTGCCGCAGCTTCGAGCCGGTGCTTTACGACGTGGCGGCCGTGTTCGAAACGCCCGGTTGAGCGCGGCCCCTAGAACTGCGACCAGACCCCGATCTTGACCTTGGCCACGTCATCCCCGGCCAGGGGCACGGTCACGCCTGTTTCCAGCTGGAACCAGTCGGTGAAGTGCCACACATAGCTCGGCGCGAACTTGATCAGCGCGTCCTGGCCGCGCTCTTCGGAGGTCTGGATCTGCAGGATGGCGAGGTCGCGATTGTCGCGCTGCCAGCCGATCGTGGCGTCCAGCTTGGTCAACCGCGTGCTGGCGAAGCTGTTTTCCTCGCGGAAGCGGATGCTGGCATCCACCGCGGCCCAGCCGTTGCCGAACGGGTATTGCAGCCCCCTGCCCCAGCTCGCCCCGATCACCCAGAGCGGCTGAACCCCGCGTTCGAGATTGCCCGAGGCCCCCACCCCGCCCAGGACCGCGAACCGGTTCGGTCCGTCCGATTGCAGAATCGGGTAGCGCAGGAACACGTAGCCCTCGCCCACGAAGGCCGTGACCGAACTGTCGAAGCCCAGGGTGATGTTCTGGGTCAGGCCGTACTCGCCATACCCGGTGCCGACCCAGTCATCTCCGCCGGCATGTTCGACCGTTCCGGACACGAAGACCTGCCCGTCCGGTTGCGGCCAGGGTCCGGCCTGAACGGGTGCGGCGAGCAGAAGAGGCAGCAGGAGGAGACCAAGCCGTGTCATGTCCCGCCCAAATTCCCGACAAATTCACGCGCCTGTCCAGTGCCCTCCCACATTTCGCGTGCGTCTGGTTCGGAATCACCGCAAATTGTGTCCTGTGGAGCGCAGGGGACAGAGATGACAGGCAAGATCATAACCGTGGCACAGCAAAAGGGCGGGTCGGGCAAGACCACGCTGGCGGTCAATCTCGCGGTGGCGGGGTTGCGGGCGGGCCAGAGCGTGGCGCTGATCGACACCGACCCCCAGGGCTCGCTGGGCCGGTGGTTCATGACCCGGCTGGAGCGGCTGGAGGGGGTTCCGGACATGGAGTTCTCCACCGCCTCGGCCTGGGGGGTGGGCTATGAGGTGGGCAAGCTGTCGAAGGCCTGCGACCTGGTGATCATCGACACGCCGCCCAAGGTGGACAGCGATCTCAAGCCCGCCCTGCGCGCCGCGGACCTGGTGGTGGTGCCGGTGGCGACCTCCCATGTGGATCTGTGGGCGACCGAAGGGGTACTGGATCTCGCGGACCGGGTGGGCAAGCCGACGCTGCTGGTGCTGAACCGGACCCGGGCGGGCACGCGGCTGGGCGCCGAGGTGGCCGAGGCGGCGGGCCAGACCGCCGCGGACCTGGCGGACGCGCACCTGGCCAACCGCATCGTCTATGCCGAGACCCTGGGCCAGGGCCTCGGCGCGCAAGAGGCCGCCCGCAAGGGCGCCGCCGTGGCCGAGGTGGAGGCGCTGCACCGGGAGATCATGGAGATGTTCGAGTGAGGTCTTTTCATGGGACGCTCCGATCCCATCTGTAAAAGGAACAAACGGAGAGACGCCCATGAAATGCCCGATCGACGGAACCGAGCTCGTGATGACCGACCGCAGCGGGGTCGAGATCGACTACTGCCCAAGCTGCCGGGGGGTCTGGCTCGATCGGGGGGAGTTGGACAAGATCATCGAACGCTCCGTCCCCGCCGCGGCGCCGCAGCCGACCCGTGGATTCGACGACGACTATCCCGGCGGACGGGGCCCCAAGCGCAAGAAGAAGGAAAGCTTCCTGATGGAGCTGTTCGACTTCTGACCCTTGGGAAAGGCGCGGCCCCCGCGGCGCTCCGCGCGCCGCCGGGAGATATGTCGAGACGTAAGCCCGCAGGCCTCGTCCGCATCTTCATTTGTGTGAAAATACTCCGGGGGAGGCGCGCGCAGCGCGGCCGGGGGCAGCGCCCCCCTCCTTCAGCATCGGCCCGGCACGGGCCGCACACATGCGCGCGCAGCGCGCGCCGCTGGATCACGGCCCCGTCAGGCATACCGCGGGATCAACCGACCGGGTGCCGCGCGGAGCCTCTTGATTTCTTTCGGCCGCTCACAAATCCGCGACCCCGCCTCACGGCTGCGCGATATCCTTGCAATACCCATCGCTTTGGAGCACGCCGTGCCCATATCGAGGTCACGCAACCACAGGACACACCATGACACGCCCCGCCCCGCAACCCGCCCCGCCGTCGCATCCTTCGCAAGACGCGCCGCCGTTCCGCTTCGACGATTGGGCGGCGCTTTGAAAGGCCAGCCCTTGTCAGCGCGCCGGGACTGCGGCTAAATCCGGCAAAACGTTCTCCATGAGGCTCCCATGATCCGCAGTGTTGCGCTTGCCCTTCTTCTCGCCACCCCGCTCCTTTTGTCCGCCTGCAACACGGTGGAGGGGATCGGACAGGATGTTTCCGAGGCGGGCGACGCCATTGCGGGTGCCGCGCGCTAGGCCTGCGGTTTCGGGACGGGGCGGGTCCGGCCCTCCTCGTCGATGGCGACGAAGGTGAACAGGGCTTCGGTGACCTTTTCCCGCGCCCCGATCCGGCCGCGCAGCACCCAGGCCTCCAGCGCCACGCCCATGGAACTTCGACCGACCCGCTCGATCTCGGCATAGATGCACAGCACGTCGCCGACCTTCACGGGGCGGATGAATTTCATGGCATCGATGGCCACGGTCGCCACCCGCCCCTGCGCCCGTTCGCCGGCCACGATCCCGGCGGCGATGTCCATCTGGCTGAGCACCCAGCCGCCGAAAATGTCACCGTTCACGTTCACATCCGCGGGCATCGCAAGGGTACGCAGGGTCAACGCGCCCTTTGGGGTTTCATCGGGGGTTTCCGGGGGGTTGGGCGCCATGACGGCCTCCTGCAGGTTTCCGCCCAAGTCCCCATCATCGTGTCTGGCCTGTCAAGTCGGTGCAAAAACCTCTTGCAATCTTGCCGGACCGTGCTCAATTCCAGTGTGCGAACGGTTCCGCACTTCGATCCACTGTCTCCCGATGGCTTCAGTTTCGACATGCTACCACTGACGCCGAAGCTGCCGCACCTCCGCGGGCAGCCACACCAAGGAGAAATCGGATGGCCACTGGCACCGTGAAATGGTTCAACGAAACGAAGGGTTATGGGTTCATTGCCCCCGATGGCGGCAGCCGCGATGTGTTCGTGCACATCTCTGCCGTGGAGCGCGCCGGGCTGACCGGCCTGAAGGACAACCAGAAGGTGACCTTCGACATCGAAGCCGGCCGTGACGGCCGCGAGAGCGCGACCAACATCGTTCTGGCCTGATCCCGGGCCCCTGCAGCTTTTCGAGGGCGCGGTCGACCGCGCCCTTTTCCATGTCCGCTTCAAAGGCTATATCCCCTGCATGTTTGGTGATTTGCTCAAGCGCCTGACGGCGCCCGCGCCCGAAGCCTTTCCGGAACCCGATGCCCGGCTCGCGCTCGCGGCCCTGCTGGTGCGTATCGCCCGGTCCGACGGGGATTATGCCGAGGCCGAGAAGGCCCGGATCGACAAGATCATCGCGAAACGGCACGGCCTGTCCCCCTTCGAGGCGACGAAGATGCGCGGCGATGCCGAGGCGCTGGAGGCGCAGGCCCCCGACACGGTGCGCTTCACCCGCGCGATCAAGGATGGCGTGCCCTACGAGGACCGGACCGCGGTGATCGAAGCCCTGTGGGGCGTGGTTCTGGCGGACGGGGTGCGCGACCCGGAGGAGGATTCGCTCCTGCGGCTCACGGCGAACCTGCTGGGCGTGAACGATCGCGACAGTGCATTGGCCCGGCAGCGGGTCGAAGCCGGCGCCTGAGCCTTGCAGGCTGCTTCGGCCCCTACAGCAGCGGGCCCGCATCGCCCTTGACCCGGGCAACTGGTCAGAAAATCACCGGGTTTCCTAGCGCCAATCCCGCCGCCCCATTGCAATCCCGGTCAAACTGGCTCCTACTTTGCGATGACCAGCAGAGAGCGCAGACCGTGACAGAGCCAACCGTTCCGGTGATCGAGATAAGGGATTTGCACAAGGCCTATGGCGCCCTGGAGGTGTTGAAGGGGGTCAGCATACGTGCCGAGCGGGGGGATGTCGTGTCCCTGATCGGCTCCTCGGGGTCGGGCAAGTCCACCTTGTTGCGGTGCTGCAACCTGCTGGAGGACAGCCAGCGGGGCGACGTGTTGTTCTGCGGAGAGCCGGTCACCTGGACCGGCAGCGGTCTGGACCGCCGGCCTGCGGACAAGAAACAGGTGATCCGGATCCGGACGAACCTGTCCATGGTGTTCCAGCAATTCAACCTCTGGGCCCATATGACGATCCTTGAAAACGTGATGGAAGCGCCGGTGACGGTGCTGGGCGAGCCGCCCAAAGAGGTCGAGGCGCGGGCGCGCGCCCTGCTCGACAAGGTGGGGATCGGCGACAAGTGCGATGCCTATCCCGCGCAGCTTTCGGGCGGCCAGCAGCAGCGCGCGGCCATTGCCCGTGGCCTGGCGATGGAGCCCAAGGCGCTGCTGTTCGACGAGCCGACCTCGGCGCTCGACCCCGAACTGGAGCAGGAGGTGGTGAAGGTCATCAAGGACCTCGCCGCCGAGGGACGCACCATGCTGATCGTGACCCATGACATGCGGCTTGCGGCCGATGTCTCCGATCACGTTGTATTCCTCCACCAGGGCCTGATCGAGGAAGAGGGCCCGCCCGATATTCTGTTCGGACAGCCAAAATCGGCGCGTCTTAAACAGTTTCTGAGCGCAACAGCGCCAGCATGACAATCAATCACTACGTCTTTTTTGGGGAGACACACCACATGAAAACACTGATCTTCGGCACCGCCCTGGCCACGCTGATGGCTGGCGCCGCCTTTGCCGCGAGCGACGGAACAACGGTCCGCATGGGCACCGAGGGCGCCTATCCTCCGTACAACTTCCTCAACGACGCGGGCGAGGTCGACGGGTTCGAACGCGAGCTGGGCGACGAGTTGTGCGCACGCGCCGAGCTGACCTGCGAATGGGTCACCAATGACTGGGATTCGATCATCCCGAACCTGGTGTCGGGGAACTACGACACGATCATCGCGGGCATGTCGATCACCGACGAGCGCGACGAGGTCATCGACTTCACCCAGAACTACACGCAGCCCGACCCCTCGGCCTTCATGGGGCTGTCGGAAGACGTGGACCTGGAGGGCGGCGTGATCGCGGCCCAGACCGGCACGATCCAGGCGAGCCATATCGCCAGCACCGGCGCGACCCTGATCGAGTTCGCCTCACCGGACGAGACAGTGGCAGCGGTGCGCAACGGCGAAGCCGACGCAGTGCTGGCGGACAAGGCGTTCCTCGAACCCTTCGTGACCGAGAACGCGGACCTGGTGTTCGTGGGCGAAGATGTGCTGCTCGGCGGTGGCATCGGCATGGGCCTGCGCGAGAGCGACCCGGAGCTGCGCGCCAAGTTCGACGCGGCGATCCAGTCCATGAAGGACGACGGCTCGCTCAACGCGCTGATCGCGAAATGGCTGCCGGGCTCGGCCCTGTTCTGAACTGACGTGGCGGGACCCGGTGCGCCGGGTCTCTGCCCGCCTCCGGCCGTATTTGAAGGACGCCTTTTTCCCAGATGTTCGCCTTTTGCGCAGATCCATCGACGCTGTCCGGCCTGACCTGGCTGTCGTGTTACCTGACCACGGGCAAGCACATGGCTTTTTACGGCAGTTTCGGGACGGTGATGCTGCTTCTGGTGGTGACGGCGCCTGCCGCGCTCTTTCTGGGGTTCGGCGGGGCGATCGCGGCGCGGTCCCAGATTGCGCCGCTGCGCTGGCTCGGCAAGGGCTATACCTCGATGGTGCGGGGCATCCCGGACATCGCCTTCTTCCTCTTCGTGCCCATCGCGCTGGACCAGGGGCTCGAATACCTGCGTCACCATTGGAAATGCCCCGACTGGACGCAGGCCGTCCGGCAGGGCAACGATTTCGTGGTCTGCGCCGAGGCCAAGCTGCCTTTGTCCACGAGCCCGCAATGGGTGCATGAGACCTATGGCTTCACCTTGGCGGTGATCGCCTTTGCGGTGGTGTTCGGGGCCTTCGCGGCGAACGTCCTTTACGGCGCGATGACCGCGGTGCCGCGGGCACAGATCGAGACGGCCGAGGCCTATGGCATGACCCGGCGGCAGGCGTTCTGGCGGATCCTGGTGCCGCAGATGTGGGTCTATGCACTGCCGGGCCTGTCCAACCTGTGGCAGATCCTGGTGAAGGCGACGCCGCTTCTGTTCCTGTTGGGGATCGAGGACATCGTCTATTGGGCGCGGGAGCTCGGCGGGGTGCAGAGCGCGCGGTTCTCGGATTATCCCCATGGCGACTGGCGGCTGTGGTATTTCCTGGGTCTGCTGGTGTTCTACCTCGCCCTGACCTCGGTGTCCGAACGCATCTTTGCGCGTCTGATGCAGCGGCTGAGCCACGGTCAAGCCACCATGGCCGGGGAAGCCCAGCGCAAGGCGCCGGCGACATGAGCTGCTGGCAGACGGTTCAGGACTATGCGCTGCGGTCGATCGGCCATGGCGAGCGGCTGCTGCCGCGGTCGGATTTCACCCTGTGCGAGCAGTTCACCCTGATCGGGTCGGGCCTGATCTGGAACGTGTATTTCGGGGCTTTCGCGTTGCTGTTCGGATTTTTCCTCGCCACGGCGGTGGCCTTGGGAAAGGCGTCGGACCGCGCGGTGCTGCGGGTGCCCGCGGACTGGTTCATCTTCGTGTTCCGGGGCTCGCCGCTCTTCATCCAGTTCTTCCTCGCCTATTTCCTGTTCATCCAGCTCAAGGCGGTCTCGCCCGCCTTCGACCCGTTCACCTCGGCCTGGGCGGGGGCGCTGGTGGTGCTGTTTCTGAACACCTCTGCCTATGCGGGCGAGATTTTCTACGGCGCGCTGCGCTCGGTGCCCAAGGGCGATCTGGAGGCGGCGGATGCCTACGGGCTGGCCGGGTGGACGAAGTTCCGCCGGGTGACCTGGCCCACCATGCTGCGGCTGGCCTGGCCGTCCTATACCAACGAGGCGATCTTCCTGTTCCATGCCACGACGCTGGTGTTTTTCGCGGGCTTTCCCGCGTTTCAGCAGCGCGGCGATGCGCTATATTACGCGCAGTATTTCGCGGACAAGACCTTCAACCCGTTCATCCCCTACCCCATCGTGGCGTTCTATTTCATCCTGCTGACACTGGCGGTGATCTTCGTGTTCAGCCTGATCAACCGTCGGCTCAACCGCCATCTCGCGCCCCATGTGCGGCCGAAACTGCGCCTGCGCCCACAATTGGTCCGTTGACCGCAGGACACGCTTGCGGGATCGGAAAAATTGAGGCTAGGCTGAAGGTGGGAAACAACTGAGCCAAGATGGACATCGGCATTCTCCAATGTGGACAGCCGCCCGACGAGGTGCGTGAGCAGCACGGCGGGTATGAACGGTTGTATCCCACGCTTCTGACCGGGCACGGGTTCACCTTCACCACCTATGACGTCGAAAACCTCGAGTTTCCGCCCGGACCGGACGCGCAGGAGGGGTGGCTGATCTCGGGCTCCCGCCACGGGGCCTACGAGGCGCATGACTTCATCCCGAAGCTGGAGCAGTTCATCCGCGCCGCCTATGTCGCCCATGTGCCGATGGTCGGCATCTGCTTCGGCCATCAGATCCTCGCAAAGGCCCTCGGCGGCGAGGTCTTGCCCTTTGCGGGCGGATGGGCGGTCGGGCGGCAGAGTTATTACGCCGAGGATATGGGCGCGCTGCATCTCAATGCCTGGCACCGCGACCAGGTGACCGAGCCGCCGGCCGATGCGCAGACCTTCATGTCGAACGCATTCTGCAAACATGCCGGGCTGATCTATGGCACCCGGGCCTGGAGCGTGCAGCCGCATCCCGAGTTCACGCCCGAGGTTCTGTCGGCCCTTCTGACCTCCCAGCGTGCAGTCGACAACGTGCCCGCCAGCCAGCTGGACACCGCGGCCCTCCAACTCGATCAACCGATCGACAACATGGCGATCGCCAAGGCCATCGCCGCCTTTTTCCTCATGGACAGGACCCCCAAACATGGCCGAAACGCCGCTTGAGCGGATGCTCGCCAGCGTGCCCGAACCCGCCCGCGCCTACCTCGAAGGGCGGCGCCTCGACGAGGTGGAATGCATCGTGGCCGACCTTGCGGGCGTGGCCCGCGGCAAGGCCATGCCCGCGGCCAAGTTCGCGCGGCAGATGTCGTTCTATCTGCCCAATTCGATCTTTTTCCAGACCATTACCGGCGGCTGGGCGGAGGCGGCGCTCGACGGGTTCACCGAGCCCGACATGGTGCTGAAACCCGATTTCAGCACCGCGACCCCGGCGCCCTGGACCGCCGACTGGACCTTGCAGATCATCCACGACATCGAGGATCAGTCCGGCGCGCCCATGCCGGTGGCCCCGCGCAACGTGCTCAAGCGGGTGATCGCACTCTACAAGGCGCGGGGCTGGAAACCCGTGGTCGCGCCGGAGATGGAATTCTACCTCACGGCGCGCAACATCGATCCGGCCATCGCGATCCAGCCGCCCATGGGGCGCACCGGGCGGCGCGCGGCGGCCCGGCAGGCCTATTCCATGTCCGCGGTGGACGAGTACGGCCCGGTGATCGACGATATCTACGATTTCGCCGAGGCTCAGGGGCTGGAGATCGACGGCATCACCCAGGAGGGCGGCGCCGGCCAGATCGAGATCAACCTGCGCCATGGCGATCCGCTGAAGCTGGCCGACGAGGTGTTCTATTTCAAACGGCTGATCCGGGAGGCGGCGCTGCGGCATGACTGTTTCGCCACCTTCATGGCCAAGCCGATCCAGGACGAGCCGGGCTCGGCCATGCATATCCACCATTCGGTGACCGACATCGCCACGGGGGAGAACATCTTCACCGCGCCGGACGGCACCGAGACCCCCGCCTTTCAGCATTTCATCGCCGGGTTGCAGAGCCATCTGGGCGATGTGGTCCCGCTCTATGCGCCTTATGTGAACAGCTACCGGCGGTATGTCCCGGAGAATGCCGCCCCCATCAATCTAGAATGGGCGCGGGACAACCGCACGGCGGGTCTGCGGGTGCCGGTGGCCAACCCGGCCGCGCGGCGGGTGGAGAACCGTCTGGCAGGGATGGATTGCAACCCGTACCTGGGCATCGCGGCTTCGCTGGCCTGCGGCTATCTCGGCCTGCTGGCCGAGAAACCGCCGAAGCCGCAATATGTGGGCGATGCCTATTCCGGGTCCGAGGACCTCGCCCCGGAGCTTGGCGCGGCGCTGGACCTGTTTTCCGAGGCGACCGCGGTGCACGATATTCTCGGGCCGGAATTCTGCCGGGTCTACGAGATCGTCAAGCGCCACGAATACACCGAGTTCCTGCAAGTGATCTCACCCTGGGAGCGGGAGCATCTGCTTCTGAACGTGTGAATGGACCTGCTGCGCGCCAATGATCGGGACGGGGCCTACCCGCCGAGCTACTACGCCAGCACGGTGCCCGCGCGCCCCGCCCTGCCGGCGGCACAGGGGCCGATCCATACGGATGTCTGCATCGTGGGGGGCGGATATACCGGGCTGTCGGCGGCCCTGCACCTGGCCGAGCGCGGCTATGACGTGGTGGTCCTCGAAGCCCAGAGGGTCGGGTTCGGCGCGTCGGGGCGCAACGGGGGGCAGGTCGCCTCCGGTCCCCGGCTGGATCTGAGCACGCTGGAGGCGCGCTATGGCCGCGAGACCGCCCACGCCCAGTGGGCGCTGGCTCGCGAAGCGCGGAAGCTGGTCGATGAATTGGTCGCGCGAGGCCTCGACTGTGATCTGCGAGCCGGGGTGATCTATGCCACGGACCGCGCCGGAGACGTGGCCGGGTATCACGCGGAGGCCGCCCATGTGCAGGCGGCAGTGGGATATGACGGGGTCACGCCACTGGACCGGGACCGGATCGCCGCGTTGGTGGGCAGCGCGGTTTACGCGGGCGGTGTGCTCGACGCCGGGGCGGCGCACCTGAACCCGCTCAAGCTGGTTCTGGGGCTTGCCGATCTGGCGCAGGTCGCGGGGGCGCAGATCTTCGAAGGCTCCCAGGTACGCAGCGTCGCGGATGCAGGCCCCCATGTGGTCGTGACCACGGACGCGGCCACCATCGCGGCCGAGCAGGTCATCCTCGCCGGGAACGGGTATATCGGCGGCCTGGACAGCGCGACCGCAGCTCATGTCATGCCGATCAACTCCTACATGGTCGCGACCGAACCGCTCGGCCCGGACGCGGATGCGATCCTGCCCGAGGGGCATGCGGTCGCCGACAACAAGTTCGTGGTCAACTATTTCCGCCGCGCGCCGGACGGGCGGCTCCTGTTCGGGGGCGGCGAAAGCTATCGCTACCGGTTCACGCCGGATATTGCCGGCAAGGTGCGCGGGCCGCTCGAGCGGATCTTCCCGCAGTTGCGCGGGATCGGGATCGATTACGCCTGGGGCGGAACGCTCGCGATCACCCGCAGCCGCCTGCCGTTTGCGCGCAAGGTCTCGCCCCGGGTATTTTCGGCAGGCGGGTATTCGGGCCATGGCGTGGCGCTGTCGCTGCTCTTCGGCAAGGCGATGGCGGAGGCCGCCGCGGGGGAGCCGGAGCGGTTCAACCAGCTTGCCGCCCTGCCCCATGCGCCCTTCCCCGGCGGCGCGGCCCTACGCGCGCCGCTGCTCTTGGGCGCGATGAGCCTTGCCGGCCTGCGGGATCGCCTGCCGTTCTGACGCAGGATTGTCTGGAAACCACGTGGCGAAACCTGTAGATTTCCTGAAATGACTTTTCAGGAAAGGCGCAACATGACCCTTATCGCCCCGAACACCTATGATGCCGAGCCGATCCCTGCCGCGGCCCGTGCCGAGATCGACGGGTTGCTGCAATCGGGTGATCTGTTCCGCTATACCGCGCCGGAGAATGCGCCTGTCTCCCTGCTGGAACAGGAATTCTCCGAGATGATGGGAAGCCGTTATGCCGTGGCGGTGGCATCCTGTTCGGCGGCGCTGTTCCTGTCTTTGAAGGCGCTGGACCTGCCGCGCGGGGCCAAGGTGCTGATCCCGGCCTTCACCTTCGCGGCGGTGCCCTCGGCGGTGGTGCATGCGGACTGCACACCGGTGCTGGTCGAGGTGGGCGCCGATTACCGGATCGACCTGGAGGATTTCGCGGCCAAGCTGACCGAAGACATCGCTTGTATCCTGATCAGTCACATGCGCGGGCACACATCGGACATGGACGCGATCATGGCGCTGGCCGATGCGCGCGGCATCCCCGTGATCGAGGACGCGGCCCATTCCCTGGGCACGGTGTGGAAGGGGCGCAAGATCGGAACGATCGGGCGGATCGGCTGTTTCTCGTTCCAGTCCTACAAGCTGGTGAATGCGGGCGAAGGGGGGATCCTGATCACCGACGATGCGGATCTGGCCGCGCGGGCGATCATCATGTCCGGCGCCTATGAGCATGCGTGGAAGAAACACCCGGGCATCGGCTCGGCCTGCGCGCGGTGGCAGAACCAGCTGCCGCTTTACAACACGCGGCTGGGCAACCTGTCGGCGTCGATCATCCGGTCGCAATTGGCGGAAATCCCGCGCCGGGTGCGGGACGGGCGCGCCAATCACGACTATGTCGCCGCCGCCCTGAACGCGCTGCCCTGGATGCAGGTGCCCAGCCCCCTGCCCGGAGAAGCCCGCGCGCCGGATTCGATCCAGTTCAACCTTGTGGGTTTGAGCGACGCAGAGGTCCGGGCGTTCTGCGCGGCGACGCAGACCCATGGCCTGTCGGTGCAGGTGTTCGGGATGAGCGCCGACAATGCACGGGCCTATTGGAACTGGCAATTCCTGCGGGATCAGCCGGAGTTGCCCAAGACGCGCGAGATGCTGATGCGGGCCTGCGATCTGCGCCTGCCCGCACGGCTGACCCCGGACGAGCTGAATACGATCATTGCGATCCTGCGGGAGGGGATTTTCGCGGTGAAGGAGCCCCAGCGGCTGAGCGCCTAGAGCATCTCGAGCTGGCCCCGCAACCAAGTCCAGCGCGCCAGCAGCGGATCGACCACCGCCGCGGCGACGCGCGCGCGCAGGGTCTCGGCCACGCGTTCCGGCATGTCGAGCAGGACATCCTGCCGTGTCATGACGGAAATGGTGCGGGCCAGCGGCGGGGTGTCGAGGGGTTCCAGATCGACCTGCCCGAGGAAGCGCTGCGCCGAGGCTACCCCGAGCGGGGTCAGGATGGTCCAGCCGCGCCCCTCCGCCACCATCGCGAGGATCGCCGCGTAGCTGTCGAGTTCGAACCGGGCATCGGACGGCTGACCGTGGCGGGCGAGATGCGCCTCGATCTGTTGGCCCATGACATGGCGGCTGGTGTACTTGATGTACTCGATCTGCGGCCCTGCGGATTTCGGTAGCACCCGCACGAAAGGGTCGCGCAGGATCGGATGCACATCCATCCAGGGGGGCGGCGCGGCCACTTCGGTGGCGACGACCATATCCAGCCCGCGACTGTCCAGCAGGTCGAGCAACCGATGGCTCGCGCCGCTTTCGAGGCGGATGCGGCTGCGCGGCAACTGCGCGACCAGGTCGAGCAGGACACCCGGGGTCACGGTGGCATCGAAATCCTCGATCACCCCCAGCCGGATTCGGGGCACCGCCCCTCTGCCGGTTCGGGCCAGTTCCATCCGGGCGAGCTCGGCCTCGTTGAGAATGGCCTGGGCCCGGGCACGGAACAGCCGCCCCGCCGGTGTCAGGGCCATGGGCCGCGCGGAACGGTCCAGAAGGTCCACTCCCAGTGCGGCCTCGAGGTTCGTGAGCTGCTGTGAGACCGCCGAGATACTCACGCCCAGACGGCGTGCTGCCGCAGAGATCGCACGTTCCTCCGCGGTGGCGAGGAACACCTCGACACCCCAAAGCGTGAATTTGCCACTATGCGCCAAGGTCGACACCATCCCGCGCGGGCACGGCGCGGCGGCCGGACCACTTTCGGATCATGCCTAGTTCAGTCCGGAAAGCTTCTTCTGCAGGTCGGCCAATTGCCGCTTTATATCGTCGATATCGGCTGTGGAGTCCTCGGGCTTTTCGCTCGCCTCCTCGGTCGGCATGGTGCTGGAAGGTGTCCACCCGCCCATCATTGTTTCGAGAAACGCTTTCTGCTGTTTCTGCATCTGCTCGAAACCCGGCACGGCGACCATGGGATTGGGCATGCCCCCGAGGTTGTTGATCATCTTCTCCTGACTGTCGCGCAGCATCTCGAAGGACGCCGCGAGGAACTGGGGCACCACGGAGGTGGATTGCCCCGCATAGCTCCGCACCAGGTCGGTCAACACCGAGATTGGCAGGACATTCTCGCCACGGCTCTCATGTTCTGCAATGATTTGAAGGAGATATTGACGGGTGAGGTTGTCGCCGCTCTTAAGATCGACGATCTGCACCTCGCGGCCTTCGCGAATGAACTTCGCGATATCCTCCAGCGTGACATAGTCACTCGTTTCCGTGTTGTAGAGACGTCGGCTCGCGTACCGTTTGATCAACAACGGTTTTCCGGTTTCTGCCACAACCCCCTCCTTGTTTTGGCGGTGCAGAAAACTTTAGGGCACGTGTGCAGAAAAAGAAAGAGAAACCCGCGCATGAAAATGGGCGGGCACAGGGCCCGCCCGAACGCATACCCGGGGCACAGGAGGGTGCGGTGTTACTTGCGCTTGCGCGGTGCGGCCTTCTTGGCGCCGGGCTGGGCCGCGCTCACGTTGGCCTGCATGTCCTGTGTGGCGGACATCAGCAATTCGACGGTTTCCATCTGCACCTTCTTGGCGATCTCCGCATAGGCGGACATCATTTCGGCGGACATCTCTGCCTGCGCGGCTGCGAAATCGGACATCGCCTTGGTATAGTCTGCCGGCGCGTCCTTGGAGGCCGAGACATCGCCCATCTTCGACAGGGTGTCTTTGGCCCATTGGGCCGAGACATCGTTGGCGCGCTCTGCTGCTTCGAGGGCCACCTGGGACATCCGGTCGGCCAACTCGGCACTGTTCTTGAACGCGTCGGTCATGGTGGAGTTGTCCATCTTGTACGCGCTGAGCATGTCGGTGATGTACTTCGTGAAGTCGTCATTGTTTGCCATGGTCTGTGTCCTTGGATGCGGCCCTTCTGACGTGGGCATTGCGATAGGGTCAGTCTAAGGGAGGCTATGCTCTGAACCAAAGACAAATTCTGCGATGCAGCATTATGCCCCACCCGCTGCATGGGCAAAAAAAGAGGGTGAGCATGAAGCCCACCCTCTCTAACGGAACACCAGATTGGGAGGAGGTTGGTGTTCTGTTGGTCGTGCTTACTTCGCAGCAGCAACTTTCTTGGCAGCGGTCGTGGCCTCTGCGGTCGCCTTCTTGACGGCGGCAGTGGTCTCTTCCTGAACTTCCTTGCCGGCAGCCAGCATCAGCTCGACGGTTTCCATCTGAACCTTCTTGGCGACTTCAGCGAAGGCCGCCATGTTCTCGGAAGCCATCTCGGCCTGCGCGGAAGCGAAGTCGGTCATCGCCTTGGTGTAGTCGGTCGGCTCGGTCTTGGCGGCAGTGACATCACCCAGCTTCGAGATCGTTTCTTTGGTCCACTTGGTGGAGATCTCGGTGGATTTGTCGGCAGCTTCCAGAGCCACTTTCGACAGCTTCTCGCTCAGAGCGGCGGAATTCTTGAATGCGTCGGTCATGGCGGAGGTGTCCATCGGGAACGATGCCATGAAGTCGGACATGTACTTGGTGAAATCTTCGGCTTTAGCCATTGGTCTATCTCCTGGGCGCTTGCACCCGACCGCCGGGTGTTTCGTGCGTCTGACCAATGATATAGACGCTGCAGCGCAGCAATTCAAGTTTAAATTGCTGCGCTGCAGTATTTTTTATTTCCTTTGATATCAACCATCTACGCGCGCAACGACGTATTCACCTGGCGCCGCAGCGAGGGCTGGGTGAGTCGCATCGCCCGGTTGCCGGGCCGGGACCTGCGCCCCGGAGCGGCGCTTGAGCCATTCCGACCAGCGCGGCCACCAGGAACCCTCGTGATACTCGGCCGAGGCCAGCCAGGTCTCGGGATCTTCCATCGGGCCGTCATTGGTATAGTGGCCGTATTTCATCTTGCTCGGCGGATTGACGATGCCGGCGATATGCCCGGATTCCGACACGATGAAAGTCTTGTCGCGACTGCCGAACTGCTTGAAGCCGTTGAAGCTGCCTTTCCAATGGGCGATGTGGTCGGTCTCGCAAGCGATGGCCATAGCCGGTGTCTTCATGTCCTTGAGCGACAGCACCTCGCCGCACAGCTCGAACTCGCCCTTGGCCAGCTTGTTGCCCTGGCACAGGTCACGCAGGTACTGCACCACCATCTTGCCGGGCAGGTTCGTGCTGTCCCCGTTCCAGTGCAGAAGGTCGAA
Organism: Dinoroseobacter shibae DFL 12 = DSM 16493; assembly: GCF_000018145.1. Classification (NCBI taxonomy): domain Bacteria; kingdom Pseudomonadati; phylum Pseudomonadota; class Alphaproteobacteria; order Rhodobacterales; family Roseobacteraceae; genus Dinoroseobacter; species Dinoroseobacter shibae. Next base: position 2,356,004 of record NC_009952.1, read on the forward strand.
GGCGGGCGGCGCCTCGCCCATCATGTAGCTGCGGATCGCGGGGCCATAGACCAGGTCGTTCGCCCGCAGGTAGGAGAAGGTCCGCGACATGAAGAACGAATGCAGGTAGCCCTTGCTCGCGACCTCGCGTTCGATCCCGTCGACGAAATCGTCATCGAGGAACACGGCCATCTCGCCCGCATCCTCGAAATCGGTCATGGTGGTGAAGAAGGTCGCCGAACGCACCGACTTGTCGCCGCGCTTGTTCATCAGAGCCAGAACCGAGGTCAGAGTCGTGCCCGCGATGCAGTAACCCACGGCATTGACCTGTTTCTCGCCGGTGATCTTCTTCACTTCCTCGATGGCGGTCATGTAGCCTTCCTCGACATAGGTATCGAGGCTGACATCGGCATAGGTTTCGTCCGGGTTGACCCAGCTGACCACGAAAAGCGTATAGCCCTGCTCGACGATCCAGTTGATCAGGGAGTTCTTGGGCTTCAGGTCGAGGATGTAGAACTTGTTGATCCAGGGCGGGAACAGGATCAGCGGCGTCTTGCAGACGGTCTCGGTCTTGGGCGCATACTGGATCAATTCCATCATCCGGTTGCGATAGACGACCGAGCCTTCCGTCGTGGCGAGGTTTTCGCCCACGGTGAAGGCGGACGGATCCGACAGGGTGACGAGGTGCTCGCCCTGATGGGATTCGATGTCGCGCACCAGATTCTCCAGCCCGCGCACCAGGGACTCGCCGTTGGTTTCCACCGCTTTCTCGAGCGCATCGGGATTGGTGGACAGGAAATTCGCAGGCGAGAACAGATCGACGATCTGCTTGGAAAAGAACTCCACCCGCTTCTTGTCGTTGGGCTCCAGGTTGTCGAGATCGGCCACCGCCTTCTCGATCGATTCCGCAGAAATCAGGTATTGTTGCTTGACGAAGTTGAAATACGGGTGGGTATCCCAAAGCGGGTTCTTGAAGCGGCGATCGCCCGCATGTTCGTCACGGGGCGCCTTCAGCTGACCCTTGGCCAGCATTTGTTGCGCTTCGACCACATGCTTGAGCGTCTTGCCCCAGTACTGGACCTGGTGCTCCATCAGCTTGGCCGGATTGTTGAGCACCTCGGCCACATAAGCGCTCGCGGCCTTCATGTAGACGTCGGTTCCAGGCCCCTGAAGACCCTGGTCATGCGCCTCCCGCTGAGAGATGGCCCGGACCAATCGTTGCGAAAGCTCTTCCATTTTCGCAACATTCGCATTCAGTTTTTCGAGATTTTCACCCATTTCTAATCCTGCGACTTCCCGCCCGCCCGACTCAGTTGTCATACCACCGCTTTCCCCGTATGTTCCGCAACCTGACAGTATCGTCGCCTGCACGGGGGGGCAAAGCGACGAATTGATCCGGGCGACCGGAAGTTAAGGAGACGTCGTGAAGTACCTCGTGACCTACGATCTTATGGAAAGCGCGCGAAACACCAATGAATGGCTGGGGGCGACCGCGAAAGCCATGGCATCGTACCCGGTGACCGGCATGGTTCCGAACCCCTTTTTCAAGGTACTGGCAGGCTGGGGTGAGGTCACGGAACGCACCTTTGCGCGCATGGTCACGAAACCCGACTGGGGCATACGCTCCGTCGTGGCCGAGGATGGGCGCGATCACCTGGTCGAGACGGAAATCGTGGTTGCCCGCCCCTTCGGTGACCTGATCCGGTTCAACGTGCTCGGTCGGCCGAAGAAACGCCGCAAGGTTCTGCTCGTGGCGCCGATGTCCGGGCATTACGCGACCCTGTTGCGCTCCACCGTGCTGAGCCTGCTGCCCGATTGCGAAGTCTACATCACCGATTGGCACAACGCGCGCGACATCCCCGTGTCTCAAGGCAAGTTCGACGTGGAGGATTATACCCTCTACCTCGTGGATTTCATGAAGGTGATGGGGCCGGAGACCCATGTCATCGCGGTCTGCCAGCCCGCGCCACTGACATTGGCCGCGACGGCCTATCTCGCCGCCGAAGAGCCGGACGCCCAGCCGCGGTCGCTGACGCTGATCGGCGGGCCGATCGATCCGGACGCCACCCCGACCGAGGTGACCGATTTCGGCAACCGCGTGACCATGGGCCAGTTGGAGCAGACCATGCTGCAACGGGTCGGGTTCAAATACGCGGGTGTGGGTCGGATGGTCTATCCCGGGCTGCTGCAACTGGCGTCCTTCATGTCGATGAATGCCGAACGCCACTCCAAGGCCTTCACGGACCAGGTTGTGCGGGCCGCCAAGGGAGAAGCCGCCGATCACGACGCGCATAACCGGTTCTACGACGAATATCTCGCCGTAATGGACATGACTGCGGAATTCTACCTTTCGACCGTGGAGCGGATCTTCAAGAACCGCGAAATCGCGAAGAATGAATTCGTGGTCAACGGCGTGCATGTGGATATCGGCAAGATCACGACCGTCGCGGTGAAAACCGTCGAGGGGATGGACGACGACATCTCGGCCCCTGGCCAATGTGTCGCCGCGTTGGACCTCTGCACCGGCCTGCCGCAGTCGAAAAAGGCAAGCCACCTGGAGCCGGGTGCGGGCCATTACGGGATCTTCGCGGGACGGTCCTGGCGGAACAACATCCGTCCTCTGGTGCTGGAATTCATCGACGCCAACAGCGACGTCGCGCCCACAGCCGCGAACAAGAATGCCGGGAGAGCCGCGAGCTGACCCGTCCTGCGGCTCGCCGCCTTGGAGCCGAAATGAAAAACGCCGCCCCGCAGATCTCGCCGGGCGGCGTTTTCGTGTTCGGACCCAGGCGTCAGCCCAACCGTGCGGAGGCTCGGCGCGCCCCATCACTGAGGGCGGCGAGCTTGGCATAGGCGATGTCCGGATCCACCGCGCCGAACCCGGCGAAGGTCCCGAAGCCGCAATCCGATCCCGCGATCACCCGGTCCGCACCGACGATCCCGGCAAAGCGTTCGATCCGCTGGGCGACAAGTTCCGGGTGTTCGACGAAATTCGTGGTGCTGTCGATGACCCCGGGCACGAGGATCTTGTCCTCCGGGATCTCGGCCTTGCGGTCCCGGAATACCGTCCATTCGTGGGCATGGCGGGGGTTGGAGGTCTCGAACAGAAGCTGCTGCGCCGACACCCCCATGAGCGTGCCGAAGACCTTGTCCATGTCGATATCGCAGACATGGGGCCCCTCGTAGTTGCCCCAGCAGATATGCACCCGCACCCGGGCCGGGTCGATCCCCGCAAGCGCGTGGTTCAGAGCCTCCACATGGGCGCCGGCGATCTTGATGAACTCATCATCGGTCAAGTCGTTGAAAAGCATGTGCCGCGACAGCGCGAGGTCCGGGCAGTCAAGCTGCAGGTAGAGCCCCGCCTCCACGATGGTGCGGTATTCCTCGGCCATGGCGTCGGCCAGCGCGGCAAGATACGCGTCCCGGGTGGGATAAAAATCGTTTTGCAGAAACAGGGAGATGACCCCGGGCGAGGCGGCATTCATGAAGCCCTCGGATGCGCCATGGGCCGCCATCGCGGCCTTGAGGTTGGCGATGTCGGTCTGCAGCTCCCCCTGCCCCTTGGAACGCACTTCGCCCACGCACATGGGCCGGGCATAGGTGGGCGTGCCGCCTTCGTCCTTGAGCCGTTCGAGAAAGGCCGGGAACATCTTGAGATCCGCGGGGGCGTTGCGCTTGCTGTCCCCGGCAAAGCCCGTGTAGCGGTCCTTGACATAGGTGGCATAGCTGATCTTCGAGGTCTCGCCATCGCTGACCACGTCGATCCCTGCCTTGACCTGCTTGGCGACGGTTTCCTCACATCCCCGCGTCATCGCCGCCGCGAAGGCATCGGTGTCATATTCTGCGCCCTGCTCGCGGGCGAAGATGAAATCGACGACCTCCTGACTGCGCGGCAAGCTCCCCACATGGGTTGTGCGAATGGCTGTCATCTGTCTCTCCCTCAAGGTGTAGTCCGGTATCGCTTCGGTGGTGGTCAGGTGCGGCTAGCGCAGCTCCTCCAGACCGGTGCCGGTCCAGTACCACAGGAATTCACACGATCCGCCGCCGCGGTCCTGGCACATGGCGAGTGACCCGCCCGTCGCAACCCCTTGTAGCCCGTTCGACAGCGGTTGCAGCCGCACCCCGAGCGCCAACAGGGTCTCGGGCGCTCCGCTCCGGGCGCTCAGGAACACATCCACCGAACACATGGCGGCGCCACAGAACGGGCGCGCCGGACCGGAGCGGCAGGTCACGCTTCCCCAGTCCAGCACCACATCCTCGATCCCGTCCCCGTCGATCTGGCCGCGCAGGAGCGCAGATGGTTCCAGATCGAACGCCCCATTGCAGCCTTCGGTCAGGGCCGTGCGGGCACGCGCCTCCGTTCCATTGGCCTGCCAAGGGGCTGCCGGCTCCGGCAAGCCGACAACCCAAGGCTGACCGATGGCCGCAAAGCCCGCCGCGCAACTCTGGAGCAGCCGGGCATGAACCGAACCGAAACCGACGGCCGAGAGCGTCCGCATCTGCGCGTCAGACGCCGTATAGATGCCGAATACCTCCGCCTGCGCGATCTCGGTGAAGGCGGGATCGGTGGCCGACAGCTCCGCCCCCCAGGAGCCGTCAAGCTCGTCCCAGATCAACTCCGGCAACTGGAAGCCCGCCCTGCCGACCACCAGCATCACGTCGCTGCGGCTGCCCTCGGACCGCGGCAAACCCAAGGTTGCGCTGCCGAAACCGATCCGGAGCGCGTCGGCGCGGGTGACCCGCGGTGTGGTATTGCCCGTCTGCAATGGTGACAGGCCGCGCACCGATTTTTCCCCGCATTCAAGAGCGAAGCTTCCCGCAGGGCCGCTCATGCTGTGCAAAAAGAAGGACCCGTCATCATGGCTGCGCAAGTTCCAGGTCTCGGCGCAAACCGCGGTACCGGTCAAAGTGAGCACGGCAGCTGCGAGACTGGACAGAATTGGAGGGAACGTCACGGAAGGCTCCTTGGCGGGGAGACCCACAGAACAGGCCTCGCGCCACGGCAGGCCAGAACGAGCTGCGATCGCGCCATGCCCGTCATCCGGTCGCGAGCAGGATCTGCTTCCAGATCGCCGTCTCGTCATAGATCACGTGTTCCCGGCGCAAGCGCGGTGCGGCGGCACCAAGGCTGCCGAACTCCGCATGGCTGAGCCCCAGGATGTAGACCTCCGCCCCGGTGGGGGGACCGAACGCGCCCCATCCATCGTGACGCCCGTGGAGCGACCAGCGCAGGGCCGCGCGCGGCGGCATCTGGGGGTCCTCGCGCCCGATCTGGTGCTCGATCCGGAACTCGGCCGACGGAAAGGACGCCCGCAGCCCCATCCAGAACCGATCCGCCGCGCCGAAGGAATGCCCGGTGCGGCCCCCGGGATGCTCCAACTGGCAGGCCCGGTCATAACCCTCTGGAATGGCGGCCATATCCGCGCCCATGATCCGCGTGAGCAGATCGGCATAGCGCGCGCCCCATTCATTGTCATTGCCGCGCCCGGTGTAGGGCCCCACCCGGTCGGTCGCGGGTGTCAGGGGTTTGACACAGACCTCGGGACCACCTTCGCGCGCGATCTGATCGGCGGCGAAGGCTTTCGGCTCCCACCCCATCTGGCGCACGATGGCACCCTGATCCCGGATCAGCCATTCGTCATCAATCTGGTTGTTGCGCGCGTGGCAATCCGCGATGATCCGGTAGACCAGCGGCTTTCCCGTGGCCGCCCCGTAAACACCGTCGCCCAGATGGGTGGCGGTGCTCAACAGGCGGTGGGAGCTGAGCATCCCCTCCTCGGGCGTTCCGGACCAGATCACATCCTCGCCCAGCAGGGTGCGGTCGGGAAACTCCGCCAGTGTCGCCATGGTGGCCGCGATCACGCCCTGGTTGCCGATAACGACCGAGGCCGGGGACCGCACGACGATATCCGGCGCGTAATAGTGATGGAGGGTCGCGATGCCGCGATCTTCCCAGATCTCCTTGGTGATGCCGATGATGTAGTCGGGAAAATCCCGGAATTTCGGGTCAAACCCTTGCATTTTCACTCCAATCCGCGGGCACCCGCGCGCTGTCGCGCACGATCAGCCGCCCTGCGATTTCCAGTTTTTCGGGCGCGCGGTCCGCATCGTCGATCAACCCCAGCAGCAGCTCGACTGTCGCGGCCACCATGCGGTTCGAAGGTTGCCGCCATGTGGTCAGCCGGTACGCGCCCCAATCCGCCAGCGGCACATCATCGTAGCCCACGATGGACACATCCTCGGGGATCCTGACGCCCAGCTCCCCGCGCACGGTGTCCATCACGGCAAACGCCATGTGGTCATTGCCGACGAAGATCGCGTCCGGTGGTGCCGCGCCTGCAAAGAGCGCGTGCGCAGCCGCTTGCGCCTCCGCCCGCCGGTAGTGCCCGTCGACGATACCGTGAGCGGCGAGGCCTGCATCCTCGAGCCCTGCGAGGAACCCGGCCTTTCGGTCGCGTCCGGTGCTCGACCCGGTCCAGCCGGTGATATGGGCGATGCGTTCGTGCCCGCCCGCTGCGAGAAAGCGGGCGATCTCGCGCGCGCCGGTGAAGTTGTCCGAGGTGACGGAAGACAGGCGCGCATCATCCTGGCCGCGGTTGAACATCACCACGGGGATGCCGGCGGAGTTGCAGCGTTTGGTCAACTCGTCCGACATGCCGACCGAAGCGGTGATGATACCGTCGACCTGGTAATCCAGCAGTTCGCCAATCACCCGGTCCACCTGCGCGCCCGTGCCGGAGGCCATGAAAACGAGGATGTGATAGCCACGATCCTGCAGCGCCATGGACAGGCGTTCCAGCGCGTCCGGGTAGAACTGGTTGTCGAGATAGGCGACCACCAGCCCGATGATCTTTGACTGGCCCGTGATGAGCGACCGCGCAAGCACGTTCGGGCGGTAGCCCAGCTCCTCGGCGGCGGCGCGGACCTTCTTGGCGGTTTTGGGCGAGACGGATGCACCGGGGGTGAAGACCCGGCTGACCGCGGACTGGCTGACCCCCGCAACCCGCGCGACGTCCAGCGATGTGACCCGGTCCCGCGCCATCCTCAGCCGCTGGTCCAGCCGCCATCGACCAGAAGGCCGGTTCCCGTCACCATCGCGCTGGCCGGGGAGCACAGGAACACGACCGCGCCCATGATGTCCTCGATCTCGGCGACGCGGGGCAGCTTGATCTTGCCCATGATCCAGGCGCGCTTTTCGGGGTCGGCAAAGGTCGCCTCGGTCAGCGGTGTGCGAATGAAGGTCGGACACAGACTGTTGACGCGGATGCCGCGGGGGCCGAATTCCTGCGCCATGGCCTTGGTCATGCCTTCGACGCCGTGCTTGGAGGCGCAGTAGACCGCGCGGTCCAGCCCGCCCACATGGCCCATCTGGCTGCTGATCTGCACGATGCTGCCGCCGTCGGGCATGGTCCGGGCCGCGTTGGTGGCGAGGAAATAGGCTGCACGGAGGTTGACAGACATCACCGCATCGAAATCCTCGGGGCGAGTATCGAGTGCCGGAGAATGGCGCGCCAGCCCTGCCGAATTCACAAGGCAATCGAAGGGCGCCTGTGCGCCGAAGAATTCGGCCTGCGCGTCCAGGTCCGCGATGTCCAGTACGGCGGTTTCCACCGACCAGCCCTCGGCGCGCATCTCCGTGGCAGCGGCGTCCAACTCGGCCTGTCCACGCGCGGCCATCACCACATGGGCCCCGGCCTCGGCCAGAGCGACAGCGCACCCCAGTCCGATGCCCCGCGATGCCCCCGTGACGAGGGCGCGCTGGCCGTCCAGCCGAAACGAAGGGGTGCGGGGCAACATGGGACCACCTGAGCTTGCATTCCTATGCAGTCCCAAGTGCTACCCTGCGCCCGCCAGCCTGTCGAGGGGTCAACGCGGATATTCGATGCCCCGAAAAGCGGGGAAGTCCGCGTAGTGCGCAGCCCGATCACGCGGCGAAGGGTGGTCCGGCGACGCCAGAAGCCCCTTTGGACGGATGTACGACAGGATGCGTTTGCGCGGGGCCTCCCGCCAGGTCAGGTTGAAAGCGGCGGTGTTGGGGAAAAAATAGACCTCGTGAAAGTCGAGGTGATCCCAGAGCCACCAGGCCAGGTCGCGCCAATCCCGCCCCTCGGCATAGCGCCGCGCGAACCACGGGATCGAGACGGACGCACAGGCGCCCATCCGCCCCGTCACGTCGCGCCGGTCCCAGATATGACCAGCGTAATTCTTGGGGTTGGCGGCGCATTTCTGCGGCTTGACCTGCGTCGCCCCGAAATGGTTCAGGTTCGGCGCGCGATAAGCGGAGCGGATGTCGATCGGCCCGAAGGTTTCGACCAGTGGATCGAGCAGGTTTTCCGCCAGCGCCTGCCCGGCCTTGACCGCAAGGTCGGGATCATCAGGAATACTGGATATTTGATGGAAATTGCCAATTTCCGAGCCAAGAAAGTCTCGAAAGGCAAAATATCTGCTAAGTCTGATCCGGCCCAAATCCTCGAGGGCGGTGTAGCTGCGAGGTTTGCGCATCCGATTACTCCGCTCAATCGCGCAGTTCGGCCATGCGCGCGAGCACATCCACACCGATCTGCGCATAAAGATCCAGAAGATCCACGAGCACCCAGTTTTCGCGGATCAGCCCTTCCTCCAGCCGCCAGAAATCCAGCGAGCGCAAGGTGACCTCCTGCCCGGCAGGCGCAATGCCGAGCCAGCCGTCCCCGGTCAGGGTCTGGGCCATGTTCGGCCAGCCGGTCACGCCCACATAGGCGCCCTCGGCAAAGAAATGGGAGGTTGTCTTTTCCGGCTGCTGGCCCCGGTCGGGCATTGCCTTGAGAAACGGGATCTGGTGGTGACGGCGAAACCCGTCGATCCCGCGCCCGGTGCCGATACCGGCCGGGCCGTACCACATCATCCTGGGGTGCCAGAAACGGTCCAACTCCATCACTTCCGGGCCGCCTTCTTGCGGGTGGCGGATCATCGCAGCGAGCATGGCGACGACATGGGCGCACGCCTGCGCTCCGTCGCCCGTGTGAGGCCCGAGCCCGTCGCCCGGAGCGGGGCTCGGTACGCACCATTCCCGCCCGAGGCTGGGCGAGAGCGGCCAGACCCCGGCTTGCATCATCATCTCCGGCAGGTCCCAGACCGCCTGCATCTCGACCACCTGCCCCTCCGCAATGCGGAAAAACTCGTGGTAGCGCATGTGGACCACGCGCCGGGTCGGAGGGATACCCAGTAACGGAGCGATGAACGTCCCGAGATAGAGCCCCGCACAGCCGAGCCAGAGCGCGCCGTCATGGTCCTGTCCGGCGAGGACGATCTGGTCGCGCCGTTCGCCATCAGGCATGGCAGAGGCCAAAGGGCCGAGCGCGGTTTGCCAAAGCCCCTGCCAGCCGGTGACATCGCCGAATGGGTGACACAGGCGGATACGTGCCTGCGGGGCGAACACGGTAGTCCCGGACCCGGCAGCCCCGCCCAGATCATGGTAAAGCGCCGCCCGAAGCGGCGCGAGCAACGCCCGGGCTGCCCGCGGCGCGTCGGCCCTATTCGGCGGCGTCACGGTAGGGCGCGCCCTCGCCATAGGGCACGTTGATCCCGCCGTAGCGGCGCACCCTGACATTGCATTGTTCCGCATGACCGACGAAGCCTTCCAGCATGCACAACCGCGAGCCATACTCGCCCACGAGCTTCGCCGCCTCGTCGGTCAGCACCTTCTGGTAGCTATGGGTCTTGAGGAACTTGCCGACCCAAAGCCCCCCGGTATACCGCCCGGCCTTCTTCGTCGGCAGGGTATGGTTGGTACCGATCACCTTGTCGCCATTGGCCACGTTGGTGCGCGGGCCGAGGAAGAGCGCGCCATAGTTGGTCATGTTATCGAGGAACCAGTCATCCCGGTCCGTCATGACCTGCACATGTTCCGACGCAACGTCGTCCGCGACGCGCAGCATCTCGTCATAGTCGGTACAAAGGATCACCTCGCCGTAGTCTTCCCAGCTGACACGCGCAGTCTCGGCGGTGGGCAGGATGGCCAGAAGGCGGTCAATCTCGGAGAGCGTATCCTCGGCCAGTTTACGCGAGCAGGTGATCAGAACGGCAGGAGAGTTGTAGCCATGCTCCGCCTGGCCAAGCAGGTCGGTCGCCACCATTTCCCCATCCACGGTGTCGTCGGCGATCACGCATGTCTCGGTCGGCCCGGCAAACAGATCAATTCCCACGCGCCCGAAAAGCTGCCGCTTGGCTTCGGCGACAAAGGCATTGCCCGGCCCCACGAGCATGTCCACGGGCGCAATGCTCTCGGTTCCGAGAGCCATGGCCCCGACGGCCTGCACCCCGCCGAGCACGAGGATCTCGTCCGCCCCGCCCTCATGCATGGCCGCCACGATGGCCGGGTGCGGCGCGCCCTTCACGGGCGGTGCGGAGGCGACCACGCGCTTCACCCCAGCCACCTTGGCGGTGATCACCGACATATGGGCGCTGGCCACCATGGGGAACTTGCCCCCGGGCACATAACACCCCACGGAGTTCACGGGGATGTTCTTGTGGCCCAGGATCACACCGGGAATGGTTTCAACCTCCACATCAGTCATGCTGGCGCGCTGGACTTGCGCGAAGTTGCGGATTTGATCCTGGGCGAACCGGATATCGCCCATCTCGCGGGTGGTGACCTTCTGCATCGCTGCTTCGATTTCGGAGGGCGACAGCCGGAAGGCCTGTGGCGTATAACCGTCGAACTTCTCGCTCAGATCCCGCACGGCGGCATCCCCGCGGGTCGAGATGTCTTGCAGGATGCCCGTCACGGTCGCCTGCGTGCGCGCGTCGTCCTCGGCGCGCTCGGTTTCGGATTTTCCTCGCTTCAGATACTCGGCCATATCCCCTCCAGACCTGCGGTGTTAACCTGAGGATAAGGTTTTGGCGCGGTGCCTCAAGTCAAAATGCATACGATTGCAAAATTGCTATGCTAAGGGATGCGGACAAGCACCTCTTCAACGGTGTCTGTGATCAGCGCGAGACAGGTCTCGTCGGAGAAGCGGTGATCGGCCCCGTCCACAAGGGTCAGCCGCATGTCCGGACCCTCGGCGTGCTCCAACAACCGCAAGGCGAGGGCCGTGGGCACGGTCGTATCGCCGGTGCCATGGAGGAACCGGACCGGCATGGACAAGGGCAGTGGGTCGCGCAACACGAGGTTGCGGCGGCCATCCTCGATGAACTTGCGAGTGATGATGTAGGGGCTGTCGTCATAGTCCGAGGGGCGTTCGATCCGGCCCAGTCGCGCCATTTCGGCCTTCTCGGTCTCGGTCATGCCGCCCCACCAGTCGTCTTCGGTGAAATCAGGGGCCGCGGCGATGGTCACAAGCCCTGCGACCCGGGCCCCAAGCCCGCGCGCCATGAGCAGCGACACCCATCCGCCCATGGAGGACCCCACCAGAACCAACCGGTCGTCGGGCATGGCCGCAAGCATGTCCGCTGCGTCCTCCGCCCATTCCCCGACGGAGCCGTCCTCGAACGCGCCGCTGCTTTGGCCATGGCCGGAATAGTCGAAGCGCAGGAAATTGCGTCCCCTGCCCTGCGCCCAGGCTTCGAGATGGAGTGCTTTCGCCCCCTCCATGTCCGATTTCAGCCCGCCGAGAAACACCACCAAGGGCCCGATGCCTTCGGTCCGGTGATACGCGAGGCGGCGGCCCCGTGCGGTGTCGAGATAGCTTGGTTCAGGCATGATCCGCTCCCGTTTTTTCCCGTGGTAGACCGCGGGGGCCGAGGCGGCAAGCCGGTCAAGCCAGCGTCATCTCCGGGTCGCGCGTGGCCTGAAGCCTCAAGGCAGCGGCCCGGGCGAAGCGCTGTGTCAGGGCCCGACGACGCGCAGCGGGCAGCTTGTGGAGATCCGGCATCCGCTGGATTTCGGCATCATAGGCATCGGCCAGGATCAGGCCAGTATTCTCGGGCAGCAGGTCGCAGGGAAAGGCACTGTCCACGGCCCAGAAATACCGGTCGCACCAGTCGAGATAGCCCTGCCATTTACTGTCGGATGTGAAATCGGCCCGGCTGGATTTGCACTCGACCACCCAGAGCTCGCCCTTGGGGCCCAACGCCATCACATCGACGCGCAAGCCCCGGTCCGGGGTGAATTCCTCGACACAGGCGAAATCCAGACTGCGCAGATGGCGGCACACGCCCCGCGCCAGCCGTTGCCCCGGTTGCAGCAGATCAGTCATGGCTCGAATATGAACAAGGGGTGAACATCTGTCCAGACGCTTTGTCCCTTGTTCGGACAGGGCACGGGGCCTATATGCGCAAGCAGGCGGGTACTGCTGTATTCGACATGGGCTAAATTCCAGTGGCCTTAAGCAATTCCGAGGGAGCTGGCTCTGTTTGGACCCTGGTCCACTTACCTGGCGCCCACCTGTATATACAGGTCCTCGGGAATGAAACGCCTCCCCGGTACGCGTGGTCCCGCCGCTTACCCTTTTATTCGATCAGAACGCGATGCGCTCCGTCGGGCGGGTGCCATGCCCGTCCGGGCGGCGGACGACGGGGATCGTACTGGCCTGGAGCCGAGGGTGCGGTCGGGCAGGCGTGCCGCCGTCCCGTTTGTCGTCATGCGGTTCCGCCATGCGCATCACAGCGATGGCGAACTGGACACCGCAGAACACGACCGCGTTGGAAATGACGAGCATTGCCGTCACCAACACACCGTCCTGGGAGGTCGACACCAGGCTCCACAGGTTTGCGATGTCGAAAGCATAGAGCATTCCGACGAACAGGATGGAAATTCCGAAGCCAATGAAACACTGGCGGATGTAGAGTTTGATCAATTCGGGCATTGGGGCCTCCGTATAACCCCTCAGATAGTACTTGGCGCTCAAACCGCCAGCCCCAATCCTGTCGCGTATCTCTCCAGCAACGGTGCAGGGACGCCATGTTGAAATAACCGGCAGGCGGAAAATGGACGCCGATTCTCCGCGCGCTAGATTAAAAGACAACTTGAGGAGAACCGATATGGCCTTTCAACTGTCCCGCGCTGCCCTTCTGACATCCTGCACGCTTGTTCTAGAGCGTGTCGCGTTTAATCGGTTTTATATCCTGCGGCCTTGAAGAAGTTGTAGCATTCCTCGTCGGTGAAGAGGTCGCACACATGACCGACAGCCTGCCAAAGTTCATGGTAGGTTCGGGCTGCAGCCTTTCGGATCAGGACCTTGAGCTTTGAGAAGGCCATCTCGATCGGGTTGAGGTCGGGACTGTAGGGCGGCAGGAACAGGAACCACGCGCCGATATCTCGCATGGCCTTGGCTGCGCCGGGGCTCTTATGGCTCGACAAGTTGTCGAGGATGACCACGTCGCCCGGACCCAAGGTCGGCACCAGCTGGGTCTCGATATAGAGGTCGAACAACTCGCCGTTCATTGCGCCATCGATCACCCACGGGGCATCGAGGCGATCATGGCGCAGGGCACCGATGAAGGTCTGGGTGCGCCAATGCCCGAACGGCGCGTGATCGACCAGGCGTTGCCCGCGCGGGGCCCAGCCGGTGGTCTTGGCCATGTTCGTCTTGAGCGATGTCTCGTCGATGAAAGCCAGCCTTTCCAGATGTCTGGCCATGAAGGGCTGGCGTTTGCCGATCCATATGCGGCGCAGATCGGCCACGTCCTGACGCTTCTGCTCAAGGGCTTGCAGGTCTTTTTTTGTGTGACAGCCCGAGCCTGAGCAGCAGCCGACCGACCGACGAGCGATGAACCTTCACCCCGTGTTTCGCGGCCAGTTCCGCGGTCAACTCGTCAATCGTCAGATCGGGTTGCGCCGTGATCCGGCTCTCCACCCAGCCTTTGACGCTGGTCAGTTTGCCGCGCCCGGGATTGCCCTGAGGTTTCGGCGCGAGCGAGCCGGTCTCGCGCTTGAGCCGCACCATGTCGTTGACGAACTTGATCGACACGCACAGCCGCCGAGCCGCCTCTGTGTGCGTGTTGCCCTGCTCGACAAGCCGCACGGCACGTTCACGCAACTCAACAGGATGCGCTTTGCCCATCTCTGACCTCCATATCTGCCTGAAAGACATGGAATCATAGGAACAACATCAGGGGAATCCTGAATCTGGTCAGAGGCGACATGCTCTAAACGCGGGCACCGCCGCGGCGGATATGGCCATTGCCTTCGAAGAAAGCGCACCAAAGGACAGGTTCATGATCGTTTACACCGGGTCGTGCCCGCTTGGCCCGACGGAGGTTGTCGTCGATCTCGATGGCTCGGATGGCGCCCTGGTGTTCGACGTCGCCGAGGGGGGCCCGGGGGTCGATGTGTTCCAACCCGTCGATGTTATCCTCGGGGCTGAAGACATTGCGGCGATCAGCGAGGTGAAGGATGGCGACCGCAGCGTCACGATTCGCTTCGACCGTATGATGCCGATGCAACACGCCGCATTCACCATCGACGTGGATGACACAACGGGCGCAAGGCCCACCGTGATCGCCGGCGCGGAAATCAACGGCGCCAAGGCACGGGTCTTGCAGGCCGGGGGCGGCGTTCTGGAAGGCACGTTCGGAACCGATGCCCGTGCCCGGGTCGCGATTCCCGGCTGCCTGAGCTGAGGCCCGGCTCAGCTGAACGCGTCGGGCTTGGCCTCGCGCGCCATGTGATCGAGCACGGCATTGACGAACTTCGGCTCCTTGCCGTCCGGAAAGAACGCGCGCGCCAGATCGACGTATTCGTTGATCACCACCTTTGGGGGCGTGTCGGCCCTCACCAACTCCGCCCCCGCAGCCCGGAACAGGGCGCGCAGCGTCGGGTCGATCCGGTCGATGGGCCAAGCGGTCGCAAGGGCCCGGTCGGTCAGCTGGTCGATCTTCGCCTGCCAATTGACCGCCTCGCCGACGGTGGTGCGAAAGAGGGTGACGTGACCCTCGGCCATCTCGCCTTCCTCGTAGATCGCGCCGAACCGGTGATCCTCGAATTCCCGGATCACGCTGTCGGCGGACTGTCCGGCCGCCTCCATCTGGAAAAGCGCCTGCACCGCATAGAGCCGCGCGGCGGACTTCGCCTGGCGTTTGGCGGCCAGCTTGTCGGATTGCTTGCTCATGCGCGGCTCGGGCTTTCGCCCCCATCCGCCAGCTGAATGGTCTCGCCGCGGGGCTTGAACCCGACGCCTTTCGTCTGGGTCGCGTAGCGGCGCGACAGCGCGATCAGGTGCAGCGCGGCCGCCGCCGCCCCACCGCCCTTGTTCTGGCCTTCGGGATCGGCACGCACCAGCGCCTGGTCTTTGTTTTCCACCGTGAGGATCCCGTTGCCCAGACACGCGCCCTGCAACCCCAGCAGCATAAGCCCGTGGGAGCTGTCGTTGCAGACGGTCTCGTAATGGCTCGTCTCGCCCCGGATCACGCACCCCAGCGCCACGTACCCGTCGAAGTTCGACTGCACATGGGCAATCCGAATGGCGGGCGGGATTTCCAGTGCGCCGGGCACATGCACCACCTCGAAGCTGGCGCCAGCCGCTTCGAGCACGGCTTTCGCGCCGGTCAGCAACCCGTCGGCGATATCCTTGTAATAGGGGGACTGGACGATCAGCACTTTCACCGGCTTTTCGAAGCGCGGCAGTGGCAATTCATGATGTGTCTCGGCTTGGGCCATGTCTATCTCTGCATCGGTATTTTTCGGGTGCCGGTGATGGTGAGGCCGTAAGCCTCCAGCCCAATCACCTTGGGCGACGGTGAATTGGTCAGAAGGATCAGTTCCGACAGTCCCAGCGACGACAAGATCTGCGCGCCGAGGCCATACTGGCGCAGGGTCTGGGGCGACACCTCTTCGCCACCGGCCGCGATTTTCATCGTGGTATCACGCAGCAAGACGACCACGCCGCGCCCCTCGTCCGCCACGATCCGCATCGCATCCCCGAACTCCCCGGCCCGCCCGGGCCCGCCAGTGCCCACAACATCGAGCATCGGATCGAGGGCATGCATCCGCACCAGCACCGGCTCCGGCGTGGAGATGTCACCCTTGATCAGCGCGATATGCTCGGCCCCCTGGGTCTTGTCAGTGTAGATCTTCAGTGCCCAGTCGCCTCCGAATTCCGAGGAGACCTTGGTTTCCTTGGTAACCTTCACCAGGTTGTCATTGCGGCGCCGGTAGGCAATCAGGTCCGAGATCGTACCGATCTTGAGGTTGTGCCGCTGCGCGAAAGCGATCAGGTCCGGCAACCGCGCCATAGATCCGTCGTCGTTCATGATTTCGCAGATCACGCCCGACGGGTTGAGCCCGGCAAGGCGACTGACATCCACGGCCGCCTCCGTATGTCCGGCGCGCACCAGCACCCCGCCATCCCGCGCCCGAAGCGGGAAGACATGGCCGGGCGAGGCGATATCGGCGGCGCCCTTTGCCGCGTCGATGGCCACCGCAACGGTACGCGCCCGGTCGGCAGCCGAAATCCCCGTGGACACTCCCTCGCGCGCCTCGATGGACACGGTAAACGCGGTCTCGTGGCGAGAGGAGTTGTAGGACGCCATCAACGGCAAGCCCAACTGATCGATCCGCTCGCTGGTCAGGGTCAGACAGATCAGGCCGCGGCCATGGGTGGCCATGAAGTTGATCGCATCCGGCGTCGCCATCTGCGCCGGGATCACCAGATCCCCTTCGTTCTCGCGGTCCTCATGATCGACGAGGATGAACATCCGGCCGTTGCGGGCATCCTCGATGATCTCTTCCACGGAAGAGATGGCATCTGAGTAGTCGGTCTTGAGTCTTTCGGCCATGGTCTGTCCTCTGAATCTGCGGGCGGGATAGCGCAGCCGGGCGCACAAGGCCAGAGGCAGCGGTCCGATCTTGCGCAATGCCCTAGTGCACCACTGGCTGTGCGACGGACGCTGCGCGCGGTCAGACGCCCGGGTCGATCACGGCTGCCACTCCTGCAGCCGCGCGACATAGCGGGCCAGCGTGTCGATTTCGAGGTTGATGCGGTCGCCGACCTTCACGCCGCCCCATGTGGTCGCAGATTTGGTATGGGGAATGAAATTCACGCCGAATTCCGCCCCATCGACCTCGTTGACGGTCAACGATGTGCCGTCGAGCGCGACAGATCCCTTGGGCGCGATGAACCTCGCCAGGGCCTCGGGGGCACGGAAGGTGACGCGCGTGCTTTCGCCCTCCTGCGCCATGGCGGTGATCTCGGCCACGCCATCCACATGGCCCGACACGATATGCCCGCCAAGCTCATCCCCGACCTTCAGTGCCCGTTCCAGGTTGACCCGTGCGCCGGGACGCCAGTCGCCGATATTGGTCTTGTCGACGCTTTCGGCGCTGATGGTCACGTCGAACCACGGGCTGGTATCGTCCTGCCCCTTGTCGACCACTGTCAGACATACGCCATTGCAGGCAATGGACGCGCCCAACGCGATCGATCCCGGTGCGTAGCTACATCCGATGCGCGCGTGAAGGTCGCCCGCCTGTTCGAGGGCGCGCACGGTGCCGATATCGGTGATTATTCCTGTGAACATGTCAGAACCTCCGCCGTCCATGGGGTTGAGCGCACAGCTAGCGGGGCAACCGGGCCACAGCAACCCCTACGCAACGGCGGAGAATGGACGTTGAGAAATTTACCACTTGGAAACCGTTGTGATCTCTTCATTAATCCAAGAATACCCGTTACCCGGATCGCAGTTGTCTCGAGGCACAGAAACACCATGACCGGATCGCCCGCGCGGCGCTTTCTTTTCCTGCAAGGTCCCCACGGGCCCTTCTTCACGCAACTCGCCGCGATGCTGACCCGCGCAGGCGCGAGCTGTTGGCGTGTGGGATTCAATGCCGGGGATGCGCGGTTCTGGAAAGACAAGCCCCGCTACATCCCGTTTACCGGACCGCGCGCCGACTGGCCGCAGACCTGCGCCCAACTGCTGCGCAGCAAGGCGATCACGGACATCGTGCTCTACGGCGACACCCGGTGGATTCACCGCACGGCAGTGGAAGCCGCCCGGCAGCATGGTTGCCGCATCCATGTGTTCGAGGAGGGCTATCTGCGCCCCTCCTGGGTCACCTATGAGCGGGGCGGCTCCAACGGGCACTCGCCTCTGATGGACACCACGATTCCTGAAATGACGCAGGCCCTGCGCGGCCATGCGCCCGAGTTGCCGGGTGCCCCGGCGCGCTGGGGCGATATTCGCCAGCACATGTTCTATGGCGCGGTCTATCACTTTCATGTCCTGTTCCGGAATTCGGACTACACCGCGTTCAAGCCCCACCGCGCCCTGACCGTGCGGCAGGAATTCCTGCTCTACCTGAAGATGCTGCTGCGTCTGCCACTGACCATGGTGGAACGGGCGCTTGCAACGCGCCGGATCCGGCGAGGTGGGTTCCCCTATCACCTTTTCCTGCTGCAACTCGAACATGACAGCGCATTTCAGGCCCACAGCCCGTTCGCATCCATGACCGAGGTGCTCGCCGATGTCATCGGCGCCTTTGCGCGCGCAGCCCCCGCGCATCACCACCTCGTCTTCAAGGCGCATCCGCTCGAGGATGGTCGCGCGCCTCTGCCGGCGGTAATCAAGCGCCTGTCCCGCGAGACCGGCATCGCCGATCGCGTGCATTACGTGAAGGGTGGCAAACTTGCCCGCCTGCTCGACCAGGCGCGCGCAGTTCTGACGGTCAATTCCACGGCTGCACAGCAGGCCTTGTGGCGCGGCCTGCCGGTCAAGACCCTGGGCCAGGCAGTCTATGCCAAGCCGGAGCTTGTCTCGGCCCAACCCCTGGAGGCGTTTTTTGCGGACCCGATCCCGCCCGACATGCGCGCTTATCGCGACTTCCGGCACTACCTGCTGGAAAGCAGCCAAGTGGCCGGAGGGTTCTACTCGGCGACCGGGCGGCAACACCTTCTACGGCAGGTCACGGACATGGTGTTGTCCGACCAGGACCCCTATGGAGCCCTCAAGATCGGCGCACCACGGCGACGCTTCCCGATACGCGTTGTGAAATAACAACGCTTTTGTCTCACGGTGCACCTGATTCGGCTTGCTGTCTTCCCAAACGAAGTCCGCTTAACTAGCCTTTGTGAAAAAATTGCGCTTTGCGCCTTGAGGAGCAGAAAACGTGACATTCGGCAAAACAGCTGTGCTTTCGCGTCTTGCGCGCGTGGCCCTGATCCTGGTCACCACCGGCGCCTTGGCAGCATGTGGCCTGCCCCGCAGTGGTCCGGTGAAGAACGAACTCTTCGACGCTTCGGTGTCCGAGGCTGGCAACGCCTTCATCGTTCCAGTGACCGACGTGGTGGCGCAACAGACCTTCTCTCGCCCGGCAACGGGCTTTTCCAGCAGTTTTCTGAGCGCAGGCACAGTGAGCCCGGACGCGATCCGGCCCGGTGACATTCTCGGTCTGACGATCTGGGAAAACGTGGTTGAGGGGCTACTTGCGCGTGGCGGCGCGGCCGCATCTGTGATCGAACAGGTGCAAGTCGACAGCGCCGGTTTCATCTTCGTGCCCTATGCTGGCCGGATCATGGCCGCCGGAAACACGCCCGAAGCCTTGCGTGGCATCATCACACGGCAACTGGAAACCCAAACGCCCGACCCGCAAGTCAGCGTCCGTCGGATTGCCGGGGACGGCGCGACGGTCACGGTCGTTGGCAACGTCAATGGGCAGGGCGTCTACACAATCGAACGACCGACACGAACCCTGTCTTCGATGATTGCCCGGGCCGGGGGTGTGAACGCGGAATTCGCCGAATACGACATGATCCTGGTCCGGGTCATCCGCGGAGGCGAAATCGGCACGATCTGGCTGACCGATCTCTACCGCGATCCGTCGCTGGATATCGCCCTGCGCGGCGGCGACAAGATCATCATCGAACAGGACCCGCGCAGCTTCATCGCACTGGGTGCGACCCGTGGCCAGACCCGCGTGAACTTCGATGCCCAGGACCTGACGGCCCTAGAGGCACTCGCCCAGGTCGGCGGTCTGGACCCGAATCTCGCGGACCCAACCGGAGTGTTCATCCTGCGCGACGAGAGCGAAGACGTCGCCCGCACGGTTCTGGGGCGGCCGGACCTGCAAGGTCCGCAGCGCGTCGTCTACGTGCTCGACCTGACACAACCGAACGGGTTCTTCACTGCGGAGGACTTCATGATCAAGGACAGTGACACGGTCTACGTCACCGAAGCGCCAATCGCGCGTTGGAACAAGACTGTCAGCCTGCTGTTCGGGGCCGTGATCCAGCCAGCAGCGAATATCGAAACCCTGACAGCCAACTGATCGCCCTGACCGGCAAGGAAGCATCCGAAAAAGGCGCGCGCGGCATATCGCGGGCGCCTTTTTCCTTGCCGGACGAGATGTGCGTTTCTTCGCTCAGCCACCTGCGGGATCGGGACCTCCGCCGCATTCTCATCCTTGCGGGCTCGCGATTGACCATGGCCAGACCGGGGACCACACGCCCGCTTGCGCTTTGGGGCAATGGCGGCAAGAGCGCGCGGCGCGGAACCGCTCTTGCCAGATGCCTCGGCGCGCCTTGCGTCTATCTCGAAGACAGCTTCCTGCGCTCGGTTCTGCCCGGGCGCGCGGGCGCACCGGTCCATGGTCTCACCTTCGACCGGCAACGCCCGTTTTATGACAGCACCGGTCCCAGCGATCTTGAGGACATGCTCAACACCGCGCCCCTGTCGGACACCGTGCGGGGGAAGGCGATTATAGACGCGCTGATCGAAGCCGATCTGAGCAAGTACAACACCCACGATCCGACCCTGCCCGCTCCGGCGGGGCCCTATGTCCTCGTGATCGACCAACTGCGCGGCGATGCATCGATTGCCGGCGCGGGCGCGGATGCCGCGCGTTTTACCGAGATGCTGGAGGCCGCACGCGCAGACCACCCGGGCAAGCAGATCATCGTGAAGGGTCACCCGGCAGCGACCGACGCGCGGCCGGGGCATTTTGGCTCCGCATTTTCGGACCCGGTCTCGCCCTGGACCCTGATCCGGGGCGCCGATGCGGTCTATACGGTCAGCTCGCAGATGGGGTTCGAGACGATCCTATCCGGCAAGCGGCCGCAGATCTTCGGCACACCTTTCTATGCGGGCTGGGGTCTCAGCGACGATCGCGTCCCGGTTCCCCGGCGGAAGCGAACTCTCGATCGCGCGCAACTTGCACTGGCTGTGCTCGGCCTCTACCCGATCTGGTATGACCCCAGCCGCGACCGACTCTGCACGGTCGAAGAGGTGATGGCGGCCCTTGCAGCCCGCGCCCGCGCCTGGCGGCAGGACCGGGCCGGATATGTCGCCCAGGGCATGCGCCTGTGGAAACGCGCATCCATGACCGCCTTCCACGGGGACGGACCTGTGCGCTATGTCTCTGGCGAACAAGAGGCACTGGACCTTGCCGACCGCAGCGGTCGCCCGATCCTGAGCTGGGCCAGCCGCACGCCACCGGCCATTGTCGATGCGGCGCGCCAGCGCGATATGCCTCTGCTGCGGGTCGAGGATGGCTTCCTGCGCTCCCGCGGACTGGGCGCGAACCTCGTGCCGCCGCTGTCCCTCGTCCATGACCGGCGCGGCATTTACTATGACCCGACTGTCCCCAGCGATCTGGAGCATCTGATTGCGCGCCGTGCCGCAATCGGCAGCACTGCCCGTGGGCGCGTCCTGCTGCACCGGCTGCGGGCCTCCGGACTGAGCAAATACAATCTCGACCTGCCCGGCTACAGCCCGCCTGACGCGCACCGCCGCTGCATCCTGGTCATCGGACAGGTCCGCGATGATGCCTCCGTGTTGCTCGGACAGAGTGGGGTTATCCCCGACATCGAACATTTGCTCTTGGCCGCCCGAACCGCCAATCCCGACGCCCATATCGTCTACAAACCCCACCCGGACGTGGAGGCTGGCCTACGAGACGGGTCGATCGAGAGCGAACAGGCCAATGAGATCGCGCGGCGGGTCGACCCGGTATCGGTACTGGCAGCCGCGGCGGAGGTCTGGACCCTGTCATCGCTGATGGGGTTCGAGGCACTTCTTCGGGGCAAGCCGGTGGTCTGCGCGGGGGTTCCTTTCTATGCGGGCTGGGGTCTAACCCGAGACCTCGCCTCTGCCGATCACCCGGCCTTCGCGCGGCGAACGGCTCGACCGGATCTGGCCGCACTGGTCGAAGCATGTCTGATCGACTACCCGCGCTATCACGATCCAGTCTCGAACCTGCCCTGCCCTGTCGAAACCGTACTCGATCGGCTGGAACAGGAAACCGAAGCAGCGCATAAGCCGTCCCTGCGTTTGCTTGCCAAGCTGCAGGGACTTCTCGCGTCGCAATCGTGGATCTGGCGTTAGGTACGGGCCCATTCGGTCAGGACATCGCCGCCTACTTGCCGCACCCCGAGCCGTCTGAAGCGCGGCGCATCTGCCAGCAGGTTCACCCCAAGATCACCGAGCCCCGGCAACCCGTCCGCCCCGATCACGCAGCCCGCGGAAAAAACGGCGAGCCTGTCAACGCAGCCCGCCCGCAGCAACCCCGCCGCAAATGCGCCGCCGCCCTCGCAGTAAACGCGCGTCAGACCCCGCTGCGCCAGGGTCCGGAGCAAACTTTCGACAGAGACGCCTTCGGCCTCTGCGGCCACTTCCACACACTTCAGTCCTGCCGCACGCGCCCGCGCGATCCGCTCCGCGGGCGCCTCGCCACCGTGGCAGAGCCAGACCGGCGCGTCGGCTGTCACGCTCTGGGAGAGGCGGGAGGGAATTGGCACGTCCAGATCCCGGCTCGCGACCACCCGCACCGGTTGCCGCACAACGCCGACACCGCGAACCGTCAACGTGGGATCATCCGTCCGCGCAGTCCCGGCCCCGATCAGCACGGCGTCATGCCGTGCCCGCAGGGCATGACCGTACCGGCGCGCCTCGGCCCCCGTGATCCATTGGCTTTCCCCTCGCGCGGTTGCGATGCGGCCGTCGAGCGTCAGCGCCAGTTTCAGGGTCACCATGGGACGGCCAAGGGTTACACGGTTCAGGAAGCCCAACTGATCCTCCCTCGCCGCAGCACGCCCGACGCCTTCGGTGACGGCAACGCCGGCGGCGCGCAGGCGGCTATGCCCCTGCCCTGCGACACGTGGATCGGGATCTTCCAGCGCCGTGACAACACGCCCCACACCAGCAGCGATCAGCGCATCGCAGCACGGGCCGGTCTGTCCGTGGTGGGCACAGGGTTCGAGGGTCACATAGGCCGTCGCACCGCGCGCTGCCGCCCCGGCCTGCGCGAGGGCCACGACCTCCGCATGGGGGCGCCCGCCGGACTGGGTGCGACCGCGCCCGACCACGCGTCCGTTCGGCGCAACCAGCACACAGCCGACCGCCGGGTTCGGCCAAGACTGGCCGAGACCGCGCCGCCCCAAGGTCAGCGCAACCTGCATCCAGCGCAGGTCGTCGGACATGTCAGCTGTCTTTGCCGGTCGGCGGCCGCAACTCGCTCACGAACTTGTCAAAGTCATCCGCCGCCTGGAAATTCTTGTAAACGCTGGCAAACCGGACGTAACCCACCGTGTCGATCCGGGCGAGTGCTTCCATCACGATCTCGCCGATGGTGGCCGAGGGAATATCGGTCTCGCCCATGCTCTCCAACCGCCGGACGATGCCGGAAATCATCTGATCCAGACGATCAGGCTCCACCGGCCGTTTCTGCATGGCGATGCGGATTGAGCGTTCCAGCTTATCGCGGTCGAAATCCTCGCGTTTGCCGGAAGATTTGATAACCACAAGGTCGCGCAACTGCACCCGTTCATAGGTGGTGAACCGCCCCCCGCAGGCCGGGCAGAACCGGCGCCGCCGGATCGCGACATGGTCCTCGGCGGGGCGGGAGTCCTTGACCTGCGTGTCTACGTTTCCACAAAATGGGCACCGCATCGGCGTCTTCCCTCCACGTCCTTATGGCCTGTTGGCGCGTTATCCACAGGCACCATAGGCATATCCCAATCCGTTGGGTAGAGGGCAATTCGACCTGCCGTATCTTGTGTGTAATCTGGGCGACACAGGCGCGAAAGTGACTTTAATCCCGCGTCCCGGTCAGCGCAGGAGCGCCACGATCTGCCGGGTCTGCGGCCGGTCGCGATGCTCGACGACATAGATCCCCTGCCACGTCCCCAAGGCCATGCGTCCGCCGATCACCGGGATCTGAAGCGATGTGGGCAACAAAGCCGCCTTGATATGGCCCGGCATATCATCAGGCCCCTCATAGGTGTGGGTGAGATACGCCATGGATGGGTCGGTTGTGGGCGGCACAAGACGTTGAAAAAATTCGGTCAGGTCCGTGCGCACCTCCGGGTCCGCGTTCTCCTGAATCAGGAGCGAGGCGGAGGTGTGCTGGATATGCAAGGTGAGCAGGCCCTCTGCCACGTCTTGTGCTGCGATCCACGCCGCCACGTCGCGCGTGATCTCGGTCAGGCCCGGCCCGGAGGTGTCGAAGGTAAAGCACTGATGGGACATGGTGCTGGTCCAGAAGGGCAAAGGCCAAGCAAAGGGCCGCAGCGCGGCATCAGTCGTCGCGGCGCCGCTTGTTCGGAGGTTCGCAAAAAGAAAGGCCGGAATTCACGCTGCGATGCTCCCCAGCCTTGCGCGGATTTATCGTCAGACCCGTCGGCGGCAGGCTGCCGGATGCCGATCTCGGAACGATCCCGAACAGAACGCTTTTCGCACCGGAGCGCGTGGCGCTTGCTCCTTCGGGTCGTACGATGACGAGCCGATCAGATGGACTGGCGCCCAGAAACCGCTTGGAGAACTCGGCCGCCGCACAAAAATACTTCGGCCCCGACGCGCCCGGCTTGGCATACACCTCGACAACGGCCTCCGGCTCTGCGCTTAGGACCACGCCAAACTCGTTAATGGCACGATACGGCGTGTCTGGCGTGTAGCGCTCTGCAAGCTCTCGCGCACCTGCCGTCGAGACACCGCCCCCGAACAAAATCACCATAATAAAAGCCAGCAAATTGCGGGGCATGATTTCTCCTCCTTCGGGCAGATGTGGCGGTGGTCTGCCGCCCATGTTTGCGACAGCTTACATGCCGCATTTCCGAGCGAAAACCCTCAGGGGAGAGTAATACCCGCGGCGGCGAGCACCATGAAGGCGCCGATCAAACACAGGAGTCTATGGGTCTGGGTCACAGGACGTCCTCACATCAGGTGCAACGCAACCTACGCGGCAAGTGCGCAAAAGCCAGTGTGCAACCCGACGAATGCTCGGCAGCTACGCATTTCAGGCGCAAAACTGCCGAGAAACGACTATCGAACGGCTTTCCCCGGTTTGGTCGATACGAGGTGCTGAAATATTGGTCGTTTCGGAATCCGCGACTTCCGCAGCAGGGACCAACTCGAACCCCACCGCGCGACGGTTGTCTTGGGTCTGGCTGGGCCCGAGTTCTGCAATCACGCGCACGTGGTCCCTGGTTTCAGCCCGCAAGACCGCCTCCGCGTAGCGTGCGGCAGCACAAAAATATCCTCGCCCCATGGCCCCGGGGGTGTCCAGAACCTCGAACCTGCCAGGGCCATTTCCCAGGGGCACCACCTTGTGCCCGTTGGGCGCCGAGTAAGGGCGCTGTGCACTGACGGAGGGGCTGGGGATACGATCCCTGACCGTGTAGAGAACCAGCGCCAGAACGGCGATGCCCAAAACGAACAAGATCGTTTTGCCGCTCATCTCACATGCCTTCCGCCAGCCGCGGCCAAGCCTTTACTGGTCCAGGAAACTGCGCAGCTTCCGGCTCCGGCTGGGATGCTTGAGCTTGCGCAGCGCTTTCGCCTCGATCTGCCGGATGCGTTCGCGGGTCACGCTGAACTGCTGACCAACCTCTTCGAGCGTATGGTCGGTGTTCATCCCGATTCCGAACCGCATGCGCAACACGCGTTCTTCGCGCGGGGTCAGCGAAGCCAGCACCCGGGTCGTGGTCTCTTTCAGGTTCTCCTGAATGGCCGAGTCCAGCGGCAGAACCGCATTCTTGTCCTCGATGAAGTCCCCAAGCTGGCTGTCTTCCTCGTCGCCGATGGGCGTCTCCAGGCTGATCGGCTCCTTGGCGATCTTCATCACCTTGCGCACCTTTTCCAGCGGCATTTGGAGCTTTTCGGCCAGTTCCTCCGGTGTCGGCTCGCGGCCGATCTCATGCAGCATCTGGCGCCCGGTGCGCACCAGCTTGTTGATCGTCTCGATCATATGCACTGGGATCCGGATCGTGCGCGCCTGGTCCGCAATGGACCGGGTGATCGCCTGACGGATCCACCAGGTCGCATAGGTGGAAAACTTGTAGCCGCGGCGATACTCGAACTTGTCGACGGCCTTCATCAGGCCGATATTGCCTTCCTGGATAAGGTCCAAGAACTGCAGGCCGCGATTGGTGTATTTCTTGGCAATGGAAATTACGAGGCGCAGGTTCGCCTCGACCATTTCCTTCTTCGCCTGCCGGGCCTCCTTCTCGCCTTTCTGCACCTGCTGCACGATGCGACGGAACTCGGTGATGTCCACGCCGACATAGGTGCCGACCTGGGCCATGTCCGAGCGCAGCTCTTCGATCTTGGTTGTGGAGCGTTCGATGAAAGCCTGCCATCCGCGCCCGGGCTTTTCGGCCATACGCTCCAACCAGGTCGGGTCCAACTCGTAGCCGCGATAGGCTTCGACGAACTCGCGGCGGTTGATCCGCGCCTGATCGGCAAGCTTCACCATGCTCGAGTCGATGGCCATGATCCGACGGTTGATCCCATACAGCTGGTCGATCAGCGCCTCGATACGGTTGTTGTGCAAGTGCAACTCGTTGACGAGGAGAACGATCTCGGCCCGCAGCTTCTGGTAGTTCGACTCGTCCTCGACCGAGAAGCTCTCATCCTCGTTCAGCGTGGCCGAAATGCGCAGATCCTGCATCTCGCTCAACTGTGCATAGTCGCGCGCGATCAGGTCGAGCGTCTCCAGCACCTTGGGCTTGAGGGCCGCTTCCATGGCAGCGAGGGACATGTTGGCCTGATCGTCCTCGTCGTCTTCATCGTCGGTCTTGGCAATCGGGTTGCCGTCCGCGTCCAGTTCCGGCTCGTCGGACTTCTCTGACGGGGCGGCCGGGCTGTTGGCTGCCATTTCCACGACACTGGAACTTTCTTCGTCCTCGTCCATGGCCCCACCCATGGTGGCCTCCAGGTCAATGACGTCCCGCAACAGGATGTCCTCGGACAGCAGTTCGTCGCGCCAGATCGTGATCGCCTGAAAGGTCAGCGGGCTCTCGCAGAGCCCCGCGATCATGGTATTCCGGCCCGCTTCGATCCGCTTGGCGATGGCAATCTCGCCCTCGCGGCTCAGCAGTTCGACAGACCCCATCTCGCGCAGATACATCCGGACCGGGTCGTCGGTGCGGTCGAGCGTCTCCGACGAGGAGGTAGAGACCGCTACTTCGCGGGAACTGGAGGATTCGACGACCTGCGTCGATGCATTCGCGGGCGCATCGCCGTCCTCGGCCTCGTCTTCCTCGATGATGTTGATGCCCATCTCGGACAGCATGGACATCACGTCCTCGATCTGTTCCGAGCTGACCTGATCCGGCGGCAGAACCTGATTAAGCTGATCGTAGGTTATGTAGCCGCGCGTCCGGGCTTCGGCGATCATCTTTTTGACCGCCGCTTGGCTCATGTCGAGCATTGCCTCGGCGTCCTGGTCATCGGTCTTGCGGTCGTCAGTGTCTTTGGCGGCCATTCAGATTTCCTTGATTAAGGGAGCGTGCCGGTTTCGCGGGTTCCCACCCAAAAACGAATCAGGTCCAAAGTGATTCGCGCTCTCCACTTTTACCCGTGTTTACTTAACTTTCCGTACGGGGTCAGCCCCCGTTCGATCGTCCTTTTGCAAAGCTGATCCCGTTTAACAGGTTATCAAGGGCATTTCGCTCGTCCCGACTGATTCGTGCCCCGTTGTCGGCAATGTCGTACTCGGTCGTGTCAGTTTGCGAGATGCGTCCAGCCGCCTCCCGCGCTTCGGCCGCCTGTCCCAGCCGCCATGTGAGATCCTCATCGGCCACGGAGGCGAAATCCTCGATTGCGTCTTCCATCTCTCGCTGCCAACCGGTCCGCGCAGCCAATTTTGCGAACCCCTCGGCGACGGTCATGCGCGCCACTTCGGGATCGCAGCCCGGCCGCAGCGAAGGTGATATTGTCACATGGCGCTCCGAAAGGATCGCTTCAAGGGTCTGAGCGCAGCTTGTCCCTTCGAGCGAGATCTCCGGCGCATCTGGGTCCGGCATCATGCTGGCCAAACGCGCAGCCATGCGGGCGAAGGCCTCGGTTCCGAACCTGTGGTCGAGAAGATCGCTCTCGAACTCCGCGATCAAACCGGGATGGGCACAGAGCGTGGCAAGGATAACGCTCTCCTGCAGCAGGTCGTCACGGTCGGCAGTGACGAGGGCTGAGCTGCGCGTGGTCTGTGTCGGGCCCTCTTGCCCACGCTTGCGCCACGGGCCGGCAGGCCCCGAACGCCCCTTGCTCGGCCCATAGCCGAAGAGCGCGTCCAGCCGGGTTTTAACTTCCTGGCCGTAATGCTGCTTGATGGTGGGGTCGGTGATCTTCGCCACGGCCTGCCGCAGCGCCTTGCCCAGCGCGGCCTTGCGCTCGGGACTGTCGAACACCTTGCCCGCAGTTTCGCGCTGCCATAGCAGCTCTACCATGGGCTTGGCCTGATCCAGCAGGGTCGCCATGGCCTCCGCCCCGCCAGCGCGGATCACGTCGTCGGGGTCCTGTTTCTCCGGCAGGATGCAAAAACGCATCGACTTGCCCGCGGTGATCAGCGGCAAGGCAAGATCCACGACCCGCTGACCCGCCTGCAGGCCTGCGCGGTCCCCGTCCAGCGCGAAGACCGGCTCAGGCGAGATCCGCCAGAGCAACTCGAGCTGCGGCTCGGTCACCGCCGTGCCCAGAGGCGCCACCGCCCCGGCGAACCCGGCCTCCGATAGGGCAATCACATCCATGTAGCCCTCGGCCACGATCAGCGGGGAGGACTTGCCTGCCGCCTCCCGGGCCCGGGCATGGTTGAAGAGCACCCGGGACTTGTCGAAAAGCTCGGTTTCCGGGGAGTTGAGGTATTTCGCACCGTCTTCGGGGTCCATGGCGCGGCCGCCAAAGGCGATCGCCCGGCCCCGTGCATCCCGGATAGGAAACATGATCCGGTTGCGAAACACGTCGTAGGGTCGACCGCCCTCCTTGCGGGACGGCTTGGCCAGCCCCGCATCGAGTATCAGGTCCTCGGCCACGCCCTTGCCGCGCAGATGGTCCCACAGATGTTGCCATCCGTCGGGCGCAAATCCGATCTCCCACCGCGCCTGCGCCTCTTCCGACAACCCGCGGCGCACCAGATAGGCGCGCGCCTCCGCCGCCGCGGCGGTTTTGAGGTTGAGACGGAAGAACTGAACCGCCTGCTCGGCGACCTCGCTGAGTTGCGTGCGTCGGTCCGCCTTGGCGGCCGCTTGCGGATCGCGGGCGGGCATCGGCATTCCGGCTTCGGCGGCGAGGATCTCCACGGCTTCCATGAAGCCCACATTCTCGGTCTCGCGCACGAAGGAGATCGCGTCCCCCTTCGCGTGACAGCCGAAGCAGTAGTAGTACCCCTTGCGATCATCGACGTGGAAGCTGGCTGTCTTTTCCTGGTGGAAGGGGCACGGGGCCCACATGTCGCCCTTGCCCTGCTGGGATTTGCGCATATCCCAGATCAGCTTGCGCCCGGCCACCTGCGCCATGGAGACGCGGCTGCGCAGCTCGTCAAGGAATCCCGGTGGAAGGCTCATGCTCCATCATATCGGGCGCTAGGGGGGGCAAGTCCAGAGCCACCGCGCGATGATTTCACGGCGCAGCATCTCCGGTGTCGCGGTCACGCGCGGCACGCGCGGCCACGGACTTCATCGCTTGAGATAATTTGTCGAGGGCCGTCAACCGCATGGACCGCATAAGCCAGATCTCCACTGCAGCGGGCAGCGCAACCAGCAAGACCGCCATATGAGCGAGTTCTGTGCGCGCCGTCTGGCCCTCCGTAAAGGCTGTGTCCCGCAGATCAAGCGGCGTCAGCCGTGCAAGCACCTCGCGGGCCTGCGACCCGCTCAGCCGCAAAACCACCCAAGCGTCCGACTGATCCGTGAGCGCGGCCTCGCCGCACAACAGGTCAAGCGGTGGCACCTCGCCCACCAGGAACGCTGTGTCCCGCCCTGCCCAGAGGACACGCAAGTCTTCAAAGTCGGCCGATCTCCCCGGCTCCGGGAAGGGTATCCCGGTCAACTGGGCCAGTTTGGTAGAGACCGCTTGCCCCGCGCCGGGATAGGGCTGTACCGACATGACGGTTCCAACCGCGACCTCGGTCAGCGCGACCGTTCCGATCTTTACCGCGGGCAAAGGACATGCGGGTGCGAGTGAAGCGGGGTCAGCCACGGGCGCGCCCTCCGTCGGGATCAAAGAACACGGGATCCGTCACCTCACACTCAGTGGTCACCCCCCGCAAGTGATCGATCATCATCACCCGCTGCCCATGCCGTGCCCGACCTCGGCGCAGGAAGCCGAGCCCAATAGGCGTCTGTAGCGTCGGTGAGAAACACACGCTAGTCACGTAGCCCTGGTCGGTGACCCGCACCGCCTCTGCCCCGGGCTCGAACAGGTGCGCCCCGGCCAACAAAGCGGTCCGCCCGTCGCAGGGCCGCAGGCCCACAAGTTGCTCCCGGTCTGGGTCGGTCAGGCCCGGGCGCTGACTGGCGGTCTTGCCGATGCAGTCCTTCTTGGCTGACACCATCCGCCCCAGCCCGACATCGTCCGCGGTGACGCGGCCGTGGATCTCCGCATGGGTCACGAACCCCTTTTCGATCCGCAGCACGTTGAGCGCCTCCATCCCGTAGGCTCCGCCGCCCATGGCCTCGGCCCGGGCAACCAGTTGCTCGAACAGCGCAGCACCGTAGCGGGCCGGGATAGCGACTTCATAGGCGTGTTCTCCCGAGAACGAGATGCGGAACAAACGACCACCCACACCCCCCAACCGCACCGCCCCACAGGCCATGAACGGAAAGTTGGCATTCCTCACCGGCGCGTCCAGCAGATCGTTGAGCAACGCGCGGGCTTGCGGCCCCGCCACGGCGAATTGCGCCCAATTCTCGGTGACGGAGGTAAAGCGCACCCGCATCGTCGGCACCAGGCATTGCTGCACGAATTCAAGATGCTGCATGACCTTGTGCGCTGCGACGGTTGTTGTTGTCATCACATAGTGCCCCGGCCCGAGACAGGCTGTCGTGCCGTCATCCATCACATGCCCGTCCTCGCGCAGCATCACCCCGTAGCGCACGCGCCCCGGTTTCAGGGTCGAGAAGGTGTTGGCATAGACCAGGTCGAGAAACGCCCCCGCATCGGGGCCCTGCAACTCGATCTTGCCGAGGGTGGAGACATCGCACACCCCGACCGCACTGCGAACATGGCCGACCTCCCGGTCGCAAGCTTCGCGCCAGGTCGTCTCGCCGTCTCTGGGGAAGTAGCTCGGGCGATACCACAGACCGGCTTCGACCATGGGTGCACCGCGCGCGAGGCTGCCTGCATGAGACGTGGTCAGCCGCTCCGGCGCGAACCCCTTGCCCTGCGCCCCTGCGCCCAGCGCGGCGAGGGAAACGGGCGTATAGGGCGGGCGGAAGGTGGTTGTCCCGGTCTCTGGGATGCCCCGCCCCGTGGCATCGGCGAGCACCGAAAGCGCCAGCACATTCGACACCCTGCCCTGATCCGTGGCCATGCCTTGGGTGGTGTAACGCTTCATGTGCTCGACGCTGGTCATGTTCTCGGACGCGGCCTGTCGGACATCCTTGACGGTCACATCGTTCTGGAAGTCGAGCCAGGCTCGGCCCCGTGCGCCCTTGGCACCGTCGACCGCATAGATCGGCGAGAGGACGTAAGGCGCGTCATCTGCCTGCGGGATGGGCATGGAGGACGGTGCCAGCTCCAGCGACTCCAACGCCTTGCGCGCCCGGAACACTCCCGATTTCAAGGCTCCATGGGTGGAAAACACCCCCGCGGCCGCCCCGGCCACATCGAGACCTGGCACCGCCCCAGGCGTAGGCACGAAAGCATGCAGCGCAGGGTTCCAGGTGGGGCGCCCGTACATGTGGCAGGTCAGATGCAGATTCGGGTTCCAGCCGCCAGAGACGCCAAGGGCGTCCACCTCGATCTGCCGCCGTCCGTCCGGGCCATCGACGGTGATCCGGCGCAGGCCATGGCGGCCCCTGGTGTCAACCACGCGTGCCTCCCGGAAAACCGGGTAGTCGCCCTCGGGCGTCTCGGCGCGGGTATCCACCACGGCAGCCACCTCGACCCCGCTGGCGACAAGGTCCCGAGCCGTGCGGTACGCATCGTCATTGTTGCAAAAGAGCGCCACGCGCGGCCCCGGCACAGTGCGATAACGGTTGGCGTAGGTTCGCAGGGCTGCGGCTGACAGGATGCCGGGACGGTCGTTCATCGGAAAGGCGATGGGCCGTTCGGACGCGCCGGCGCACAGGATCGCGCGCCGCGCCGAGATGCGCCAGAAACACTCCCGCGGCAGGGCGGGCGCCGGGTCGGCCAGGTGCAGGCCCACCCGCTCCAGCGCTCCGTAAATGCCGCCGTCATAGGCCCCGGTCACCGTGGTGCGGGTCATGACCCGGACCCGCCCACTCGTCACCAACTCCGCCACTATCCGGCTCACCCAATCCTGCCCTGAGGCCCCGTCGACTTCCTCCTGCTCGGAAAGGAGCCGCCCGCCACAACGGTCACCCTCCTCTGCCAAGATCACATCCGCACCCGCCCGGGCCGCGGTCAGGGCCGCCATCAGCCCCGCAGGCCCGGCGCCGATCACCAGCAGGTCGCAATGGGCATAGGCCTTCTCGTAGGGCTCGGTGTTGGTCTGACCCGACAGGGCACCCAACCCTGCCGCCCGCCGAATTGCGGGCTCATAGAGCTTTTCCCAGAAGCTGCGCGGCCACATGAAGGTCTTGTAATAGAACCCCGCCCCGAGGAAGGGCGCCGCCAGATCATTCAACGACAGCAGGTCGAGGGTCAGCGACGGCCACCGGTTCTGGCTGGTGGCGTAGAGACCCTCAAAAAGTTCGGCCTGCGTCGCACGCACATTCGGCACCTGGCGCGCGAATTTGCCCACCTGCACCAAAGCGTTGGGCTCTTCGGAACCCGCCGACCAGATGCCCCGGGGGCGGTGGTACTTGAAGGACCGAGCGACCAGCTTTACCCCGTTCGCCATCAAAGCCGAGGCCAGCGTGTCCCCCGCAAACCCGCCCATCCAACGGTCGTCGAACTGAAAGCGCAGCGGCGTGTCCCGGTCGATCAGGCCCGCACCATCGAGCCTCATGGCGCAACCTTTTCCGAAGCGAGGGTGACCGCTCCGATCTCGTGGGTGACGGTGTTGCGCTGCACATGGAGCCACGCACCACAGCCTAGCCCGTGATACCAAAGCTCTCCGGTTTCGCCTGCCGGATTGTCCCGGAGATGTAGGTAGCTATCGAGCGCCTCCGCATCGCCGGGTGCAGGGCGGTCGAGGTAGGTCTCGTGCCCCAGATAGGTGAATTCCCGAAGGTCGCGATTGCCACAAAGGGGACAGGGAATGCGCACGTCGCTTGCCTTTTCGGTTGCACCTCCCGGGTACTAAAGCGCGGCCGAAGCCGCGTTACAACATCGTCGCGACACGGAATGGAAAGGTTTGCCACGTTGTGGAGAAAAATGCGAGGCGGACACGGACCGCGCGACGGTCAGCCCGTTGAAGCTGCGCTGGCCTGCGTGCGGGACCATGGCTGTCGTAGATTTTCAGCGGAACCACGGCTTGGAGAGCTTGCCGCCAGGGCTTTGACCGCGCTCCCGGGCTTTCGCAATGCCAGCGACTTCAATGGTACGGCTCTCGGTCGATCGACAACAATGTGCCGGGATGCGCCACAGATGGCGCGTTGAGGATCTGCGGGTTACTGAAGTCCGTCGACGGACAATTCGACATCGATTTTACGCGCACGGATATGGCGGGGCCGGGCCAGTGCCGATCCTTGGCTCAGTGTAGATTGTGCTGACTGCCCGTGGCTTCCTCGTCGATCAGGTGCCCCGTGCGGAACCGGTCGAGCCGATAGCGTCGAGCGATCTCGTGTACCGTATCCGTGGCCATGAGATGCGCCATGCACCAGCCTGAGGCGGGCACTGCCTTGAACCCGCCATAGCACCAGCCCCCGTTGACATAGAGCCCTTGTACGGGGCTGTGGTCGATGATTGGCGAGCCGTCGGGCGTCATGTCCATGATCCCGCCCCAGGAGCGCAGCATCTTCGCCTTGCCGATCATCGGCATCAGAGTCATTCCCGCCTCAACAACGTGCTCGGCCATCGGCAGGTTGCCGCGCTGCGCATAGGAGGCGTAGAAATCCAGGTCCCCGCCAAACACCAGACCGCCCTTGTCGGACTGGCTGATATAGAAGTGACCCATGCCATAGGTAATCACCTGGTCGATGCATGGTTTCAGCCCTTCGGTCACGAAGGCCTGCAGGATGTGGCTCTCGATGGGCAGACGGAAGCCCGCCATCTCGGCCACCTGCCCCGAGCGACCCGCCACGACCATGCCGACCTTGGGGGCGCGGATCTCCCCGCGCGTGGTCTGCACGCCCTGTACAGAGCCGTTCTCGATCAGAAATCCGGTGACTTCGCAATTCTGGATCAGGTCAACACCACGCTGGTCGGCTCCGCGGGCATAGCCCCAGGCGACAGCGTCGTGGCGCGCGGTCCCGCCGCGCTTGTGCCACAGCCCGCCATAGATCGGATAGCGGGTCTGGTCGAAATCCAGATAGGGCACCTCGCGGCGCACACCCTCCCGGTCCAGCAGGATCGCATCGTCACCCTGGTTGATCATGGCGTTGCCGCGGCGGGCAAAGGCATCGCGCTGCCCGTCGGAGTGGAACAGATTGATGATCCCGCGCTGGGAGTGCATCGCGTTGAAGTTCAGATCCGTCTCCATCCCCTCCCATAGCTTCAAGGAATGGGAATAGAACTCGGAATTACCGGCCAGCAGGTAGTTGGCACGTACGATAGTGGTGTTACGGCCGATATTGCCGCTGCCGAGATACCCCTTTTCCAGCACCGCAACATTGGTCATCCCATGATTGCGCGCAAGGTAATAGGCCGTGGCGAGCCCATGCCCGCCACCGCCGATGATGAGCGCATCGTAGGCGGGCTTCGGCGCGGGGCTGCGCCACAGCAGGGGCCAACCCTTGTTGCCCGAGAGCCCTTGTTTGAGAAGTTCCAGCGCGGAATAGCGCACCCTGCCCTCGCTCGGTTTGTCTGCGGTCCGGTGTCCGGCCGCGCGGGTACCTTGGGCCGCCTGGCGCAGGTTCCGCAGGATCACAGTCCCTAAACAACCTGCGAACTGCAAGCTTCTGACGCGGCTTAACCGCAAATTCATGATCCACGGTGCAAGTTGGGATCGCCTGTCGGGCGGCGCGAAACGTTCAAACCCGGCACAGACTCCTTTGTTTGAGCCGAGTTGTGCCAAGCTTCTGCCCGATTTCGGGGTGACATTGTGGGGTGAGCTTCTGCGTCCGGAATGGGCGCGTGCCAATAGGTGTCCCATGCGTAAAACCGAAACAGATCAAAAATCCGTCCCTTCCCGGCCCAGTGCCCTGAAACTCGTGATCGCTTTCTGTCGTGACGAAGCAGGGGTTCTGACGGGGTTTTCGCTTTATATCTTCATCCTGATGATGATGATCGCTGGCCTGACCATCGATCTGATGCGCTACGAGGCTGTGCGCACACGGTTGCAGGCCACCTCGGACCGGGCCGTTCTGGCCGCAGCGGATCTTGACCAGACCACCAACGCCAAGGCGGTTGTCGAGGACTATTTCGCCAAGGCGGGTATGTCCCAGTATCTCGATGGCGTGCAGGTTTCCAAAGGGCTAAACTTCAAGGAGGTGGAGGCGCAGGTCAGTGCGACCATTCCGACCTGGTTCATGAACATGTCCGGCATCGAAACACTGGATGCCTTCGCCCGCAGCAAGGCAGAAGAGCGCATCCAGAACATCGAAGTCTCCCTCGTCCTCGACATCTCAGGATCCATGGGGTGGGACGGCAAGCTGGCGAACATGCGGACAGCTGCTGACCAGTTCGTCCGGACCATGATGGCCGGCAACGACAACGTGGCAGCGGATGGCACCGGACTGACCTCGGTCTCGATCATCCCCTATCATGCAGTGGTCAATGTGCCGGATGAGCTACTGGACGAGTACGCGGTCTCCACGCAACAGACGGTTTCGAACTGTGTGCGGTTCACGGCGACGGATTTCCAGTCGATTTCGATCGACCGGACCAAGACGCTCGACCGGCTGGCCCATTTCGACCGCAACAATAGTAATCTCCACACCTTCAACGGGGACCGGCTCATCGGTCGACCGTGGTGCCAGGTGGGCACCTATGGCGCGATTCTGCCTTGGTCGACCAGCGTTACGGACCTGACCAACAAGGTGGCGGAGCTTGGAGCGAGCGGGAATACGGCCACGGATATCGGCATGAAATGGGCAGCGGCCCTGTTGGATCCCGGTACCCAGAACATCGTCGATGACATGATCGACGGAGGTCATCTGGAGGCGGATCTCGCCGGGCGGCCTGTGCTTTACAGCGACCCCGAAACAATCAAGGTCGTGGTGCTGATGACAGATGGGGAAAACACCTCGCAATACGATCTGAAGAACGAGTTCAAGGGAACAATGTCGCCTGTCTGGTGGGACGAGGCGAGTGACAGCTATTTCGTCTACTTCCAGAACCGTGCGAACAATGACAAGAAACCCTGGTGGAACGTCGGGCGCACTCCGGAGAGCGACACCAACGGCAACGACTCTGACAAGGGGTCCTGGGAGTGGGAGCTCGGGGAGCCCTCGGCACGGCAATTGAGCCATGCGGAGCTCTTCGGGACGTTCAGCGTGCGCTTCATCTCGGAGTTCTTCTTCAGGGTCAAGAACGACAACCAGAAGACCATCCGCGAGAAATACCGCAACGCTGTCACCAGGTATACTGGCAACAGCACGGCGGACGGATACACCGAACAGATCTGCGACCAACTCAAAGCGCAAGACGTCGTGATCTTCACGATCGGCTTCGAGGCGCCGCAGCGCGGACAGGATCTGATGCGCTACTGCGCGTCTTCCTCGGGGCATTATTTCGACGTGGAGGGGGTCGAGATCTCCGAAGCCTTCAGCTCGATCGCGAACACGATCCAGCAACTTCGGTTGTCGCTATGATCCGGGGCTTCCGTAAATTTCTGTGTCGTGACGAGCGGGGCACCGCAACGGTCGAGTTCGTGATCGTCTTCCCGCTGATCATTGCGGTTTTCATGTCCACCTTCGAGGCAGCGATGCTGACTGCGAAATACACCATGATGGAACGGGCGTTGGACATCACGATCCGGGAGTTGCGGCTCAACGCGAACACGCCCCTGAGCGAGTCGGATGTGAAGGACCGCATCTGCAACGAAACGCTGCTTATCTCCGATTGCCGGTCCACCATCGTTGTCGAGATGACGACGATCAACCCGCCCGTCTGGAGCTGGCCCAACACCCGCGCGGCCTGTGCCGACAGGATCAACAACACGCTGCCAGTCGTCACTTACACGCAGGCACAGGCCAACAGACTGGTTCTCGTTCGGCTCTGTACCGTGGTGGACCCTTGGTTCCCGCTCACTGGTCTGGGTCTGGCCCTCTCGAAGGATGCCAGCGGCGGCTACCAGATGACCACGGCCTCCGCTTTTGTGGCCGAACCCTAGGAGAGCGGCATGAAATGGTTTCTTCTCAAAACCTTACGATCCCGGTTCGCCCGGGACGAAAAGGGACTGGTGATCGCCGAATTTCTATTTGCCATGTGCTGGTTATGCTGGTGGTACGTGGCCAGCTTCGCGATCTTCGACGGGTTCCGGCAGTACAACGCCTCGATCAAGGCGACCTACACGGTAGGTGACATTCTCTCGCGACAGATGCTGGTCGTGGACCGGAACTACCTGGATGGGCTGCGCGGACTCTACGAATACCTGATAAAGTTCGGCAGCGACGCAGACTTGCGCTACACATCGTTGAAATGGGTTGCCGACGAAAACCAGTATGAGGTGCACTGGTCTTATGCCACCGGCG
This sequence comes from Dinoroseobacter shibae DFL 12 = DSM 16493, assembly GCF_000018145.1. NCBI lineage: Bacteria > Pseudomonadati > Pseudomonadota > Alphaproteobacteria > Rhodobacterales > Roseobacteraceae > Dinoroseobacter > Dinoroseobacter shibae. The sequence goes on from NC_009952.1 coordinate 2,394,028, forward strand.
ATCGCACCGCGCTGACGACCGCAGATCTGGTTGCGATGGAGAGCAAGTTGCCGCTGCTTGTGGATGGAGAGCACATCCTGCTGGTCGAAAGCTGGTCGATCTACCACACGCTGTTTCGCGTCGGGGTGCGCAACGGCCTCGAGTTCAACAACTATATGGTCACGTCGCCCCGGTTCGCCGCCCGTGTGGATTACAGAGGCTAGGAGGCTGTGCGCTGTTCCAGGATCAGGGCGATGGCCTCGGACATCATGTCCGCCTGCGCCTTGTGCGTCGCTCCGCCAACTCCAAGGAACGGGCCCAGCCGCCAATAGAGACCTGGCGCCCAGCATCTCTGCCCGGGCACCTTGAGACGCAGCAGAAAGCCATTCGAGGGCTTGAAGGCAAACACCCCGCGATTGACGCTCGCGATCTCGTCGAACCCGCACAAAAGATCCTCGCCGTTCCGGTAAAGACCATCATCGCGCAATTCGAGCCAGTGGCGCGTTGCCGCCTGGGTCCGAATGGCCAGCCAGACCGTTCCCGCCAACATCGCTCCGAGAAACAGGGTCCAGACCAAGTCCCCAGGCGGATGAACCAGCAGAACGAAACCCAGCAGAACCGCAAGGAGGTACAGGATCACCACCGAAAAGACGCGTTTCACAGCGCTGGTTTGCAAGACCAGCACCACGGGCCTGCGGATATCCTCGTCTGTATCTCCTGCGCCGTCCATCAAGACACCGCACGCACCGCGGCGATATCCGATGGTATCTCCCCGGAAGTCACGGTCTGGTGCACCAAAGCAAGATAGATCCGCTCCACCTCCTTGCGGTCAAGCCGACCCCCATCCCGGAACCAAGTTGTCAGCCCCGTCAACATCGCAATCAACGCCATGGTGGCGAGCTTGGTATCGGGCAAGGCGAACTGCCCGCTCCGATGTCCCCGTTTCAGAATTCCCTCCAGCAAGGCCTCATAGCTTCCGCGTTGCTGCGCGATATGGGCGAAATTCTCCGGTGTCAGGTTGCGCAGCTCCATGTAGGAGATGAACACCGCCTCCGCGCGATCGAGGTGGAAAGTGATGTGAAAGCGCGCGAACCGGTCCAGTGCCTCTGTGGGATTCCCGTCGAGATCGACCTCCGCTACGGCATCGAGCAACTCTTCCATATGGACCCTCATCAGGTCGAAGAGCAGCGATTGCTTGTCGGAGGTATAAAGATAAAGCGCCCCGGCCTGCACGCCGACCTCGCGCGCGATCTGGCGCATCGACACGGCCGCGTAGCCATGGCGCGCAATCAGGCTCTGCGCGGCGGCCCGTACACGGGGCCCGGTGATTTCCGAATGCGAACCTGTTTTCCGTGCCATGGCGAAGAGGCTATATGAACAGATGTTCAGTTGACAGGGATTTTTTCCGCTTTCGGGGCACGGACAACGGCACTAGCGTACGGCTCATGCGCCTGCCCTTTCTTTCACTTATCGGACTGATCCTGCTAGCTGGCTGTTCGGACCTAAGATTCCTCGACACTGCCATCTCCGAGGCCGCGTTGGCTGCAGAGGCGCCGGAGCTTGCTCCATTGTCGGAACTACCGATTGCGGTTTCGACAGGCACCGCAGATACCGATCCGACCGAGGCACTTCTGGCGCGGGGGGCCGCGCTGCGCGAGAGGGCCGGACAGAACCGGTAAACGCTTCTCGTTGCACCTGACTTCGCGATTGATTACGAGGGCGCAAACCATGTTTGGCCATTACTGACGGAGCCTGCCCATGTCGTCCCCTCTTCGCCTTGGTATCGCCGGGCTCGGCACGGTGGGTGCCGGTGTGGTCAAGATCATCTCGCGCAAACAGGAGCTTCTGGCCGCGCGCGCTGGACGTCCCATCGAGGTCACCGCCGTGTCAGCGCGCAGCCGCGACAAGGACCGAGGCGTGGATATGTCCACCTATGGCTGGGAGAATGACCCCGTAGCTTTGGCGCGGCGCGATGACGTCGACGTGTTTGTCGAGTTGATGGGCGGCGAGGACGGCCCGGCCAGGAACGCAACCGAAGCGGCGCTGGCGGCGGGTAAGGACGTGGTGACCGCCAACAAGGCGATGCTGGCCCATCACGGCCAGGCCCTCGCCATGGCCGCAGAGGACGCCGGGCGCGTGATCCGCTTCGAGGCGGCGGTTGCCGGCGGAATTCCGGTCATCAAGGCGCTGACCGAGGGGCTGGCCGGGAACGAGATCACCCGCGTGATGGGTGTGATGAACGGCACCTGCAACTACATCCTGACCCGGATGGAGGCCGAGGGGCTCGGCTACAACATCTTGTTCGAAGAGGCCGGGAAGCTGGGCTATCTCGAGGCCGATCCGACGCTCGATGTGGGCGGGATCGATGCGGCACATAAGCTGGCGCTGCTGGCCTCCATCGCCTTCGGCACAAAGGTGGATTTCGACGGTGTGGAGTTGGAAGGGATCGAGCAGGTTACCCTTGAAGATATCCGGCATGCGGCCGACATGGGATTTCGGATCAAGCTGCTCGGCGTAGCCCAGCGCAGTGGTCGCGGGCTGGAGCAGCGCATGCGTCCCTGCCTTGTGCCGGCAAGTTCCCCGCTGGGGCAGTTGGAGGGCGGCACGAACATGGTGGTGATCGAGGGCGACCAGGTCGGACAGGTCGTGCTCCGCGGGGCCGGCGCTGGCGAAGGTCCGACCGCCTCGGCGGTTCTATCGGACATCATGGACATCGCGCGTGGCGACCGAATTTCCACGTTCGGCCAGCCGGCCTCGGGCTTGGTAACGCCGATCCGGGCACAATCCGCGGTGGCGGCGCCCTACTACCTGCGGATGGAGTTGGAAGACAAACCGGGCGCCTTGGCCAAGGTTGCGACAGTCCTCGGGGATTCGGGCGTGTCCATCGACCGGATGCGTCAGTACGGGCACGAATCCTCCTCTGCGCCGGTGCTGATCGTGACCCACAAGGCAGCTCGGAACGCCGTGGATGCCGCGCTCGAGGCATTGCCGAAGACAGGCGTCGTTCTCGGCACGCCCGTTGCTCTGCGCATCGAAGCAGTTTGAGCCTGCCCTGAATGTGACCTGATCGCACTTTCCTGCCGGTCCCGCGCCGGTGGCGCTTTCCAAGTCGGGACCGCCCCGGTATCCATGCACCAGCCGACGACGTTTCTGTTGATGAAGGATATCCGATGAACGCCCCTGCCGATTTTTCCGACCGCATGCTGTCTCTGGGACTCGCGCGGGTGGCCGAACAAGCCGCGCTCGCTTCTGCAAACCTTATCGGTCGCGGGGACGAGAAGGCGGCAGACCAGGCAGCCGTTAACGCCATGCGCGACCAGCTTAATCTGCTCGACATCAACGGCGTCGTGGTGATCGGCGAAGGCGAGCGGGACGAAGCCCCCATGCTCTATATCGGCGAGGAAGTGGGCACCGGCACCGGCCCCGCGGTCGATATCGCGCTCGACCCTCTGGAAGGCACAACGCTGACCGCCAAGGATATGCCCAATGCCCTGACGGTGATCGCCATGGGGCCACGCGGCTCGATGCTGCACGCGCCGGACGTGTACATGGACAAGTTGGCGATCGGCCCAGGGTACCCGGTGGATACCGTGACCCTGGCCATGAGCCCGGCGGAGCGGGTGCATGCCCTGGCCAAGGCTAAGGGCGGCGGAGCCGAAGATATCACAGTTTGTGTTCTGGAGCGCCCGCGCCATGAGGACGTGATCGCCGAGATCCGCAGCACGGGTGCCGCCATCCGGCTGATCACCGACGGGGACGTGGCGGGCGTGATCCACTGTGCCGAAGCCGCGATTACCGGGATCGACATGTATATGGGCTCCGGCGGGGCCCCCGAGGGCGTGCTGGCCGCGGCGGCGCTCAAATGCATGGGCGGACAGATGTACGGCCGTTTGCTTTTCCGAAACGACGACGAGATCGGGCGCGCCCGCAAGGCCGGGATCGAGGATCTCGACCGGATCTACACACGCGACGAGCTGGTCACCGCAGATGTCATTTTCGCTGCGACAGGTGTGACCGACGGCTCGATCGTGTCGGGAATCAAGCGCGAGGTGGGCTACTTGACCACCGAGACGATCCTGATGCGCTCCAAGACCGGGTCCGTGCGGCGGATGATTTACCGGAACCCGACCTCCGCGACCTGACGTGACCGATGGTCCCGCGTTTCTCGGCGTCGAAAGCTCGCTCACCGGACGCCGCTGGATCGGGTTGAGCCCGGACCAGGACCGCGCGGCGGAGCGGCTTGTGCAGATCACCGGCTTGCCGGATGCCGTTTGCCGCACGCTTGCCCGGCGCGGAGTGGCCCCGGAGGAGGCCGAGGATTTCCTAGCCCCTACCCTGCGCGCGCTGCTCCCCGATCCACGCTCCCTGCGGGACATGGAGCGCGCAGCCGCCCGCGTGAACGCAGCCATCGCGCGGAATGAACGGATCGCGATCTTTGCCGATTACGACGTGGACGGAGGCAGCTCGGCCGCCCTGCTGATCGACTGGTTGCGCGCGCAGGGCCGGACGGCAACGCTTTATGTCCCGGACCGGATCGACGAGGGCTATGGCCCCAACATCCCTGCCATGGAGGCGCTTGCCGACGCACACGACCTGATCATCTGCGTCGACTGCGGGACCCTGTCCCATGACCCGGTGGCGGCGGCGCAAGGGACGGATGTGGTTATTCTCGACCACCACCTCGCGGAGGAATGCCTGCCAGCGGCCCATGCCGTGGTGAATCCCAACCGGCAGGATGAGGATGGCAGTCTCAGCCACCTTTGCGCGGCGGCGGTGGTGTTCCTGCTGCTGGTCGAAGCGAACCGGCAACAGCGCGCGGCAGGTCAGCCGGGACAGGACCTGATGGCGCTCCTTGATCTGGTGGCGCTTGCGACAGTGGCCGATGTCGCGCCGTTGTCGGGTGTTAATCGGGCCTTCGTGCGGCAGGGGCTGACGGTGATGGGCCGACGCGAACGCCCGGGCCTGACCGCACTGTCCGATTCCGCCGGACTGGACAGGGCACCCAGTTCCTACCACCTCGGTTTCGTGTTGGGGCCTCGGATCAACGCAGGTGGACGGATAGGGGCGGCGGATCTCGGAGCGCGGCTTCTGGCCACCCGCGATCCGCACGAGGCGGCTGCCCTCGCTGAGCGGCTAGAGAAGCTCAACGCTGAGCGGCGCGATATCGAGGCCCAGGTAAGGGCCAGCGCACTGGAGCAGGCCGAAACCCGGGGCCTGAATGCACCGCTTGCCTGGGCCGCCGGCGAAGGCTGGCATCCAGGCGTGGTCGGCATCGTCGCTTCTCGCCTGAAAGAGACCGCCAATCGGCCAGCCATCGTGATTGGCCTTGAGGGTGACGAGGGCAAGGGATCGGGTCGGTCAGTACCCGGCATTGACCTCGGCGCCGCCATCCAGCGTTTGGCACATGAGGGGCTGCTCCTGAAGGGTGGTGGGCACAAGATGGCCGCGGGCCTGACGGTGCGCCGTGATCTTCTGGAACCGGCCATGGCGCGGCTGTCCGAACTACTCGCAGCGCAAGGCGCGGATCGGTTGGGTCCCAAAGGGCTGCATGTCGACGGCGTACTCAGCCCCCGCGCGATCACTACGGAGCTGATCACCCGGATCGAGGATGCCGGTCCCTTCGGCGCTTCTGCCCCGGCACCCCGCTTTGCCTTGCCAAGCGTCACGATCAGATATGCCAAGCCCGTGGGTGAGAGCCACCTCCGCTTCAGTTTCGCGGGGCCCTGTGGCACCCGAATGGACGGCATCGCCTTCGGCGCGTTCGATACCCCGATCGGCCCTGCCCTTTCCCAATCCGCACGGGGCACGTTCCATCTCGCCGGGCGATTGGAGATCAACAGCTGGGGCGGACAGCACAAGGCCCAGCTGCGTCTGGACGACGCTGCTGCTGCCGAGGCCTAAGCCGATAGCATCGGCAATAAACCTGCATTTTTCGCTTGCGCGCACGGCACGGTTTGCCTAGTAACCCCCCACGTTCCTGATGGCCCGTTCGTCTATCGGTTAGGACGCCAGGTTTTCAACCTGGAAAGAGGGGTTCGATTCCCCTACGGGCTGCCACTTTTTGATAGTTCAATCCCCTCCCATGCGGCCACTCGATCGAGTGGCGAGCATGATTTTTGGTTTCGCGACGCGCCCGATGTGCTGCATTTGGCTGTCTTGTCTGAACCTCGGGCGCAAGACCTGTCGTCTCCGCGATCTCGGCTGGCGGACATGACGACTCCAAGCGGCTTTTCTGGCGAAGCGCAGCGGCTGCACGAGGCACAGGGTTCATCTTGGTCGGACAGAAAATGTCTCCTTCCCCGTAGCAAGGACAGGTCGCACAGGAGCGGATTTCACCATGCAGGCAACCTGTGCTGGTTACGCCGCAGAAGCACAGTCTGGGTGAATAGCGTCGAACCAGTGCAGCGCAGCCTCCAAGCTCATCGCGAGATCAGCTGCCGCCCCGGCCCCGAATTCCGACCAACTCTCGACATAAGCGGGTCGAACGGCGGTCAGCACCGGTATGTCGAGCGCGAGAGCCCTGATCATAAGATCCCGAAATCCGCGTCCTTCGCTTTCACCGCGACCGAACCGGTTAAGGATCAGCAGGTCGGGTCCCTTTTCCAGCTCTTGCTCCAGAAATGCGGAACACTCTGCCAGGGCTCCGGGGTGCAAGCGGCAACCCCGCGATCCGTTACCCAGCGGTTGCGAGATGCGGAATGTCCGATTGGAACCGAACGTGGTGAGGTCCATGTCGGCGCAATGACATTCGCCGCCAGCCTCACCCCGGGTTTGCACCACGCCGCAGACCACGAAGCCGCGTTGCGTAAACGCCTCCGCGATATTGCTGAAAAACGTGTCGATATCGCCGTGATCGAAATGGACGGCAGCAAGAGGAAAGAAACTCATTGGGGATTTCCTTTGTCGCAGAAAGGATGCCAGGCAAGCGCCGTGCCCGCCGTGATCCGAGAGGTGTTCGGTGGCACGATGGCCAGCCCATCTGCCTCAGCCAGCGGTAGCAGTGTGGCCGAAACGCTCTTGCCGAGCCGCCCAAGGATTGGACAGCCTGCAGTGTCATGGCCGACAAGCCGGACCGGAAACACCTCCGCCCGCCCAGCCTTGCGGGTCCAGTCGAACCCTGCAACGGCCGGAACAGGCGCAAAGGCGGTCTGCCGCGCGCCCAGCAGGCGTAGCAGCTGCGGCAGCACGAAGAGATGAAAGCCGACATGCACCGCAAACGGGTTTCCCGGAAGGCCTGTAAAGCCCGCCGCACCCAATTGGCCGAACATCACCGGTTTGCCGGGCTTGATGGCCACACGCGAGCCCTGCACCGTGCCACCCGCCGCCTCCAGAGCGCCACGGATGTGATCCTTGCCGCCCATCGACACCGCGCCCGAGGACAGGACGAGGTCAAACCGCGCACCGATCCCGCCCAAGGCGTCAGCAGTCGACCGCGGATCATCGGGCAAGATACCCAGGTCGCTGACCTCTGCCCCTGCCTGTCGCGCCAACGCCAGAAGCATAGGCCGGTTGGCATCCGGGATCTGGCCAGGCGCACAGGGGCCCGCACAAAGCTCATCGCCGGTTGAGAACACGGCGACACGGGGGCGGCGAACGACCTCGATCTCATAAATACCGTTGGCCGCCAGCAGGCCGATGTGGTGAGCATCGACGTACTTTCCCGACGCGATGAGGCTTTGACCCACGAACTGATCGCTGCCGGCACGGCGAATATTCGTTCCCGGCGCGGGGACTTGGGAGATATGGACCTTGTGCTGCTTGTCGATGCAAGCCTCGACCATCACGACTGCATCGGCACCGGCGGGCACCGGCGCACCGGTGAAGATGCGGACCGCCGCACCCTCGGGCAGACGCATGGGCGCATCGCCTGCGGCAACCGTGGCGCCAACCGGCAGGCAGCAGCGATCCGCCAGATCCGCGCAGCGCAGTGCGAACCCGTCCATGGCCGCGTTGTCGAAAAACGGCATCTCGCGCGGGGCGTGCACGGCGCGCCCAATGGTTCGGCCAAGGGCCTCCGACAGGCTCACTCGTTCGGTTTCTTCGATCGGTTTCACCAACGAGATGGCAAGATCGCGCGCTTCTGCGACGCTCATCATCTCCATGCTTGCAGAAAGGCTGTCGCAGCCACAATCGCCGGGAACGGGAGCAATGAACATCTTCCAGGACCTCGAAATTTCGAAAGAATGGCAATCATTGAGAGGGCCGGGCAACCGGCCCACTCGAAGCGTATCTGAGTGCGCTTATCTCGGCGCGTCGGCGGCGTTCTCCATCAGATAGTCCATGACCAAGGCCGCCTCGTCCCCCTCCAGCCCGGCACGCGGGAACATCGAAGGCGTGATGCCGCGCCATTGCTGCTGGGTGAAGTGGGTCACTTCGCGCGGCGCGTGACAGACCGTGCAACGTTCGAAGTAGATCTTCTCACCGGGCCCCAAATCTGCCAGGAGTTTCTCGGTCAGATCATAGATCCGATCGAGGCCCAGCTTATCCTCGTCGATCGCAGCCAGTTCGTAATTCTCGATGATCGGAGGTTTTTCATATGCCATGTTCGGACCCTCGGGATCCTCGCATTTGCGCATGTAGCACAGAGTCGTATTCGCCGTGGTCGCTTGGGCGACGCCCGAAGACCGCTGCGTCGAGGTAAGGAAGTTGACCAGCCCCGAGTTGCACCGACCCTTGCTGTCGAGCTGCGGCCATGCCCCCTCGTAGATCGAGACGACTCCGGGCATGATCTCATCGCTGACTACGGCGCCGGCAATGACTGTGCCCCGATCGTTGTAGAGCTCGACCAAGTCGCCATCCTCGATTCCGCGTGACGCGGCATCTTCGGAGTTGATCCGCACCGGTTCGCGACCCTGCACCTTGTAGAGATTGCGCAAGTTTTCCGACTGGTCCATCTGGCTGTGCAGGCGGAACCACGGGTGGGGCGAGACAACGTGCAACTGGCCTTCCTTGGCGTTGCCAAGATACTCGTGTTTCTCCATCCAAATCGGCATGCCGGGCATGTCATCGATCTCGAGTTTCGCGAAGTCTTCGCAGAACATCTCGATCTTGCCCGATGTCGTGTGCAGTGGGTTTGCTTCGGGGTCGCTGTAGAAATCACCGTGACGGGTCCATTTGCGGGCCTCTTCGGGCACTTCTTGACGGGCGAATCCCTTTTCCCAGAACTCCTCGAATGGGGTATGCGCAGAGGCGCTGGATTTCTCGTAGGCAAGCTTGATGTGATACATCTTGTCTTCACCATCAGTGAATTGCATCCAGAGGCCAAGCTTGTCAGCCAACCCTTCGAAGATTTCGTAGTCCGGCAGGCTCTCGCCCACAGGCTCGATGACCTTCTTCATCGCGTAGACCTTGTCATTGGAATAGGTGCCGCCGGAGCTGATATCGTCCTGTTCCAGGGTGGACGCCGCAGGCAGAACGATGTCACACCAACGGGTCGCCGCAGTCCACCACACGTCCACACTGACAACGGTTTCCACCTTCTCCAGCGCCTTGATCAGCCGGTTGGTGTCCTGCTGGTGAGACATGAAGTTGTTGCCCGCGTTGAAGACGACCTTCACATCCGGATAGGTGTGGGTGTTCCCGTTGTAGAAAACCTCTTTGCCGGGGTTCTCCAGCATGTCGGTGATCCGGCTGGCCGGGCAGACGGTTTTGACGAAGTTCCGACCCTGAGACAGTCCTGCGGGGTTGGATTTGCCAGAGGCCGGCATACCGCCGTTGCCATAGTGCCAGCTGAAGCCCACACCCTGGCCGGGTTTGCCGATCTTGCCGGTAAGCGCTGCGAAGTTGATTATGGCCCAGTGGGTCATCTCGCCGTGCTGGGCACGTTGAAGCGACCAGGCGCCGGCGATTTCGGTGTTTGACTTCGCGAAAAGCTCTGCCATCTCACGGATCTTCTCAGCGGCGATGCCGGTGATCTGCGCAGCCCATTCAGGTGTCTTCTCGACGCCGTCGGTCTCTCCTTTCAGATAGGCGACCCACTTCTCGGACCCAACGGTATACTTATCCATGTAGGCCTTGTCTTCGAGGCCCATCACCAGAACATGGTTCGCCATGGCACAGAACAGCGCCACATCTGTGTTGGGCACGATCTTGACCCATTCGGCATTGAGATAGTCATCGGACGCCGTTTTCTGCGGGTTGATCGAGATGAACTTGACGCCGGCATCGCGAATGGTTTCCCAATGCGCATACATCCCGTGGTCGGCCACGCGGTACTCGACCCGGTTGTTCTTGATCGGGTCACAGCCCACCAGCACGAATACCTCGGTGTTGTCGCGGATGGTCTCCCACGCGGATTGCGTGGAATAGACTTCCATGTCGCCGATGATATGCGGCAATGCCACCTGGGACGCCCCCGCCGACCAGTCACCTGCCGTCACTGTGCAACCGCCGATCAGGTTCATCAACCGACCCTGCAGCACGTTGGGACGGAAGGTGCCCGCGTTGGACCAACCGCCGTAGGACGAAGAGAAAATCGTCTCGTTGCCATGGTTGGTCGCCGCGTCGAGAAGGGCTTTGGCGGTCAAGCTCCAGGCGGTATCCCAATCGACGCGGACATATTCTTCTTTGCCACGCAGTTCAGGTTTGATGTCGCCGGTCTCCCAACCTTCGAGATAGGATTTGCGCACCATCGGGTAGTTGATGCGAGACTTGTCATAGGTCCGGTCGATGACGCCAGTGGTCAACATTTCGGTCGGCCGGGCATCGATATCCATTATGGTATTCAGACCCACGAGCTTGCCATCGCGCACAACGCCCTCGAACGGGCCATAATGCGTTGCATGGAAGACCCGGCTGTCGAACGAGTTCGGGTCGAGCGCGGCGAATGCTGTTGTGCCCAACAGATTGGCACTGCCGAAAAGGGCGGCACCGCCCTTGATAAAAGCGCGGCGGGTGGGTTGCGTGAGTGACATTCTGGCCTCCTGAGGATGCGGACTGGGCCAACCTTATGTTCCGGCAACTGCGCAGACCTTGATCCGCCGCAGTTAGGATTGTTCGAAGATGTAAAGAAATGTAACAGTCGGTGCATGACCGGGCACATACTCATTGTCGAAGATGACCGCACGACTCGGATGCGCCTTGCCGCGTATCTGAGGGAACAGGGTTACCGTGTCAGCGAAGCCGAGAACGCCGAACAGATGGAGCAGACCCTTCACGACGACCCGGCTGAACTCTTGCTGGTGGACATCAATCTCGACGGAAAGGACGGGCTGACCATCACGCGGGAGCAACGGGCCGTGTCCCGCGTCGGGATCATCCTTCTGACCGCCCGAGACGATCAGGTGGACAAGATCGTCGGGTTGGAGATGGGAGCCGACGATTATGTGACGAAGCCTTTCGACAAGCGCGAACTGGCGGCGCGGGTCAAGAACCTGCTGGCACGGATTACCGATATCGGTCAGGCCCCACAGGGCGCGCACGCCGTTCACGATTTCGGGCCCTGGCGTTTCGACCGCATACGCCGCAGGCTGATCTCGGCAGCCCGCATCGAGCCCCTGTCAAAGCAGGAATTCGATGTAATGACGGCCTTGGCCGACCACCCCGGCCAAACCCTCAGCCGCGCGCGAATTGCCGAGATGATCGGACGACCCGCGGGGCGCGGAAACAATCGCATGATCGATGTCGTCGTCGGGCGCCTGCGAAAAAAGGTGGAAAAGGATCCCGCGAGGCCGGAATGGATTCTGACCGAACACGGCAAGGGTTACCAGTTCGTCGATCCGGCCGCGCTCTGAAGTCCTGTCGCGACAAGCGCGGCTTCGAGGGACTCGGCGGCCTCCATGGCACGCTGCTCAACTTCACGGAGCAACTCTTCATCCAGATCGCTATCGGCTTTTTCCACTGCTGCCAGGACCGCGCAGAACGCATCAAGGCGGAAATTCGACGCTGCCCCCTTGAGCTTGTGCGCTGCCTTGCGCCTGTCCTCTGCTGCGCTTGAGAACAGATGATCGACCGCCCGCGGCAGGTCATCGAGAAACTCCCGCACGATGGCAGCCGTGACCTGCGGCCCCAGGTCCTCTGTATCGGCGCGCAGACTCTCGATGACCGACATATCGTCTCGAATTGCCGTGTCAGGAACGCATTGCTCCAGCACCTCCGCAAGTGCACGCGGCGAGATCGGTTTCGTGAGGATACGGGCAAAGCCAAGGCGCGCGCGGCTCTCGGCAGTGTCTTGCGCCAAGTGAGCCGTCAGGGCGACCAACATGGGCGCATCTTCGTGGCGTCGCAACTCCGCCGCGACCTCCTCCCCGCGCATGTCGGGCAAATCGAGATCGATCAACGCAAGATCGAAACGCTGCGCCCGACAGAGCTGCAGTGCCGCACGTCCGGTGCCCGCTTCGGTCACACGGCAGCCAAGCTTTTCGAGGTAGCCCCGTGCAACCATCAGGTTCACCCGGTGGTCGTCGATCACAAGCACATCGCGGGACATCTTCAGCCCGGGCAGCCAGTCGTCCCCGGCCTGTGCGACCTGTTCAGGATCGCCCAACGAGAGCGGGACGGTCAGCGAAAACCGGCTTCCGACCCCCGCTTCGCTCTCGACGCTCAGCGCGCCACCAAGTGCTTCTGTCAGGCTCCGTGAGATGGCCAGCCCCAGCCCCAGTCCCTCAATGCCGGCTTGCCGCGCCGAATCCGCCCGCGCATAGGCATCGAACGCGCGCGCTAGCGCCTGCGATGTCATCCCGGTACCGGTATCCGCGACCGTGAAACTGAGAACGGGCTGCCCGGACCGCTCATCCATCGCGTGATCGACAGTCAGTGTCACGGTGCCTTCCCTCGTGTATTTGACGGCGTTCGAAATCAGGTTGCCAAGGATCTGACGGATTTTCACTGCATCGCCGTAAAGAACAACGGGCGCGGACTCTGAGAGATCAACCACCGCGGCCAGCCCTTTTTGAGCCGCAAGGGATTGCAGGTGGTGTCCCATCTGGCCGACCAACTCTCGCAGAACAAAATGCACCGGATTGCCGCGGTCCGCGGTGGTTTCCCCGCTGGCGAAGGTCAGGATGTCATTGGTGATCTCGCGCAGGTCGCGCGCAGAGCTCAGCGCCGTCTTGGTGCGAGCCTTGCGCTCGGGGTCCTCTGTCTCCGCTTCCAGCAGGTCCAGCATGCCGATGATGCCATTCAGAGGCGTTCGGATCTCGTGGCTCATACGGGCGAGGAAGGCGCTTTTGCTGCGGTTTGCGGCTTCGGCGTCGGCCCTTGCGGCATTGGAGGCGCGCATTTCAGCCACAACATCGCCCGTACGCGCGATCACCGCCTCTTCGAGACTGTCACGGAGCCGAGCCTCGTCCTGCGCACGACGGCGCAGGATGTTGAGTGCCTTTTCCATGCGCCCGATCTCATCGTGGCCGCTGATCGGCATGGGGTTGCCGTAGTCGCCGCGCGCCACGGCCACGATGCGCTGCGAGATTTCGGAAAGACGACCGATGAGGCGCCTGCGCGCATAGACAAGCAGCATTGCGGCGACCAGCGCGACGCTCACAACCGCAAGGAACAACCCGGACACAAGGACCGATGAACGCTGGCTAGCCAGAGCGATCTGAGCCGCGCCGTCCGCCTGAACCGCATCGCGGGCGAGGCGCGCGCGCGCTGCCAGCTCGGCAATTGTGCTTTGCAGAAGCGCGCTGTCGCTTGCAATGCCAGCCCGGAGGGCCAGCCTTTCCAGGGCCATCCCAGTGAGTCCTTCGGAACCGATTGCCGCCTGCTGTCTTTGCAAAAGCGAGGTCGCATCCAGGGCTACCTGCGGTGACGGCAAAAAAACCATGCGGCGCTGCACCAGGACGAGCGTCCGCGCTAGGCTCTCGTGGGCCGCCTGCACGTCTTCGGGCGTGTTCAGATCTGGCACCTGCTGAAACTGGATTCGCATGGCATCAATCAAGCGTGCCAACTCTGTCAGTCGCTCGAAACCAAAAAAGTAACGATCGGCCAATCGGTCCAGGCCAGGGCGCGGGTCTTCCTCCGGGCTCGCGTAAAGGTCCGCGATGCCAGCGGTGATCCGCAGCCGCGCCAGATCTGTCTCGGCCTCGATCAAGGCGTCCAGCCGCGCACCATCCAGCGCGACGTGTTCGCCGACTTGCTGGATCCGTGCTGCAAGCTGCAACTCTGCACCGGCATTCACGGTCATGCGCTCGAGAATATCGCGAGTCCTCGATGTCTGCGGAAAATCGGCCTCTGGCGGAGCGATGGCCGCCAACTCCTGCATGCCATCTTCGATATCGTCCACGGCCAGTTTGAGGGTCTCTGCAATCTGCGCGAGGTCCTCTTGTGTATCCACTTGCACGAATGCCGCGGCCAATGCGCCGACCAGCTCGCTGGAGGCACCGATCCGGCTAGCGAGCGTTGTGGCAGGCAAGGTCGTTTCGACAAAGGCATTCTTTGTCGAAATAAGATAGCGATTGACGCCGATTGCGGCCAAACCCACGATAATGGCCATGGCAGCCATGGCACTCAGGACCTGGATCAATCGCGTGTCAAAACTCGTGCGTCGCATCTTCCGACAGTACGGGGGCCGTATGCTGCGCACAATCATCTCTATCGGTCTTGCCGCTGGGCTCTGGGGGGTGGGACCTCCGGTTTCCGCTGCCGCAGCCGACCGACAAGTTCTTTGCGTGCTCGTGCCCCATTTCAAGGACGAGTATTGGCTGAGTGTCGGGTTCGGGTTGGAGGAAGAAGCCAGGAAACAGAACGTCGAGTTGTTGTTCTTCGAGGCCGGAGGCTATCGTGCCAGGGCGACACAGATCGCACAGCTGGAACGATGTGCGGCTTTAGGGGTCGATGCCATCCTGATCGGGGCAGTCAGCTCGGACCATCCTGACCTCACCGAAACACTTGCCCAAGTGTCGGCGGACACCCCCGTCTTCGGGCTGATCAACGAAATTCGCAGCGATGCATTGAGCGCCCGGATCGGCGTGGACTGGACGGAAATGGGGCATATCCTGGGAACGTTCCTGCGCGACCGCCATCCCTCCGGTTCAGAACCGAAAACTGCGGTCCTTCTGACCGGCCCCGCCGAATCCGGGTGGACAGGGCCGCTTGAAGCAGGTCTGCGGGACGGGTTGGCCGGAAGCACGGTCACGATCCTCGACATCTACAGAGCGGATACCGGGCTGAGGCAGCAACTGCGCCTTGCAGAAGAGGCATTGGAGCATCACCCCAAGGTCGACTACCTGATCGGCAGCGCTCCGGCTATCGAGGCGGCGATCGGTCTCTTCGCCTCCCATGCGGCGCCTGACCGACCGCAAATGCTGGCGACCTATGTCAGCCACACGATCAAGCGCAGCCTTATGAATGGCAATGTCCTGGCAGCATCTTTCGACGACCCGATGTTTCAGGCCCGTCTGGCGATGCTTGCAGCTGTATCGGAAGCGCCCGGTCAAGCACGAGTGGTGGGTCCGGAGGTGCGGTTGCTGAGGGCCGGGGACGAAACGCTAGGACAGATACCGACCTCGCCCGCAAAGTACTTTCCGACACTTCAATAGAGTACGCTGTCTTCGTCTTCCCTGACGTAAACTGCGACTGTTCGGAGATCCGGAAATGCATGGCGCAGAAAGCCGCTAGCATTGCGTTCACGTTTTCTGATGACGGCTGTTTGCTGCGGAGCCTTCGAGAAGAGCAGCAATGTAGAGAACGCGCCAGCGGGAAGCGGCTGACGGACAACGCAATAGGTGCTTTGATCCGCCTGTGCTATATCAGGAGATCGCGAATGAGCGGGCCTGCGCAAGAATCGTGCGCGGGACATATTCCAGACAGCCTTCAGGGGGGAGGATGGTTGATGGGAGGATTGATACCGTTTGAAGAATTGCCCGACCATGTACCGGGCAAGGTGCTTCTGGCAAGCGATGGCCAGAACTGGAAAGACGTGGCGTTGCGGTCCTATCATTACCATGGTCAGGACGTTGTCGTACCTGCCATGCGCGACTTCATGCTGGTCAGCTACAAGTCCGGCACCACACCGATGCAGCGTCGCTTCGAGGGCAAGTGGCAGCGCGATACGCTGGGGCCTGGCGCGACCTCGCTGCTGACCAGGGCCCAGCGCGCCTACTGGAACTGGCATGATCCGATCGACGTGACCCATGTCTACCTGTCGGGGGATCTTGTGGCCGAGGTCGCGAGCGAACTTATGGACTGTGCCGTAACCGAGGTATCGCTGCACGACGTGCTCCGGACGGATGATCCGGTGATGGCCAACGCCGCAGAGGCGATTGCGCGGGAGGCCCGCTCACAGGCACTGGGCGGTGCGCTTTATGTCGACGCAGTGGCACGGGGCCTAATCATCCACCTGCTGCGAAGCTATGCTTCCGTTCGCCTTTTGGAGACCCGCAACAACGACGAGCTCTCCTCGTGGCAGGAGCGGCGGATCGTAGACTTCATCGAAGCGAACATGGCGACATCGCTCGACCTCAAGGCTATGGCCGGGGCACTCGACATGACGACCTGCCTGTTTGCGCGGAAATTCCGACGCAGCTTCGGCAGGCCGCCCTACGCCTTCGTCAAATCGAAACGATTGGAGCGTGCTCGCCGTCTGCTTGCGACCACCGGGTTGCCGATCAAGGCGATCGCCGCCGATTGCGGTTTCTGCGACCAGGCGCACCTGACGCGGATGTTCTCCGCCGAATTCGGAGAAACTCCGGCCGTTTTCCGTCGCAAGGCGCATTGAAACCAACGCGTCGGCCTTCGTGGCCCCTCGGTAGTGTTTCCCGGAGGGGTCACAACTGTTTCCCATTCGGAAACGTACAACAATCGATCCGGGAACGTTCAAGACGCCCCTTCAATCTGCAGTCAGACTTCCTGCACGCGCTGGAGAGAAACTCCGGCACGAGAAGACCAAGTGGCCGGAAAAATGGCCGCTACAGAGGAGGATACGATTGATGCTGGACGAGACAAAGACCCGGAAAAGAAACCCGCTGCCGACCGAGATCGACGCGCTGGTCATCGGCACCGGTGTCGCCGGATTGTATCAACTGCACCAACTGCGTGAGCTTGGGCTGAACGCGCACGCCTGTGATACCGCAACCGATGTGGGCGGCACCTGGTACTGGAACCGCTATCCCGGCGCCAAATTCGACAGCGAGTCTTATATCTACCAGTACCTGTTCGACGAGCGCCTCTACAAGGACTGGACCTGGAGCGAGCGCTTCCCCGGCCAGCGCGAGATCGAGAGGTGGCTGCACTACGTGACAGACCGGCTGGATCTGCGGCGCGATATCTCTTTCTCGACCACCATCACCAGCGCGCGCTTTGACGAGGTGCGCGGGCTCTGGACGGTCGAGACCGACCAAGGTGATGTCGTGACGACACGCTACCTGATCGGGTGCACCGGCATGCTGTCGGCCCCCCTGACCGAGCGTTTCCCGGGACAGGCGAGCTTCAAGGGAAAGATCGTCCATACCGGGCGCTATCCAAAGGAAGGCCTTGCGCTGGAAGGCAAGCGCGTCGCCGTGATCGGAACCGGCGCCACCGGCATCCAGGTGATCCAGACCATCGCGCCCGAAGTGGCTCAGCTGACCGTGTTCGTGCGCACCCCGCAATATGTCCTGCCCATGAAAAACCCCAAATATGGCCCCAAAGAGGCCGCTTGGTACAAGGACCGCTTTGATGAGTTGAAGACCACCATTCCCCATACCTTCACCGGGTTCGAGTACGATTTCGAGAACACATGGGCTGATCTGACACCGGAGCGTCGCCGCGAGATCCTCGAGGAGATTTACGCCGATGGCTCGCTCAAGCTCTGGCTTGCTTCTTTTGTGGAGATGTTCTTCGACGAAGAGGTCAGTGAAGAGATCTCCGAATTCGTCCGCGAAAAGATGCGTGCGCGCCTCAAGGATCCGCGCCTCATCGACATTCTTGTCCCCAAGAAGGGGGATTACGGCTTCGGCACCCACCGCGTGCCATTGGAAACTCAATACCTGGAGGCATATCTGCGCGACAACGTCGAAGCCGTCAGCGTACGCGACAACCCGATTGCCGAGATCGTGCCCGAGGGGGTGAAACTCGAAGATGGCACTGTCTACGAAGTCGACACCATCATCATGGCGGTGGGTTTCGATGCCGGGTCAGGCGCGCTGGCGCGGATCGACATCACCGGTCGGGGCGGAATGAAACTGGCCGAGGAATGGCGCAAGGACATCCGCACCATGCTCGGGATGATGAAACATGGCTTTCCGAACCTGTTCATGACCGGCGCACCGCTCGCGCCTTCTGCGGCGCTCTGCAACATGACCACCTGCCTCCAGCAGCAGACCGAGTGGATCACCAACTGCATCCGCGACATCCGTGCCAGCGGCAATGACGTGATTGAACCGACCAAGGAGGGCGAAGACGCCTGGGTGCAGCATCACGACGAAACCGCCGAGGCCACGCTGATCGCGAAGACCGATTCCTGGTACACCGGCTCCAACGTGCCGGGCAAACCGCGGCGTGTGCTGTCCTATACTGGCGGAGTTGGAGTTTATCGCGACAAATGTGAGGCGATCGCCAAGGAGGGCTATCCCTCCTTCAAGATGAGCAAGGCCAAAACCACGAAGGTGGCCTGAAACCAACCAACCGTGCGCCAGGGTTGACCGGGGCGCACGGCTGTTCACATATCTATTCGGGAGGAAAACATGGGTCATACTTTCAACGCGGACGACATTCTCAATCGGGTCGTCACCTCCGAGCCGCGCGTGCCGGGCGTCGTCGCCATGGTGGCGGATCGCGATCGCAACATCTATGAAGGCGCCGCCGGGGTGCGCCGGATCGACGGCGACACGGCCATGGGCGTGGACGACGCGTTCGCGATCTTTTCGACCACCAAGGCGATCACGGCGACGGCGGCACTTCAACTTGTAGAAGAGGGCAGGCTGGATCTCGACGCGCCTGCCAGCGATTATGCCCCGGACATCGGCAAACTTCAGGTGATCGAGGGCTTCGACGACGCGGGCGAGCCGATCCTGCGCGCGCCCAAGCGCCCGGTGACCACAAAGCACCTGCTGCTGCATACGGGCGGGTTCGGCTACGACTTCTTCAGCGAAACCTACAACCGGCTTGCGCAGGAAAAAGGCCAGCCCAGCGTCATCACCGCCTCGAAAGCATCGCTCATGACGCCGCTGCAATTCGATCCGGGCGACAAGTGGGAATATGGCTCAAATATCGACTGGGTCGGACAGGTCGTCGAAGGTATCACAGGCAAGCGGTTGGGCGAGGTTTTCCAGACCCGGATCTTCGATCCGCTTGGCATCGAGGACATGACGTTCGAGTTGAACGATGGCTTGCGCTCGCGGCTCGCGGGGATGCACGCGCGCGGCGAGGACGGCTCGCTCACGCCCATGGAGTTCGAGTTGACCGACACGCCCGAGATCCACATGGGGGGGCACGGCCTCTATGGGACCGCGGGCGACTACATGAAGTTCATTCGCATGTGGTTGAACGACGGCATGGGCCCCAACGGCCGCGTGCTGAAACCCGAAACAGTCGCCATGGCCGAGAAGAACCACTTGGGCGAAATGAAGATCGGGATGCTACCGGGGGTGATCCCTTCGCTTTCGAACGATGCCGAGTTTTTCCCGGGGCTCTCGAAATCCTGGTCCTACAGCTTCATGGTCAACGACGAAGAAGCGCCGACCGGTCGTCCCGCCGGTGCATTGGGCTGGGCAGGTCTGGCGAACCTGTTCTACTGGATCGATCGGACAAACGGGTTCGGAGGGTTCTGGGCCACACAAATCCTTCCGTTTGGCGACCCGGTTTCCTTCACCGGCTACGTGGATTTCGAGACCGCGTTCTACGCGTCCCTGCGCGCTGCAAAGGCGGCCTGATAGACATGGCGGCCGCCGTCAACCGGCGGCCGCCCCGAGCAGCGAGACGCTGACTGGCCCGTCTCAATCAGAAAAGTAGTCGACGATATCGGCTGTCATCATATAGCTCACCGACACGGGCGCCTGACCGTCGGAAAAGCGTACCGTGGGTCGAGAGCTTTGTGCAACAAGCGCCCCGTTGATCCAGACAGGCGTAAAGAGACCGGTGACCTCGACACCTTCGGGATAGACAACGTGCACGACCTGATTGGGGGCCGGCGGTGGCGTATGAATGCAGGCGCCGACCGTAGGCACCAAAAGAAACTCGGTTGCCCTTTCGCCTTCGAACGAGAGGGGCAAAACAAAACCCGCCATCCGAACGGGGGCGCCGAGGACGCCTTCGTTGACGCGCGAAGCAGCAGCTTGCCGGTGAGCGATGATGTCCAGGCGCGCCTGGAACAGCGCATCCACGTCGACCCCATCCTTCGCCAGCGTGTCTCGCAGCTCCTGCACACGCAGGGCCGCTTCGGGCGCAGAGGTCGGCGTGGGCCGCGTTTCGTGCCGCAGAATCAATCGGAGCGCATCCATTTGCCCGGGCGTCAGCCGCTCAAACGGGTTATCTATGGCCGCCGCCGGCGGGGCCAGGTCGGCCCAGGTGACTTCGCGCGGCTCCACAGCAAAGGCTGCCGCCGGGGCGAAGTTCAGTACAAAACCGAGTACAAGGCTTAGGGACTTGAACAAGGGGGCTCCTTTGATGACGTGCCTGGTCTGACGGAACCCCTTCGGCGCAGACGCCCGCGCAGGCCGAGATCGTGAAGACCGCCACGCCAAGAGCCGCCGAGGCGACTCACAGCTGCCATGTCCGCCCGCCTGCTGCGTTGCTTTTTGCGCCGGATCGACGTTTTCTGACGACAAACGGGCGGGAGGACTGATGGTTTGCGTCTGGCGCATTGCATCGACACTGTTCCGTACTGGTATCAGGCACAATACTGTTGACTAGGTCAACACGTGTCGTCACAAAAAATTTGAAAAAGGAGTGTGTATGATCCCGCTGCCGAAATCGACGGAACGGCCGTCCGTTCACCCCGAGATCGCGGACATCACCGACGCGCTCAGCTTCAAGGTCGCGCGGTTGAACGCGATCAACGACCGGGCCGGGAGCTATCATTACAAGCTCAACCATAACGTCACGCTGAATCAGTGGCGGATCCTTGGGCTCGTGTCCGCCTTCGGGCCAGTTCCCTCACGGGAAGTGCGCGAAAGGCTTTACATGGATAAGGGGCAGTTCAGTCGGATCGTCAATCAATTGGTGGATCGGGGCCTGATCCACACAAGACCTCTTGCATCGAATGCGAGCGCGCTCGCGCTGGATCTGACCAGCGCGGGGCGCAAGCTGCACGATGTGTTGATCCGGTTCACCGCTGAGCGGAACGCGGTGACCGCGTCGGTGTTAACGGCGAGCGAATGCGAAACCTTGCTGCGCCTGCTCGACAAGGTTGGCGATCATGCCCATGCCCTGCTCATGGAGCGGCAGCGCGAAGGATGAATCAGCCGGCGACCATACCAGTCGCGAACCCGGCGCCGGCCGGCGGGCTAGGTGCACCCCTGGGCGGGCTTTTCGCGCTGTTGGTGATCTGTGTGATCGCCTTTGCAACTCTCGATGAGGCCACGGCCCGGTTCGGGGCGATCGCGCTATCCGTGGCTATTGTGGGTCTGGCACACCCCGCCAGGCGTGGCAGGCCGTCGGGGCGGGCGGTCGACGCTGCTCTCCTGGCCGGTTTCGGCTGCGCGGGTTGGTGGTTTCACGCGGTCAAGGCGGAATTGTGGACCGGGTTTTTCGTGGCGACGCCTTTGTCCGTGCTCGCGGGTCTGGCCGGGGTTTTCACCGTGATCGTGCTGGCAGCACGGGTTTGGGGCAGATCGCTGGCGATTCTCGCCGGGGCCTTGATCCTCTATGCCTTCGGCGGGCCTTACCTGCCCAACGCGGTCGCCCATTTCGGCGTAGGCTTGGGCGATTTCGTGCAAATCACGTGGTACTCCTTCGACGGGGTCTTCGGGCGAATGACCGGTCTGGTTGCCAGTAACCTGCTGATTTTCCTAATCCTGGGTGCGGTGCTGCAGCAAACGGGCGCAGGCGAGAGCCTGATCCGGCTGTCAACGGCACTGCTTGGGCGGGTGCGCGGCGGCGGGGCCCATGCCGCCATTGCTGCCAGCGCGGTCTTCGGCATGATGAACGGCTCCGTTGCCGCGAACATCGCGGGCACGGGCGTTTTCACCATTCCGATGATCAAGCGGCAGGGGTTTTCAAGCCGCTTTGCCGGAGCGGTCGAGGCCGCGGCGTCCTCAGGCGGGCAACTTACCCCGCCCATCATGGCCGCCACGGTCTTCGTGATGGCCGACCTCGTTGGGCTGCCGCTGCTGATGGTGATTGCTGCCGCCGCCCTGCCCGCCCTGTTCAAATATCTCGGCCTTTTCGCGCAGGTCTATGTGGAGGCCTTGCGCTTGGATATCCGCCCCCTGGCTGCCGAGGATATTCCCAAGCTCACGCGGCAGGACTGGCTGCAATCGGCCCTCGTTCTGGTGCCGCTTGCCGTACTGATGATCGCGTTCCTGTCAGGCAGCTCACCCGCCATGGCGGGGCTTGCCGGTACGATCGCGGCCCTTGTGACGGGCCTTGTGTTGACGCCCCAGCTCCGGCAGCAACCGATCCGGATCTGGTGGGCGCTCTGTGCAGGCGGGCTCGCGTCGGCACGGATCCTGCTATCGGTTGCGGTCATCGGGATAGTGCTGGCCGTGGTAAACGAGACCGGCATCGCGATCCGCTTCGCTGTCGCGCTCTCCGAGGTCGGCGATGCCTATCTGCCCCTGGCATTACTGATGGCGATGCTTGGGGCGCTTGTCCTCGGGATGGGGTTGCCGACACTGCCGGCCTACCTGATCGTCGCGATCATGATCGTACCAACGCTCATTGAGGCAGGCGTTCTGCCCCTCGCCGCGCATATGTTCGTTCTGTACTTCGCGGTGTTTTCCTCGATCATGCCACCCATTGCCTATGGCTGTTTCGTGGCGGCCCCTATTGCGGGGGCGGATGCCTTGCGGATCTCGTTCACCGCGCTGCGGATTTCGATCGTCGGCTTGATCGTGCCTTTCGCGTTCGTCTATGCGCCGTCGCTCTTGCTGGTGGCGGGCAGCTTCAGTTGGGCGGAGCTTCTGACCACGGCGCTGCGCCTGTCATTGGCCAGTTGGCTGCTTGCCACTGCTCTGGGCGGCGCGGACCCGGTGCTGGGACGTTTGCCGCGGCACAATCGCATGCTGCGCGGGGGCGCCGCCTGCGCCGTGATGGTGCCGACGGTCGCCCTCTGGGGCCCCGGGCTGGCCTTGGGCATCGCTATGGGGGTGCTGCACCCCCTGCACCGGGCGGGCTGGATCAAGCGGGTCTCCCTGCGGGCGCATGGCACATGATCCGGTCGGGTGCCAAAAGAATGCTGGGTGCGGGCATCCTCGCGGTTGCGACGCTCCAGTTCCCCGGGGGCGCCTTGGCCGAGCGGTACAAGGTCACCTCCCTCGCACCGGGCCTCACGCCTTTCGTGGTCAACACGACCATTGCCCGGGTCGTGAACACCCATGTGGACGGCATCGAGTTACAGGTCAGCGCCACGGGCACGGCCACACGGCACATGATGGACGCCGCCACCGGACGCGTCGACTTTCTGTTCGGTGCACCCACCATCAACTGGATGATGGTCAATCGCCTCGGCCCATTCCAGCATTTCGAGACGGCACCCGCGCTGGAGCAAAACGTGGGCATGATCTTCGCCTACCAGATGGGGCCTTACCACTACATCACGCGCGCGGGGTCCGGCATCGAGAGCCTGGCCGATCTGCGAAGTCGGACCGTGTTCGCGGGCCCTCCCGGCGGCGCCGCCACCGAGGTGGTCCTGCGTGTCATCGAACAATCCACCGGTATCACGCCGGGCGAGATGAAGCTCCAGGCCTTCGGGTTCGACGCCGCGATCCAGGCATTTCAGGATGGCAAGATCGACGTGATCGTCCTGCCCACGAACCTGCCAAGCGCCGCGGTCCAGCAATTCGCCCTGACAAGCCGGATCCGGTTGCTGGATGTCGATCTGCGCAATGTGACGATCCGAGCGGAGACCGGCGGAACCGCCAACGAGATACCCCCGGATGCCTACGGGCCGAACCAGGTCAACGACACGGCCACGCGCACCCATGGATCGATTGTGAATTTCAGCGCCGGGATGCATGTCCCGGAACATGTCGTCTACGAAGTGACCCGGGCGATCTGGGAAAACCTCGGCGACATCCATAGCGCCGCCGACTGGATGCCCGGCACGATCACGCCTGAAATGGCGCTCTCTCTGGTCTCTGGGCGGCTGCATCCCGGGGCAGAGCGCTACTACCGTGAGGCCGGCTGGCCGATCCCCGAGGCCATCACATTTCCCCCACCGGGCTGACCCCACCCCCCAAACAAGGACCACTCCCCCATGAGCACCACCAAACCCAACACAGTCAGCCGTCGCGCCCTTCTGGGCGGCGCCGGGGCGCTTGGACTAACGGCCGCCCTGCCCCTGCGGGCCCAGGAGGCCGCAAGCCCGGCTGCCACACTCATCAAGGGGGCCGCGATCTTCGACGGACGCGCCCCCGATCTGATCACCGGCGTGGATGTGTTGGTCGAGGACGGGATGATCGCAGCCGTGGGCGCGGGCCTGTCGGCGCAAGAGGCTACAGTGATCGACGCGACAGGCCTCACGCTGACGCCTGGCCTGACCGACGCGCACACGCATATCATGTGGCATGACGAGATCGAGGAGCTGATCTACGGCTCGCCCCATGAATACACCGGGGTGATGGCGGCCGAAGGCGCGCGGCGGATGCTGATGCGCGGCTTCACCACTGTTCGCGACGCGGGCGGGCCCGCCTTTGGCCTGAAACGCGCCATTGACGCAGGCGTCATTGCGGGCCCCCGCATCCTTCCCTCGGGCTTCTTCATCTCTCAAACCTCCGGGCATGGCGATTTCGAGCCGCGGATGAATTACCTTTCGCCGCATTTCACCGGCCAGCTCGACCCGGCCTATCTGCGTGGCTGGACGATCACCGCTGACGGCAAGGCGGAGGTGATGAAGGCGACACGCGAGGCCCTGCGCTACGGCGCAACCCAGATCAAGATCATGGGCAGCGGCTCGATCACCGGGGCGCATGACCCGCTCGACGTGACGGAATTCACCCTCGAGGAGTTGCAAGCCATCGTGGCCGAGGCGCAAAAATGGGGCACCTACGCGAAGATCCATGCCTATTCCGACGCCTCGGTCCAGAACGCCCTGACCGCCGGCGTGCGCTCGGTCGAGCATGGACTGTTCGCCTCGGAAGAATCCATGCAGATGATGAAGGACAAGGATGTCTTCTTCTCGACCCAGTACCTGACCTATGCCGCCAATCCGGAGGACACAGGGCTGACCGGCGATGCTTTGCCGAAATTCCTGCAAGCCAAGGCGGGCGCCACCGAAGGGTATGAGCGGGCCAAGGCGTTTGGCCTGAAAGTTGCCTGGGGGACCGACATTCTCGGCACCATCGACAAAGGCCCGTTCCAGTCGCTCGAATTCGTCGCGCGCACTGCCTATTACACCCCGACCGAGATCCTGATGCAGGCCACCTCGGGCAATGCCGAGTTGTTCGCGCGCAGCGGAGCGCGCCATCCCTACCAGGCAGGACCGCTCGGGGTGATTGAACCCGGGGCCTATGGCGACCTGTTGCTGGTGAACGGCAACCCGCTGGACGACATCTCGATCCTCACGACCCCCGAAACCTCGCTGGCCCTGATCATGAAGGGTGGCGTGATCCACAAGAACATCCTGTGAGCAGACCGATGCCAACCGCTTTTCCACCCCCCGACACATGCCCCGCGACGCCGCCATGCCGGTCTCTGCGGCTCCCCTCGCTTGCCGCATCCACTGTGTTGTTAGCATTCGGGCCTTCGAGCCTCGCGCAGGCCGCGAACGTGGCAGAAACCTTGTCGGGGCCTTCCGCAACTCCGAGCACGCTGAGCTATGACGCGCAGGACAAGGACAGCCTGCTCGCCGTCGACATCCAGGAGGGGTGGACCCAGTGGAAATCCGACCTCGAAGCCCGCACCGGGCTGACCCTCGGGTTCGATTACAATGCCCTGGGTTTCCGGGCCAGTTCCAGCCCTGGCGACCGGACCGCCGGCAGCGGCGTGTTTCGCGCTTTCGGGAAATGGGCCCTGGTTGGCAGGGACGGCCCCAACACCGGTAACCTCGTGTTCAAGCTGGAACAGCGCCACGCCTATGGCGATCTCGCAGTGACGGATTTCGGCACCGAGCTTGGCTATGTCGGGCTGGTCAATTCGGTCTTCAACGACCAGGGATGGCGGGCCACGAACCTCTACTGGCAGCAGAATCTCGCGGATGGACAGGCCGTGGTATCAGTCGGATGGCTCGACGTGACCGACTATGTCGATGTCTTTGCCTTGGCGAGCCCTTGGACCGGGTTTTCCAACTTGGCGTTCCAGACCGGCTCCGGCACCATCGGCGGCCTGCCTGATGGTGCCTTGGGTGCGGTCGCGGCCGGATTCCTGACCGACAGGGTCTATGCGGCGGTTGGGATCGTGGACGCCAACGGGGACGCCACGGACCTGCTGGGCGGCTTCGATACCCTGTTCGACGAGGGTGAGACCTTCAAATCTCTGGAACTGGGTTGGACTTCCGGACCGAAGGCGCTCTTCATCGACAACGCCCATGTGACCCTATGGCAAATCGACGAGCGCACCAAGGCCGGCAGTGACGATGGCTACGGCATCGCCTTCTCTTATACTCGCGGTATCGAAAACACATGGCTGCCATTTGTGCGCGGCGGCTGGGCCGATGCGGGCGGCAGCCTCTACGAGGCGGCACTCAGTGTCGGCGTCGGCTACACCCAAAACCCCGGTCGCCAACTGACCGGCCTTGGCGTGAACTGGAGCCGCCCGAACGACGACACGTTCGGAGTCGATCTGGACGATCAATGGACGGTGGAGGCTTTCAGCCGCTGGCAACTGACCGAGGGGATTGAAATCACGCCGAGCGTGCAGATCATCCAGAACCCCGCCCTGAACCCCGACAAGGACACCATCGCCCTGTTCGGTCTGCGGCTGCGCGCCGCGTTCTGACAGAATGGCCCGACAACCGCAAAGGAAAGTACCATGATCCTCCCACGTATCGCCTGCGTCGTCTTCATAGCGACGACCTTTGCCGCCACGACCGTCAGCGCCCAGTCGATGGAAGCCGTGCCATTCACCTGTAACGATGGGCGCAGCCTCGTCGCCGAATTCGGACAGGACAGCGTACGGGTCACCATGGAGGTCACGCTTGAAGCGCAGCCTTCGGGCTCCGGGTTTGTCTACTCGGGCACCCCCGGCACTTTGCGGGGGCAAGGCGACGAGGTCAGATGGCAAAGCACCGGCACCGATCCCGTGATCTGCACCGCGGTGCCCGGAGGCGCAGCACTTGTGGGCGGTGTGTGGGAACTGGTTCAGGTTGGTGAAGCCGAGATCGAGGAAACCGGGCATCACACGATCGGCTTTCTGGCCGATGGCGGCCTCGTGCTGCGCGCGGACTGCAATCTCGGACGGGGGACCTGGGAGGCCGAGCCGGAGACGAACAGTGCGGGTGCGCTGAGCGTCGGACCGGTGGCCCTCACCCGCATGGCATGTGCCGCGGACCCTGTCCCACAAATGGCGGCGGATCTCTCGCAGGCGACATCGTACAGGGTCGAGGAGCGCACGCTGCGGATCGAAACCCGAGCGGGTGTCACATATTCTTTTAGCGTCCAAGCAGAGTAAAGGTGCCTACCGCAGGGGGTGATGGCTTGGAATCCCCCCTGCACCTCACGACAACGCGCAAGGATGGAGCGCTCGGGATCAAATCGCACATAGGACAACATGATCGGCGCGCATCGTATGTGGCGAGTTACGCACGGCGAGATCTAGCCCCCGGCTGAGGACGCTTGTGCGGTGCCTGCGGGGCCGGGGTCCTGACGCCAGTCGGTGAGCTGATCGAGCAGGGCTACGGCATAGGCTGCCGTGAACGCTCCGACCAAAGTCAGCACCACGCGGGACAGGATGGCCGCACCGGGGTCTTGCGTGCTCAGCGCCCCGGCCACCAGCGCCATCGCCGCCGGATAGGCGTTCTGATAGGCGAAATGGGGCCGCGGGTCGAAGAGCATCCGTTGCCCCACCCAGAGTCCGGCGAGGAAGATCAGCCCGAGCAGGATCGGCAGGTGCGGCGAGAGCAGGAATACCCCGAGAATGATCGCCGCTAGTGCACTGCCGTAGAGCGTCGCGCGCATGCGCTGGCCCGCTTCGAAGAAGACCGCCCGGCGGGTCGGGAAGACCAGCACCAGCGCCGCCATGATCGCCATCATGATGTCAGAGGGCGGCATCACCGCATAGAGCCAGAAGCTCAGTCCCAGAAGGACGAATGCCCGGATCGCGGCGCCGACGACCACGTTGCCCTGTTCGGGCCGCGGCGCATCGACCTGCGGCGCCGCCGTGCGCGTGGGACAGATCGCATAGACCAAAGGCGCGATTACCAGGGTCAGCAGCGCCCCCAGGATGAACTGGTTGCGCAGCACCTCGACCGCAGCAGCCCCGCTCATGCCGATAACCGAAAACAGCACGCCCATGATCACGATGAGCATGCCTGGCGCCGCCCCGGTCCGCAGGATCAGCCCGAAGCCCACAAAATAGACAAGCCACATTGCCCCGGCATAAACCACCGCCATAGGCTGGAGCCAGACCACGAACCATGCCATCAGCACAGCAATGATGCAGGCCGCGATAGGCCCGGCGAAGACCCGGACCGGAGAGAAGGCCCGCCGCTGTGCCGCGATCAGGCCAACGGGCAGAGCCGCGACGATGGTTGGCATCACCGGATCCAGCAGCGGTATCGCCGCAAAGGCGAGCGCACCGGTCAGCCCCAGGCGGATGCCGTAAAGCGGGTCCTCGGCGGCATCGGGGCGGGGGGCGACGTACATCGCAGCCCCCTCAGTGCAGGTAGCTGAGCCAGGAGCGCAGCCGTTGCAACCCGCGCGCCACCCAGGCGATGGGGCCGGTTTCGCTCTCGGAAAAGATCACCGCATGGACCTTGCCGCCGACGCGGACGGCATAGGGCCAGTTCTCCATCCCGCCTTCCAGCTCGATCCGCACGGGGATTGTGCGCGCCGGCTCGAACCACTGGGTCGTCTGCTGGTTCGCAACCAACCCGCCCTGCACCGTGCGCCTTGGCGCGATACCCCAGGCGATACTCTGGACCCGTCCTTCGAAAATCCGCCCCGGAAGCGCATCGAACAAGACGCGGGCCGGATCTCCCGCCTCGATCTTCTGAAGCTGGTTCTCGCGCAGATCGACGGTGATCCAACCGGCCTCGGCGTCGATGAAGGTCAAGGCCGGGCTTCCTGCCCCGATGAACTGCCCCTCCGACAAGGTCACGTTGGTTACAACCCCGAGGTGCGGCGCGGTCACCGTGGTCGAGGCCAGGTCATACTGCGCCTGTTCCAGTTGTGCCGTGGCGGCCTGGATGGTGGGGTTGTCTGCCCCCTCGGGGCCAAGCTGCGCTCGTGCGCTGTCGAGATTGGCCTCCGCCTGATCCAGCTGGGCCTGAGCGGACTCGACCGCGGCGCGGGCGTCATCGCCGCGGGCGGTGGCCACGATGCCGCGCTCTTCCAGCTGAAAGGTCCGGTCGGCCTCGGCCTGCGTGTTTTCAAGCGCGGTGCGGGCCTGGGTGACGGCGGCCTGTGCCGCGACCAGCGACGCGCCCGAGGCATCTACGGTCTGAAGCGCGGTGTTCAGATTCGCCTCGGCCTGCCGCACCGCCAGCTCGAACGGGCGAGGATCGAGCGAGAAGAGCGGATCCCCCGCCTCAACGATCGCATCGTCGGCCACATGAACGCGGGTGATCGTGCCCGAGACCCGCGGAGCGATCTGCACCACGTTGGCCGATACAATCCCGCGCGGGCTGCTGGGCACATAGCGATCCATCAGCGCATAAAGCCCAGCGATCAGCACCAGCGCCACGACAACCACCAGCGCAACGGTTCTGGCTGGGCTGCCTCCGGAAGGCGGAGATGTCTGGGTCTCGCTCATGTCACGTCCTTTGCCAACCGATCTTCACATGCGACCACACCGCCTAGGCCCTTTCACTCCTCTGGCAGGGCAAAGGCCATCACGATATCGCCGCGTCCCATGATATCGTTCAGGCCGCCTACGGTGACAACGACATACTGACGCCCATCTGGCCCGATATAGGACATCGGCGTGGATTGCGAGCCGAGCGGGAGTGCCCCGCGCCACAACTCTTCGCCGGTCTCGGATGAGAACGCCCGCAGGTAATAGTCCTGCGTGCCCGAGTAGAAGGTCAGGCCGCTCGCGGTGGAGATCGGCCCGCCCACCAACGGCAGGCCCACGGGCATGCGCCAGCCGGTGCGGATGCCGAAGGGCCCGGTCTCCTCGATGGTCCCGACGGGCCGCTGCCATAGGATCGACCGGTCCGCGAGGTCGATGGCGGTCATCGTGCCATAGGGCGGCTCCTGGCAGGGCACGCCGACGAAGGAGAAGAAGTTCGACCGCATCGCCCCGAACGGTGCCCCGTCCTGGGGCGCCAGCCCGTCATGAGGGCCGACCACCTCGACGCCCAGGGCATCAGCCTCTTGACGTGGGATCAGTTGCAGCAGATGCGCAACCCGTGTGTCGTTCACGATCAAAAGGCCGCGGGCCTCGTCTATTGTGCCCGTGCCCCAGTTCATGCCCCCGAAATAGCCCGGCCAGATCAGCGTGCCCTGTTCGGACATGGGCGTGAAATCCCCCACGTAATAAGCCTGCCGGAAGCGGATGCGGCAATAAAGGTGATCGAGCGGTGTGGCGCCCCACATCCGGGCCTCGGTCAAGGGCTCCGCCCCGATGACCGGCATGTCCACGGAGTAGGGCTGCACCGGCGACAGGTAGTCGGGCTCGACCCCGCCGGTCGTGGGCACAGGCAGGTCGCGCACCTCTGCGATCGGGGTACCGTCGCGCCGGTCCAGCACGAAGGTCTGGCTGCGCTTGGTCACCTGGATCAGGGCGGGCACGACCTCGCCGGTCTCGGTGGTGATGTCGTAGAGCATCGGCTGGGCCGGCACATCGTAGTCCCAGATGTCGCGGTAGGTTGTCTGGAAACTCCAGACCACTTTGCCGGTTTCGACATCCAGCGCGACGATGGAGGAGTTCCAGTCATTCGCCGCCTCGATGCGCGAGCTTCCGTAGAAATCGGGCTGCGCGTTACCTGTGGGCAGGTAGACGAGGCCGAGTGCTGCGTCGAAGGCCGGGGTGGACCAGACGTTTGGCGTGCCGCGGGTATAGGTCTCGCCCTCGGGCGGCACGGTGTCGATGGCCGGATTGCCGATATCCCACGCCCAGGCGATCTCGCCCGTGCGGCCATCGAAGGCGCGCACCACGCCGGAGGGTTCGTCCACGGCCATGCCGTCCCAGACCCAGCCGCCGAGGATGATCCGGTCGCCCA
This sequence comes from Dinoroseobacter shibae DFL 12 = DSM 16493, assembly GCF_000018145.1. Lineage (NCBI taxonomy): Bacteria > Pseudomonadati > Pseudomonadota > Alphaproteobacteria > Rhodobacterales > Roseobacteraceae > Dinoroseobacter > Dinoroseobacter shibae. The sequence continues at coordinate 2,425,340 of NC_009952.1, forward strand.
TCACCGTGGGCGCGGAGGTCGGGAAGTAGAATCCTGGCCGCACCTCGCCCATGTTTCGCGTCAGGTCCACCGCGCCACCGTCGCCGAAGGTCGTGCAGAGCGCGCCGGTCCGCGCGTCGAGCTGGATCAACCGCGCGTCGACCGAACTGAGCACGATGCGCGCGGCGCAGGTGCCGTCCGCCGGGGCGCCTTCCCGCGGCGTCGGTTCGTAGTAGGTCACGCCCCGGCACCGCTGCCACAGGGGGGAGCTCGCTTCGGGGTCGTATTGCCAGACCTGCGCGCCCGTCACCGCGTCGATGGCGCTGACGATGTTGTTGGGCGAGCAGTGATAGACCAGCCCGTCCACGTAGAGTGGCGTGTTCTGGTCCTGGCCCGTGCCGGAGGGCGCGTCGCCGTGGTTGAAGGTCCAGGCGACCTCCAGCTCGCCCACATTCTCGGGCGTGATCTGGTCGAACGGCGCAAAGCGCGTGCCGGTCGGGGTGCGCCCGTAATGGGTCCAGTTCGGGCTTTCCGCCGCGATCGCACGGGTCGGGACCGGGTCGGTGTTGGCGATGACGTTCTGCGGCGTGGCCATGCCCCAGAAGAACCCGGCAATCCCCAGCGCAAGCACCCCGGCCGCCGCGAGGCTGGCTGTGCGTCCGCGCCCCTCGTTCAGGGATGGCACCAGAAGGACAGCGAGGATGGCCAACACCATGGGCGCGACCAGGCGCGGCACCAGCGGCCAGAGCTCGAACCCGACTTCCCAGACGGCCCAGAGCGCGGTGCCGGCGAATACCGCCCCGAAAATCCAGGCCCCCAGGAGCTGTTTCTTCCAGTAGTAAAAGCCCGCGGCCGCGAGCCCTGCGCCCGCAAGGCTGTAATACCACGACCCGCCGAGTGCGATCAGCCAGATGCCGGGCACGAACATGAGGGCCCCGACAAGGACGAGAATGGCTCCGAAAAGCTTGGTCAAGATGTTAGCTCCGAGTTGGGTTGTGTAAGCTGGCGCAACTTGGATTCGCAGTCTATGCGCAAACGAAATGATCCCGACCGGGGCAGCGGAAATCGAAGGCGCGACCCGTCCCCGGGTCAGTTCATCGTGTTCTTGAAGATCCGGCCGTCCTTCATGACCAGCGGGATGTTCGCGCCGTTGCTGCCGAGGATGGAGACATCCTCCAGCGGATTGCCGTCCACGAGGATTATGTCCGCGTAGGCGCCTTCCTCGATCACACCGAGCGGGCCCTCCTGATACGGGTTGCGCGGACCGCTAAGCGCCAGGATCTCGGCATTGGTCGAAGTGATCATGCGCAGCATCTCGATATTGCTGAACCATTTGCCGAAACGCGCCAGGAAGTCGGCCTGCTGCCCGTTGGTATCCGGCGCAAAGACCAAGTCCGTGCCGAAGCCCATCTTGATATCGTATTGCTTGACCAGGTCGGCGGTGCGCTGCCAGCCTTCGACGACTTGCAGGTACTTGGCCCACTGGATGTCGTTGGCGAGCGCGCGCAGGTTTTCCTCGGCCTCGAAGGGCTGGGTGATGAGGTAGACGCCACGCTCAGCCATTTCGCGGGCGGCTTCTTCGTCCATCAACTGGCCGTGCTCGATGGTCTTCAAACCGTTCCTTATGCCGCGCAGGACTCCCTTGGGCGTGTAGACGTGAGCGGTGACATAGGTGCCCCAGTCCGACGCGGCATCGACAGCCGCCCGGATTTCGTCCTCGGTGAACTCCGTCACGTCCAGCGGATCGTAGAGCGAATAGACACCGCCGCCGATGGCGATCTTGATCTGCGTTGCGCCTTGCTTGAGGTTCTGGCGCGTTGCCGCCAGCACCTCGTCCCGACCGTTCACCACCCGGTCGAGCTTCATCACTTCCTCACCCACGGGCGCGCGGCCGCTGAAGATGCGGGGCTCCTCGAAAGGCAGGGTGCGGTCTGCGTGTCCGGAGGTCTGGGTGATGAGCGTGCCGGACAGGTACATCCGTGGGCCGGGGATCATCCCTTCGTCGACCGCCTTCTTGATGCCGAAGCCCGGACCAGCCGTATCGCGGATAGATGTGAACCCGCGCTGCAGCAGGTTGTTAGCCTCGACCACCATGGTTGCATGGGTGTAATCGGGTTGCTCGAGGCGCCAGCTATCCCCCTGGCTGGCCGCGAGCATCAGGTGATAATGCGCGTCGATCAGGCCCGGCATCAGGGTTCTGCCGCCGCCCGCAATCACGTTGACAGCGACCTGCTGTGTCTGTGTCTCGACACCGTCCGCATCGCGGATCGTGATCGAGTAGCCGTTGACGCCCGATCCCGGCAGGGTCTCGACGCGCTCCAGCGCACCAGTGCTCACTTCAAGCTCATAGGTGCCCGAGACGGGGATATCCTCGGCGATCTGCTGGATCAGGTTCCGGACTACGAGGACATCATACCCCTCGAGAAGCGCGTCATTCTTGCCGTCGAAGATGTTCACATCCTTGAACAGCGTCACTTCCGAAGGAATATCCTGCGCCAGTGCTTGGACGGCAACGAGCGCGGACACCGCGGTACCGAGAAGTACTGTCGTTTGGACTTTCATGACCGATCTCCTTGCTCGAAACACGTCTGGGATGTCGGACCTTGAACGGGAATGCCATGACTTTGTCAACGCTTTTAAGAAAAGAAGCTCACTCTTACGTCCGCGTTGGATATTCGGGTCAGGCCTCATAGCCAATAAATGAGGTTGCTGCGAGGGCGACGGCTGATAGGAAGACCTTCGGGCACCTGTCGTAGCGGGTTGGCACACGCCGCCAATCCTTCAATTTACCGAACATGATTTCGATCCGGTTGCGTCGTTTGTAGCGACGCTTGTCGTATTTGACGGTCTTCTTCCGTTGCTTCCGACCAGGGATGCAGGCGCGTATCCCTTTGTCCTCTAACGCTTCTCGAAACCAGTCGGCATCATATCCGCGGTCCCCGAGCAGCCAGTCGACATCCGGCAGGCTACTCAGCAATGCTCGTGCGCCGATATAGTCGCTGACCTGGCCAGCGGTCACGAACAGGTTCAGCGGGCGTCCTTGTCTGTCGCAGATGGCGTGCAGCTTGGTGTTCATGCCGCATTCGGTGCGGCCTCCCTCTCGGGACATTTCCTACGGAAATACCCTGCCGGGCGGTGATCAGGCGTCCACGCCCCACTTTTTGACGCCCAAACTCATCGCTGTGCGGTGGGCCTTCAGGTCGGTGGCGTCCACTGCCCGGCAGTCGAAACGCAGTTTCGATGAGAGGGGATCATCACAGTCTGCTTCTCGCCGTGTTCGACAGCAAGACCCGCCATCATGCGAGCGAAGATGCCCTTGTCGCTCCAGCGCTTCCCACGGTTGTAGAGCGTCTTGTGCGGACCGTAGGTGGCGGGCGCGTCGCGCCACCGCAAGCCATTGCGGTTGATTAAGATAATCCCACTCAGCACACGCCGATCATCGACCCGTGGCTTGCCGTGTGACTTGGGAAAGAAGAGCTCAAGACGCGCCATCTGGCGTCGGTCAGCCAAAACAGATCAAACATGTTCACCGCTCGTTTTGTGGACCGCAGATCACGCCATCCCAAGGAAATCAATGGGTCCTGACCCTAGACCGCTTTGGCAGCCCGCGTCTTGCGCGGCGGTTTCGCAGGTTCTGCCGGTGTGTTGGCCTCACGCTCGAGGCGCGCGCTGCGCAAGCGGGCGTTCTTGATCCTTCTCTTCTCGGCTTCTTCGTCAGCGATTTCGCGGACAATGCGGGTGGTCTTGTCCATCGGCGTTTCCGCTCTGGGCGTCTGGGTTTTGAATACATTCGATTTCGGGCGATTAACCATGGTTTGGTCTCCTCAATATTGGTGGTGTCGGTGTTGCGCGAGTACAGGGTCCGCGACGGCATAGGACGCATCCGTTGGTGGCCGGTCACAGCGAAGAACCGTCTCGATGTCCGGGGCTGCCATTGCCCGCATCAAGGCACTGTAATTCAATTGGAAGCGCATCTCGCCGCCCGGCCTTGGCAGTGCGTTCTGTGTAACGACGACGAGGTGATCGCTGGTCGCCCCCACAAAGGTGGTGCCGACGGGCATGACCAGCCCCTGTACATCCGTGTCCTGCACTCCAAGGGCAAGGATGAGCCGGGTTGTTCGGCTGGGTCGGATCCTGCGACCAGACGCGGTGGCCTTGGCTGCCCGGCTTGGCAAGGACTTGAAGCCCGCCTCGATAACTTCGGCGACAAGGGTAATGGCATCGGTGTGAAGCCCCGCGATCCGGTCACCGGACACCGGCTCCACCCCGAGGAGGATGGCCTCGCCCAGCCGCAGGTCGGTGATCCGTCCCGTCGGAGTCGCACCCATTGCCCAGGGAAGGTTGGCCGAGTTGCCGCCGGACACAGTTTGCAGGATGACACCGCAGGTGCGCTCGGTCTCGACGACAATGTCGGACAGGGCCATCATGATGGCCGGTTCGGGCGCTTGCCCTCCGAAACAGGCGAAATTCGCTCCGATCCCCTGCAATACGACCCCCGGCAAGGCGCGCACACGCAGAGCCAACGCACCGAGTTCCTCTGGCAGAATGCCTTCGCGCAAATCGCCCATCTCGACCATCAGAATGATGCCATGCGCTGCCCTGCGTGGGCAGGATTCGGCCGAAAGCGCCGAGATGACACGCAGATCGGAGTTGAAACTGGTCTCGCAGAGCCGGACGACTTCCGCAGCCTCGCTCAGCATCGGCGTGCGGATCAGAGTGACAGCACAGGTCAGCCCAGCCTCACGCAACCTGCGGACGTTACGCAGACGCGCCTCTGCAAGCCCCACTGCACCTCCCTCAAGCATGGCGCGCGCAATGGCGGGGTTCCCGCACACAGCCTTGGTCACGGCCGTGATGCCAAGGCCACGCGGTGTCAGCCGCCCGGCAAGCGTTTGCGCATTGTGGCGGATCTTGCACAGATCGACCTCGAGGCGCGGGTTCTTCATACGGCAACCCCGTAAGTGCCTTGCCGCACGCCGGGATAGGCGGCAAGGACCATGGAGACGAGGTCCGCTCCAGGGCGTCGCAGGGCATCGGTCACCGGCACCCCGAGCTTACAGGTCATCGTTGCGATCGCGGCGGTGATCTCGGCATCGGACATGCCCTCGTGGTTTAGGGTGAGGCCGATGACACGGGTGTCCGCGAAAGCTTCGATCAAAGCGATCTCGCTGGCCGCTGACGGCATGGGCATCCCTGGAAAGTCGCAACGACGGGCCCGTTTCGGCGCGTGTTGCAGGATCACGGCATCCGGCTGGCTACCGCGCAAGATGAAGGCCGAAGTGCAAAATGCAGGGTGGCTCAGGGCCCCCTGCCCTTCGATAACGATGATATCGGGCTGTTCTGCTGCCGCTGCGGCCAGGATCGCGCCTTCGAGTTCGCCGCAGCAGAATTGCGGCGGCACCGCATCCATCGCAACCCCGTACTTGGCGCCCTGCATCAGGCCGGTCTGCCCGGTGCCCACGAGCGCCGTCCGGAAACCTGCGTCGCTCAGTGCGCGGGCCAGCACAGTTGCGGTCGTCCGCTTGCCGATTGCGCAGTCGGTGCCCAGAACCGCGATGCGCAGGGCCTTCACCCCGGAGATGCTGCCATCGAAGAGGCGCATGTCCTTGTTTGGCTTGGGTTTGCGCATGTCGCGGATGGTGACCCGGTGCGCGGCGGCTTGAGCCGCGATCTGCGGATCATCGCTCAGGTACTCATGCAATCCGCTGACGATGGTCATACCGTGCGCAATTGCGTCCAGAACCACCGCGCGATCCTTGACGGAGAGCCGCCCCGTTGCTGGCGCCATGCCGAGAATAAAGGTCTCGGGGACTTTCGGCGCGTGCGCGAGCGCATCCGCCAGACTGCCGAGGATCGGGATGCGGTTGGCAACCCCGTCAAGGACCAGCCCGCTATCCTGGCCGCTGCGCCCGCGGTCGATCACCGAGAGTATTCGGTAAGCCTCGGAATGCCGGACAAGGCCATTGGCGGTCTTGCCGTCGATCTCGCCGAAGTGACCATCGCAATAGACCACCGCTGTCGGCGGCACGGGGCTTCGGGCGGCGACAGGCAAAACGGGGGGCGCCTGTGCCCCGCGAACGGGACGGCGGATTGTCGTGTCGGTATTGTATTCGTATGGCATGGCTTGTCCCCTCGGGATTGGAATTCGGTGCCGCGCGGCTGGTGCGACTTGTCTAGTCATTGAGAACGCACCGGTCGTTGAACCTCTGGAAATTCCGGTTGCAGGCCCAGCGGTTTCCTGACCGATCGAGATGGGCATTTGATGGCAACGCAATCACATCGCATCCGGTGGCGGAGGCCGTGTATCCCCGAGCGCATTTCCATCCGGTGCCATACGTTGAGTCGTCAAAATACGCGTTCTCAGGGATCTTGACGGGCGGGCACAGTTCTCCCTGCTGGTAGAAGCCGCGCGCGCAGGTCCAGGGCTGTCCGAAGCGCGACGTGTTCAGAAAGGCATTGGCTGGTACATCGATGGGTGCGCAGAGATCCCCAACCGCCTCGAACCCGCGCGCACATGCCCAGGCGGAGCCTGCACGCGACTCCGTCAGGAACGCATTCTCAGGCACGATCACCTCCACGCAGGCGCCGTCTCGCCTCGCAAAACCCCGCAGGCAATGCCAGCGCTCACCCGAAGGGTCGAGAAACGCGCCCTCGGGCACCACCACGGCGACGCAGCTCGTCCGATCACGCTCCAGGAAGCCATGAAGGCAGGCCCATCCACGCCCATAACTGCGGTTGGTTGCATAGGCGTTTTCAGGAACGACCACTGCGGCACAGAGATCCTCTCTCTGCCTGTAGCCGATATCGCATTCCCAACCGTCCCCATAGCTTTTGGCGCTGGCATTATCCGGTACCGGCTGCGCAAAGCTCGGCAGGGCCATGAGCATCACCGCACAGAGCGTACCGAGCCAGAGCTGCATAACAAGACGCGCCTGTGGCCGTGCGCAGATTGCAAGAACCGACCGGACCGGCGACGGACGCGCTGCGGGATCACGACCCATCCAGCTCGAGCCCCGGCAAACAGGCATTCGCCAAGTCGCGGCTGGGCGTATCGGTACCGGGCAAGGTCGCCCAGCCCGTGTCCATCAAGACCCTGCTGCGGTTGAATGTCGACGCTTCCTGGACGAGGGCCGTCTTCTCCAAGCGCGCAGGATCGGCCGCTGCCATGCTCAGGCAGACCGGCACCATGGCGGTGGTTACAGCCTCGCTTGCCATGTCCTCCGCCATCTCCCGCGCGCTGCCGCCGGTGGTCCAGCCACCGAAGTTGAAGCCAAGGATGGATATCGCGATCGCACCGCCTAAAGCCCCATAGATGCCGGGTTTCGTCCATTCTGGAAAAGTCATTCTGAATCCTTTGACGGAGGAAGCGCCGCCACACTTTTGTCGAACTACGTGCGCAGGCCCGATCCCGGGCCAACGCGCTTTCTTGGTCTCTTTAACCGATGCAGCATGACAAAGCTCGCCTGCACACCTATCTGGCGCGACGTGCCCGTAAATGCCTTTGGCAGACGAGCGCTCCCGCACTCGCGGCCGACACCAACCGCGATCGGGTCTCGGCCCCAGGTGACGGTTTGGTCCGATAAAAACGACGTAGACAGGCCCGTCGGGGGTCCGGGGGAAAACGTCGGCAAGCGGCAGGTCAACGCGCCCAATGACGAGGCACCGACCACCGGATTTTCAAGATGTACAGACGGTCAGCAAAAGTACGGCGCGTTACTTGACCCTGCACCCTGCGATGACTGATCTTCGGTCAAGGTACCCTTTTAACAACAAGATTGCAACGATGGCGAAACTGGCAACGTCCTGTCTGTGCGAGCGCCTGCAGCGCCGGGGCGCGTGCGAAGGTGAAGGTGCCGCCCCTGGCCAGATCCAGCCTTTCGCCCTCGGGGGCCGGACCGACCAGTTCCAGCCCGGTGAGGTTACCGGACAGCGTGTCATTGGCCGGCACGGTGACGGTCAACACGTCATCTTCCGACACGGTAAACCCGTCGTTGCGAACCACGCCCGCGGCGCTCGCGCCATGTCGGTCAGTCGCAGTGAGCTCCACGAACACGTCGCGGGTCCGGCCCGGCGCCTATGCGGCTGGTTTGGGGCGCAGAAGCAATCCGCCATAGAGCAGCGAGAAACCCCCGAAAGCCGCGATCCAGAACACCGCCGAAAGCGCGTGCAACATGCTGGCCCATGCCGGCCAGACGCCCGCCAGCGCCCGCGACAGGACCGCTGCCACGATCAGAAGATAGATCGCCGTCGTGCCGCTGCCCGCTGTGAGCGCCCGGCCGGTGTGGCCCAAGGTCGCCCGTGTCATGACCGCAAGGGTCATCAGCCCGATACACCCCGCCATCCAAACGTGCTGTGCCGGTGCCGTGCCGACGAGTTCCGGCCGGAGGGTCGCCAGACCTTGCAGGACCGCCCCCATCGGCAGGAACAGGTACGCGAGATGCAGCACCCAAACCAACGGTTCGGACGCCGTGCGCTGCCATGACCACCGGGTCAGCCGCGCCAGATGAAGCAAGCCTGCTGCGACGAGTAGCCCACCAGTCAGAACATGCAGCGGCCAGCCCACCCAAGCCAGCAGTGCGCCCAGCAAGACAAGAAGCGTCAGTTTGTCGAACGCCTGCATGGGGGGCGCTGGAAGGACCGTATCGCCCCGCTTGACCAACCAGTTGCGGGTGAATGACGGAATGATCCGTCCCCCGATCACGGCGATCATCATCAACCCGGCCGCCAGCCCCAGGCGCAGACCAAAGCCACCGGCCGCATTACCTCCCCGGGCCGCCTCCCAGTGAAACAGGCCATTGGCCAGGATGAACGTGGCCAGAAGGGCCAGGATCGTCAGGTTGCGCCAGTTACGGCCCGCCACGATCTCGCGCGTCATGGCCAATGCGAGAAGGACAGCAAAGGAAAGATCGGCGGCGGCAACCACAAGGGCCGGAAGGACCTCCGAAATCGATACCGCCAAGCGCCCCGCCAGCCAGAGCGCAAACAGTCCCGCCAGCGGCCAACCCACAAGGGGAAGCCGCCCGGTCCAGTTCGGCACAGCGGTCAGCATGAACCCCGCGACCACGGCCCCCAGATACCCGAACAGGAACTCATGGGCATGCCACGAAACAGGATCGAACGCAGTGGGCAGCACATCCTGCCCGGAAAGCATGGCGATCCAGGCGACCATCGCGGCGGCGGCCCACAGGCCGGCAGCCAAAAAGAACGGTCGGAACCCGTAGGACAACACCGCAGGTCCCGTCCAGGCTCGCATCTGTTCGCTTGTGGTCCTCACGTCACGCTTTCCTTCCGTCGAACTTCGCTTTCGATCCCATGATTTCGCAGCCTTTGCCAAGGGTTTGCGGCAGACGCCCCCCTTGGGATCTTGCGCCATCGCAGCTCGTCATCGGCGCGTTCGGCAGCCGCGTCGCAGGGTTCGCGGCCTCTCCGCGCCATCTCATGAGGCAATGCACTCGATCCACCTGATCTGTCGCCGGTCATGGCGCTCTTCCCTCTGCGGCTGCCCGGCCGCCTTCGGGCGCCTGGGCGCGACCGCCCAGACCCCCTCTGCGGCCTGTTCTCAGGCCTCCAGCCGTGTTTCCCTCTCGAACTGCGGAAACAGTACGTCGTTCTCCAGCCGGATATGCTCCTGCAGATCGTCCATGAACTCTTCGAGACCCCTGTAAAGGCGCGTCCAGCTTCCGCAGGCATCGTCGGGCAGATCCGGACCACCCGTGATACGCCGGATCTCGGACAGCTCGAACGCATGGTTATCGTGATCGGCGCGCATCGCGGCGATGGGGTTTTCGATACCAGGGCCGCCCCCGTTGCGAATGGCGGGAAACAGGATCAACTCCTCTTTTTTCATGTGAACTTCCATGTCACCGATCATGCGATCGAGCACTGCGGCAAGCCCGGCAGGCGCACGAGGATCATCGATATGCACCGCTTCGACCATCGCGGACAATTCCGCCAGCAGCGGCAGCTGATCGCGGTGACGGGCGTGATACCGTGTCTCGATGTAGCGGGTCAGCTCGGCTGGATCGTGGAGGGGAGGCTGGTCAGTCATGATGACGTCCTTTCGTCACTGCAGGCTTGGGATGGCATGGGGGCAGATGGCTTGAGCATTCTGCACAGCCATGTGCAGAGACCGCGCAATGCGTTCGGCGCGGGAAATGACGTGGTCCGCGCCTTGCGGCGTGCAGACCTCGCGCGCAGTCTCGCGGAAGAGCATGAGCCAGTGATCGAAATGCGCCCGCGTGACCGGCAGGCCCGTATGCGCCGGCAAAGGTGCACCGTGATACCGCCCGGTCATCAGTGCGACCGAGGACCAGAAATCGACCATGCGGGCCATATGTGGGTCCCAGTCCGAGATGCGGTCTGCAAAGATCGGTCCGAGCGTGCCGTCGTCACGCACCTTCTTGTAGAAGCGGTGGACCAACTCCCGGAGCTGCGCTTCATCCAGGCCGGTATCACGCATGACCGTGCGTGTCATTTCCGGGCGCGCCGAGGCAATGCGGGGTATTTGTTGTTTCAACACGGCCAAGAGGGCCTCCGGGGTCAAGTGCCTTGCATCCAGCGGTAGACCTGTTAATACGCATTGTAAATACCAATTGAACGGAGTGCGACCCGATGCGCCTGACCTCCTTCACCGATTACGGACTGCGGATGCTGATGCGCATGGCCAGTGCGCCAGAGCGTGCCTTCTCCACGGCAGATCTGGCGGAGGAGTTCGACCTGTCGCGCCATCATCTGAGCAAGATCATGCAGCGGCTGTCCCGGGCCGGGATCGTCGAGACCCGGCGCGGGGGCGGCGGCGGCGCGACATTGGCGCAACCGGCGTCGGAGCTGCGCCTTGGACGCGTGATCGCCGTGCTGGAACAGGATCAGCCCATTGTGGAATGCTTCGGCTCCGGCCCGCATAGTTGCACGATCGACCGCCAGTGCGGCCTGAAGGCTCGGCTTCGTGCGGCGGAACGCGCCTTTCTCACCGACCTCGATCGTTCCACCCTGGCCGATATCGCGTTGTCGGAGCCCCGCAACGCCGCCTGACACCCTGAAACGGAAGGAAACTCCATGTCATCATGGCTACCCACCCTGACCACCGCCACCCCAGAGGAGGGCTATGATCTTGCCGTCAAACTCGCGCGCGTTGCCATCAAGCTGACCCAGCCGGATGCGGAGGCCCGCGATCGCATGCGCCCGGAGTATGCCGAAGACGCCGACGCGCTGATCGCCGTCAGCCAGGTGGTCGCGACCCATTTCGCAACCGTGGCGGCCGCCAACGGCTACTGGAGGGACACACCATGATGCAGGTGGAAGTCGGGGCAGACGGTATCGTCGTGGACGCGGAACTGCTGGCCGAAGCCTTCGGCATAGCGCCGTCCATGGTGCATCCGGGCATGAAGTCGGGAGACATCACATCGCTCTGCGAAAAGGGCGAGGGATCGGATGCGGGGCGTTGGCGCCTGACCTTCTATCACGCCGGTCGTGCGTTTCGGCTGACCATCGACGATACCGGTCAGGTTCTGCGGCGGACCCGCTTCGACGCCCCGAGACCGGGCCGGGCAACCTGAGACACAGGCTCTGCCCAACGTCGTCTTTAACCTCAGTCCGCGCGGCACGCTATCCGCCCGAGTCCAGCACCTTTCCCGGGGCCACATCCGCAGGAGCAGTCGAAGCCCGCAGCCTTGGCCCGAAGGCAGGCATCGCAATGTGATGGCCCTGTCCCATGGGCAAGAATCCGACCTGCGTCACCCAACGACCGGCGCACCACATCACGCAGGGACGTATCGCCGACACCGGCACGGCTCAAACAGCCACCCCCGGGAAGATACCGAGAAACCGCGCGCTGGCGGAGCATCAGAGTCGAATGAACCGTTACCGATAAATGATCGGTTTCTGCTCTTCGACGTCCCTGGCGGACAGCCCGATCAGCCAAGCGCCGCAAGCAAACCGTTGACCCACGGGCGCTCCGTGATACAGCGGGTTTAAATGCGGAAATGAGCCAGATGGTAAGGCAAAATGGCTCTGTCGACATATCCGCGCAGATTGACTTCGAAGCATCATCCCCGATTGGGAGGTGTCATCCTGCCCGCTGGCAAATGTACCCCGAATACGAAAAGGCGGTTCGGAACGCTCGGGGTTTGAAGAGACTGCCCCTCGCACGCCCCCTGCGAAGGCGCGCAGCAAACCGGCGCGGCATGTATGGTAAAGGGGCGATCACCGCAGCACGCGGGGAAGGGACCAAGGCATGCGCACGCAGAAATGCATTCTGATCGGGGCTGGCATGGACTGCGGCAAGCGCCGCCGTGGCTGCCTCATGGGCCCGGACGCGTATCGCACCGCCGGACTGATTGACACCCTCGGCGATCTGGGCTGGCAAACAGAGGATCGCGGCAACCTGCCGGGCCCAACCTGGGTGGCCGACACCCCACCCGGAGAGTTGCACGCGCTTTCGGAAACGATCACATGGACAAGACTGCTGTCAGAGGCCGCGCAGGCGGCCATCGGGCAAGGCTTTCCGATCTTTCTGGGGGGCGATCACGCGCTGTCACTGGGCACGGTTGCCGGCGTCTCAGCTCATGCCGCGGGCCAGGATCGTCCGCTTTTCGTGCTCTGGCTGGATGCGCATCCTGATATCAACACGCCGACGACCACCCTATCGGGAAATCTGCACGGCACGCCTGTCGCCTACATCACGGGTCAAGCCGGGTTTGACGGATTCCCGACACTCACCGCGCCAGTACCGCCGGAAAACATCTGCTTCATCGGATTGCGCTCGGTCGATGCATCGGAGCGCAATTTCATAGCACAATCCGGCATGACTGCGATCGATATGCGCCAGATCGACGAGCATGGTATCGCCGCCCCACTAAGCGCGTTCCTGGCGCGAGTCGCAACGGCGGGTGGCATGCTGCATGTTTCGCTCGATGTCGATTTCCTGGAACCCGCCATCGCCCCCGCCGTCGGCACCACCGTCCCCGGCGGCGCCACCTTCCGCGAGGCGCACCTGGTGATGGAGATGCTGCATGACAGCGGACTTGTCTCCTCCCTCGACCTTGTGGAACTGAACCCCTTCCTCGACGATCGCGGGCGCACCGCATCGCTCATGGTCGATCTCACCGCGTCGCTTTTCGGTCGGCGAGTGTTCGACCGCCCAACCCGCAGCCATTCGTGAGCAAACTCATGTCCGCATCTGCCAACGACCCGGTCCCTGGCCCCTCCGACCTTGCCTATATCCGCTTTGTCAGCGTCGAGAACATGATGAAGCTGGTCCACAGTATCGGCATCGAGACCATGCTCAGGGACCTTGCCCGCTACATCGAAGACGATTTCCGCCGCTGGGAGAAATTCGACAAGACCCCGCGCGTTGCCAGCCATTCGCCGGAGGGGGTGATCGAACTGATGCCGACATCCGATGGTGAGGATTACGGTTTCAAATACGTCAACGGCCATCCCAGAAACACGAAGGATGGGCTACAGACCGTGACCGCTTTCGGTCTGCTCGCGCGGGTCGATACCGGCTATCCGGAACTCCTGACGGAGATGACGGTGCTGACCGCGCTTCGCACCGCGGCGACATCTGCCATGGTCGCCAGCCACCTCGCGCCGAAGGGCAGCAGGGTCATGGCGATGATCGGCAACGGTGCACAATCGGAATTTCAGGCGCTGGCGATGCGCGCGATCTGCGGCATCGACACGCTGCGGCTTTACGATATCGACCGGGCGGCGACAGAAAAAGTGCGGCGTAACCTGACCGGACAGGGTTTCGAGCTGATCCCCTGCGCCACCCCGGAAGAGGCCATCGAGGGCGCGCAGATCATCACCACTTGCACCGCCGACAAGCAATTCGCCACGATCCTGACCGACAACATGGTCGGCGCAGGCCTGCACATCAACGCTATCGGAGGCGACTGCCCCGGCAAGACCGAATTGCACAAGGATATCCTGATCCGGTCCGACGTCTTCGTGGAGTATCCGCCACAGACCCGGATCGAGGGCGAGATCCAGCAGATGCCGGAGGACTTCCCTGTGACCGAGATGTGGCAAGTCATCACCGGAGCGGCACCTGGGCGCATCAATGACCGCCAGATCACGCTGTTTGACGGCGTGGGCTTTGCCATCGAAGATTTCTCGGCCTTGCGCTACCTGCGTGACAAGCTGAAGGACCATCCCTTCTACGAGGACCTCGACATCATCGCCGACCCCGACGACCCCCGCGATCTGTTCGGCATGATCCAGCGCGCGCGACCTCGCTGAGCGGCCATCAAGACGCAGCTTTGCACGTCGCCGCGAGCCGATCGAAGAACGGCAGATGCGCAATCCGCGCGTCCACGTTATGCTCCCGAAATGCAGGCGGGACGTCAACCTGTCCGGTCGGGAGGCACACCGAGCAAGGGGCGAGCTGGCAGGGCCGGAGATCAAGGCACCTTTGGGAGAGACGAAAATGAACAGGGCGTTCGACATATCCAGTCAGATCGACAATCCGTTTCGCGCCCAGGTGCGCGCGCATTACACCGCCGAGGAAACCGCGCTTCTGAAATCTCTGGCCGCCCGCATCAAACTGTCGGCACACGAACGCGAGAAGGCCGCCGCTGCCGGGGCCCGATACGTGACAAGGGTCAGAAACGAGACCAGGCCCTCTATGATGGAGGCGTTTCTGGCCGAATATGGTCTCTCGACATCCGAAGGCGTGGGCCTGATGTGCCTCGCCGAAGCGTTGCTGCGCGTCCCGGATGCGGACACCATTGATGATCTGATCGAGGACAAGGTTGCGCCATCGAACTGGGGCGCGCATCTGGGCCATTCCTCGTCTTCTTTGGTGAATGCATCGACCTGGGCGCTGATGTTGACCGGCAAGGTTCTGGATGAAGACCCCAGGGGGCCGGCGCGCGCCCTGCGCGGGCTGGTCAAGCGCCTGGGCGAGCCGGTCGTGCGCACCGCTGTCGGCCAATCGATGAAGGTGCTGGGACGACAATTCGTTCTAGGTCAGACCATTGAGGAAGGCCTGAAGAACGCCCGCGAGTTGGAAAAAAAGGGGTTCACCTATTCCTACGACATGCTTGGCGAAGCGGCCCGCACCGACGCCGATGCCAGGCGCTATCATGCCGCCTATGCCCAGGCAATCACGGCAATTGCCAGGCAGGCCACGGGGGATGTTCGCTCCTCGCCCGGCATCTCGGTCAAGTTGTCGGCCCTGCACCCACGCTACGAATACACCCACCGACATTCGGTGATGGCAGACTTGGTGCCCCGCGCGGCGGCACTGGTAAAACAAGCCGCCCAGGCCGGTATCGGCTTCAATGTCGACGCAGAGGAACAGGACCGGCTCGATCTCTCGCTCGATGTGATCGAAGCGATGATGTCAGACCCGGATCTCGACGGGTGGGACGGGTTCGGCGTTGTCGTGCAAGCCTATGGCCGCCGTGCCGGGCCCGTCATCGAGACCCTGTATGACATGGCAGAGCGGTATGATCGGAAGATCATGGTGCGGCTCGTCAAGGGCGCCTACTGGGACACCGAGATCAAACTGGCGCAGGAATTGGGGGTGGAACGGTTTCCGGTCTTTACCCGCAAGAACAATACCGATGTGAGCTATATGGCCTGTGCACAAATGCTGCTGGACCGGCGCGACCGAATCTATCCGCAGTTTGCCACCCACAACGCCCATACCTGTGCCGCCGTCTTGCAGATGGCCGGCAACGCCAGAGACTGCTTCGAATTCCAGCGCCTGCATGGAATGGGCGCGTCGCTGCATCAGATCGTCAAGGAGACCGAAGGCACCCGGTGCCGGATCTATGCGCCGGTCGGCGCGCATCAGGATCTTCTGGCCTATCTCGTCCGCCGCCTTCTCGAAAACGGGGCCAACTCATCCTTTGTGAACCAGATCGTCGATCCCGACATCCCCGCCGAGGCGATCTCCGCCGATCCGGTATCCGAGATGGAGAAGCTGGGCGATCAGATCCCGAACCCGGCGATCCGGCAACCATCCGACCTCTTTGCCCCCGACCGGCGCAACTCCAGAGGCTACCGCGTCAACGAACCGGCATCGATCCTCCCGCTGATGACTGCGCGCGAAGCCTTCGCCGAGACCACCTGGCATGCACGACCGATGCTGGCCGGGGGCCGTGACCCGACCGGGCCCACGCGCGAGGTGCATTCGCCCGCGGACAAGACCCGCCTTGTCGGCACCGTTCAGGAGGCCTCCGCCGAGGATGTCGCCTGCGCGCTCGATGCCGCCGAAACCGGCTTCAGAGACTGGTCGGCCCGGCCCGTGTCCGAGCGCGCCGATATGTTGCGCAAACTGGCCGACATGTACGAAGACAACATCGCCGAACTCACCGCGATCACCACGCGCGAGGCCGGAAAGACCGTCCTCGACGGCATTGCCGAAGTGCGCGAAGCAGTTGATTTCCTGCGCTTCTATGCGAACGAGGCCGAACGTCTGGAAGAAGAGGATCCGGGCCGTCCGCGCGGTATCTTCGTCTGCATCAGTCCTTGGAACTTCCCGCTGGCCATCTTCACCGGCCAGATCGCGGCGGCTCTCGTCATGGGCAACGCGGTGCTGGCCAAACCGGCCGAACAGACGCCGATCATCGCCGCTCGCGCGGTGCAGATGATGCGCGACTGCGGCCTGCCCGACGCCGCCCTCCAGCTTTTGCCCGGCGACGGTCCAATGGTTGGCGGTCCGCTGACCAGCGATCCGCGCATTGCCGGGGTCTGTTTCACAGGCTCCACCGAAGTGGCGATGATCATCCACAAGGCACTGGCGAAGAACGCCGGACCAGAGGCGGTTCTGGTCGCCGAAACCGGTGGTCTGAACGCGATGATCGTCGATTCCACCGCCCTGCACGAACAGGCCGTGCGCGATATCCTGATCTCTTCGTTCCAGTCGGCTGGCCAGCGCTGTTCCGCCCTGCGCATTCTCTACGTTCAGGAAGACGTGCATGACAAGCTGATGGAGATGCTGTCGGGCGCGCTCGATGCGCTGGTGATCGGCGACAGCTGGAACCTGGATGTCGATGTGTCCCCCGTGATCGATGCCGACGCCCAGAGCGATATCCTGGGCTATATCGACCAGCACCGGAAAGCGGGCACCCTGATCAAGACGCTCGCCGCACCCGACAGCGGTACCTATGTCACCCCGGCCATCGTCAAGGTGGGCGGCATCGCGGACATGGAACGCGAAATCTTCGGCCCCGTTCTGCATGTCGCGACCTTCAAGGCGAACGAGATCGACCAGGTGGTGGACGCCATCAATGCGCGCCGCTACGGCCTGACTTTCGGCCTTCACACGCGGATCGACGACCGGGTCGAACAGATCGTCGAACGAATCCAGGTCGGCAATGTCTACGTCAACCGCAACCAGATCGGCGCCATCGTGGGCAGTCAGCCCTTTGGCGGCGAAGGGCTTTCGGGAACCGGTCCGAAGGCGGGAGGGCCGCTTTACCTGACCCGCTTCCGCAAGGTCGGAAAGTCCACCAGCCATCCCGCCCCGCAAGGGGCTGTGCTCGGCAAAGCGGCACTGAACACGGCCCTGTCGTCGCTCGATGCGCGAAACTGGGCCGCACGGCCGGACCGGGTGCACATCTTGCGCATGGCGCTCAGTGGCAGTACCGGCGTGGTGCGCCGCGCCTTGTCGGAAACGGCGGCCTTCGACATGTCCCCGCAGACGCTGCCGGGGCCGACCGGCGAGAGTAACCGCCTGAGCATGGTCCCGCGCGGCACGGTCCTGTGCCTCGGCCCCACCCCGGAAATCGCGATGGCCCAGGCGGTGCAGGCACTTGGCGCAGGATGCGCGGTGGTGATTGCCCTGCCCGGCAGCACGCCCCTGTCCCAACCGCTCTCCGACGCGGGCGCCCCTGTCGTGACCCTCGACGGCACGGTCGACTGTGTAACCCTGACAGAGCTCACAGGCATAGAGGTCGTCGCCGCTGCCGGCGCTTCGGATTGGACGCGCACCCTGCGGGTCGCCTTGTCCCAACGCGACGGACCAATCATCCCGCTGATCGTCGACGAAATCGCGCCCGAGCGGTACGTGCTCGAACGCCACCTGTGCATCGACACGACGGCGGCAGGCGGCAATGCCAAATTGCTGGCCGCCTCGTCGTGAAAGAAGGCCCGATCCCTCCGGAATTGGCCCGACGTTGCCCTCGCCCAGCATCGCACAGCGCGTAACCTTGCGGACTTGGACGATTCGGAGCCATTCATTGGATTTGCATATGCGCCATCCGACCAAAGCTTGTGAATTCGTGTTTCTTTGGAAAAAGGACCTTTAGGGTGTCGAGTCTCGCACTGCGCTCGCGATTCCGTGGGTGGAGTGCCTTACAGCAGGTCAAGGGTCCCGCCCATCTCGTCGCGGCTTGGCAGGCGCGCCATTAGGACCTGGTCTGCCGAACCCGTAATCAGGCCCGAACACTTTCAGAGACTTCTTGCGACACCCGCGCACATGTCGCGCAGATCGAGGCCGGGCTGACGATTAAGCAACAAAAGACAGGCACAACGGTACACTTCCCTGTCCTGCATCAGCTGCTCGAAGTCCTTGACACATTATCTTCGGGACAACTGACATACATCGTGACAGCACAGGGCAAACCCTTCACCCCGGCAGGCTTTTCGCTCTCGTCGGACAAGCTGTTCGATGTCTTCGATGAGACCAGGATCGATGCACTCAAGCGGGACTGGAAGCAGTTCTCTGAACTGAAGCGGTCTGTCCAGCTTCGCTACCAGGAGACGGTGGACGTCCGCGAATTCGAACCGAAAATCCAGAAACTGCTGGATGACCATGTCGTTGCGATGCCGGCGGAAACCATCATCGAGGTGGTGAACATCAACGATCCCGACGCGCTTAAGGCAGTCGTCGAAGAGACCGGGGTCTCCGAGGCTTCAAAGGCCGATCGCATCGCCAGCGCGACCCGCCGGGCTATCACCGAGAAGATGGATGAGGATGCCCGATTGGGAGCGTCGGAAGCAAAGGCTCGAATGGGCCATGGCCTGAGAAATTCCGAAACCGGTCGCAACAAACGCAAACGCGACTTCAATCCAAGCAATTTCGGACGCTGGATTTTCTTTATATCTCACGTGTACCTATAAGAAATTCACCAAATCGGCGTAGTCATGAGGTCCGGAGAATATCAGCCCGTAGAGAACGCTTTGCGCCCTCTTCGCACCGGGGCCGGTGAACGGCCCCTCGTGCATAACCCTCGAAAACAACGGAAAAATCCGGCCGCAGCCGGATCGGGAGAACACTTTCTCAAGGGCAAGTGGCGGAGAGACAGGGATTCGAACCCTGGAGACGGTTTCCCGCCTACACACTTTCCAGGCGTGCGCCTTCGACCACTCGGCCACCTCTCCGTGCGAGGGGTCTTACCGCCAAACCCGGGGCGGGTGCAAGTCCCCAGGCCGAGGGTTTTCCTACGGATCGAGCAGCAGATTGACGCGCCGGTTCTGGCGGCCCTTTTTCTCGATCTTGCCCAGGACCACCCGGCCGATCTCGCCCGTGCGTGCCACATGGGTGCCGCCGCAGGGCTGCAGATCGACGGTTTCGGCGCCTTCGCCGATGCGCACCAGGCGCACCTGCCCCGATACCAAGGGCGGTTTCACGGCCATGGTCTTCACCAGCTCGGGTTTGGCGAGCAGTTCGGCCTCGGTAATCCATTCGTCGGCCACGGGCAGGTCCCGCTCGATCAGGGTGGCGAGTTGGGCTTCGAGGGCGTCGCGATCTTCGGGCGCGTCGGGCATGTCGAAATCGAGCCGCCCTTTCTGGGCCGAGACGGCCCCGCCGGTGACCGGCAAGGGGATCACCACCGACAGAAGGTGCAGCGCCGTGTGGATGCGCATATGCCGGTGGCGGCGGGCCCAGTCGAGGCTCAGTCGAAGCCCGGCGCCCACATGTGGCAGGGAGGCGGCCTCTGCGGGGACATGGGCGATGGCGCCGGTGTCCAGCTTGACGGCGGTCGCAATCTCGATCTCGCCGCCGTCCCAGGCGATCCGGCCCGCGTCGCCAGGCTGGCCGCCGCCCGTGGCGTAGAACACGGTCTGGTCGGTGACGATACCGCCTTCGGGGGTCAGGGCGGTCACCGTGGCGGTGCACTCCTGCAGATAGGCATCGTCGCGAAACAGGAGCCGGGTCATGGAACCTCCTCGAAGACCGCGGGCAGGCTGCGCGGGTTTGCGTCGAGCCAGTCGGGCACGGGCAGATCCTTGCTGCGCAGGAAATCGGGATTGAAGAGCTTGGACTGGTAGCGCGTGCCGTAGTCGCACAGGATCGTTACGATGGTGTGGCCCGGCCCCATATGCCGCGCCATGCGGATGGCCCCGGCGATGTTGATGCCCGAGGAACCGCCGAGGCAGATCCCTTCGTGACGCAAGAGGTCGAAGACGATCGGCAAAGCCTCGCTGTCGGGCACGTTGCATGCGAAATCCGGGGTGAAGCCTTCGAGATTGGCGGTGATGCGCCCCTGTCCGATCCCCTCGGAGATCGAGGAGCCTTCGGATTTCAGCTCGCCCTGCGTGTAGAAGTTGTAGAGCGCCGCGCCGTCGGGGTCCGCGAGGCCGACCTTCACGCCCTTGGGCTGGAGCGCGAGGCCCACCCCCGCCACGGTGCCGCCGGAGCCTGCGGCACAAATGAACCCGTCGACCTTGCCGCCGGTCTGGTCCCAGATTTCGGGGCCGGTGGTTTCCACATGGGCCTGGCGGTTGGCGACGTTGTCGAACTGGTTGGCCCAGATCGCCCCGTGCGGCTCGGTCTCGGCCAGCCGCTTGGCCAGCCGTTCGGAGTAGCGCACGTAATTGTTGGGGTTGCGGTAAGGCGCGGCGGGCACTTGCACGAGGTCCGCGCCCGCCAGGCGCAGCATGTCCTTTTTCTCTTCGGACTGGGTTTCGGGGATGACGATGACGGTCTTGAACCCCATCGAGGCCCCGACAAGTGCCAGCCCGATACCGGTGTTCCCGGCGGTACCTTCCACAATTGTGCCGCCCGGCTTCAGGGTTCCGCGGGCCACCGCATCGCGGATGATGTAGAGGGCGGCACGGTCCTTCACCGACTGCCCGGGGTTGAGGAATTCCGCCTTGCCAAGGATCTCGCACCCGGTCGCTTCGCTGGCCGCGTTCAGGCGGATGAGCGGCGTGTGGCCAATGGCCTCCGCAAGGTCACGATAGCTGTGCATGGCGGTCTCCCTCTAAGCCGTTCCCGGGTGATACGCGCCGCGTTGGCGGACCTCAAGTGTCGGGGCGCGGCAGGGTGCGCAGACGGGCGCGTTCGGCGGCCAGCCAGAGGGCCGAGATCATCAGCGGACCGTTCTGCACGCGCCCGTCGCGGGTCATCGCCATGAGCGTGTCGAAACCCACGATCCGGGTCTTGATGTCTTCGGCCTCATGATCGACGCCAAAAAGGCCCACGGCATCATCGGGCAGATCGGTCAGCCCAACATAGGAGGCAAGGGATTCGGTCACCGCCCCGGGGGAGGGGTAATAGGTGCCGATCCGCTCCAGGTGCCACATGGTCAGCCCCGCCTCTTCACGGGCTTCACGGTGGACGGTCTCTTCCCAGGTTTCGCCCCCGTCGACACGGCCTGCGATGGGCTCCAATGTCCAGGGTTGGGCATCGCCGCGCACATAGGGCCCGATGCGGAACTGGTCGACCAGGAGAACCCGGTCGCGCACCGGGTCGTAAGGCAGGACCGTGACCGCATCCACCGCCACGAAGGCCACACGGGAGACCGGATCGCTCAGCCCGCCGTCGAAATGGGGAAAGCGCAAGTGGTGTTCTTCGAGGCGGAAGAACTTGTTGTAGGGGATGTCGGTCCGCTCCACGACCACCGCGTCGCGGGACGGCAGGTCGTCGCGGACAGGCGCGGGTCGGGTGCGCGCGGCCAGCCGGGATTGCGCGCGGGCGGCCATCACCGGCCAGAGGGCAGCCATCTCGGCCGAGGTCAGGGTGCCGAAATAGGACATCGCCTCCAGCGCCGTTTCCCGCGTGACCGCGCCATGTCGGTCCTGCCATGCGGACAAGTCCCACGGACCTCCGGGGCGCAGCGCGTCGTCGGTGGGTCGGTAAAGCTGCGCTTGCCGCAAGGTTCCATCCGCGCAGGTGACGGTGGCCGTCCGGCGCAGATAGCCGAAGCCGTCCTCGTAGAAATCGAGCCGGGCGATATCGTCTGCGCTCAGGCCGATGAGCAGCAGACCGGGGGACCGGTCCGACGGTGCGGCGGGGATCGAGATCGGGAAATCATGGCCCGCGGCGCAGACGGTGCGCGCGCCGAGCAACCAGCCCTCGCGCCGCTCGGGCAACTGGCCGAGCACGATTTCCAAAAGGGACAGGTCGCGCAGGGTGCCGAAGACGAAGATATCTGTCATGGCCGCGGGCGGGTCATGCGAGGCTGCGCCCCGCCCAGCGCACGAAGACCGTGCCGATCAGCACCCCGAGGCCGAGGACCGTGAAAACCGGGCCTTGGATCGCCATTGCTCCGAAGAACAGCATGAGATTGGCGATATCGGTCACAGCCTCGATCGGACCATCATAGCGCAGTTTGATCGAGCGTTGATAGGCCTCTTCACCGGCGATCAGGAACAAGGTGGTCAGCATCATCAGCGTCACGGTGCGCACCGACAACGCGAAGGACCGCCGCAGGCTCGGCCCCGCATGGGCGCCCGCGAGCCGCCAGCCGAACCAGATGCCCGTAAGTGCAGACAGCGGCACCAGCACCCCGGGCGCGCGCTCATCGGGCAGGCCCGGAATGCCGATCCACGCCGCCAGCGCGCCGGTCAGACAGAAAATGATTGCCCCGAAGAGTTTCGCGCCCGTCGGCATGCCATCCTCTCACCTGCCCCTAGCCCGGTTTCGTCACCGTGATCTGCGTGACATCGCAGTTCCCGTAGTGGAACGTGGCAGCACAAGATGTCAGATAAAAGTTCCACATGCGGCGAAATCTGTCATCGAACCCGAGAGAGGCGACCTCGTCCCAGCGGTCATTGAAGGTCTCGTGCCAGCGGCGCAGGGTCTGGCTGTAGCTTTCGCCGAACTCGATGGAGCGCTTGACCTCCAGCCCCGCGCGGCGGGCCTGCTGTCGCAGCACGCTCGGACCCGGGAGCATGCCGCCGGGGAAGATGTATTTCTGAATGAAATCAACACTCTTGCGATAGGTTTCGAATTTCGAATCCTTGACGGTGATGATCTGCAGCGTGGCATGTTTGCCCGGCCGGAGCCGCTCGCGGACCGTGTCGAAATAGACAGGCCAGTACCGCTCGCCCACGGCCTCGAACATCTCGATGGAGGCGATGCCGTCATAAAGCCCGTGCTCGTCGCGGTAATCCTGCAACTTAATCTCGACCTGGTCCGACAACCCGGCCTTGGCGATCCGGGCGGTGGCGTAGTCGAATTGCGCCTGGCTGATGGTGAGGCCGGTAACCTTGAGCCCGCGTTCCTTGGCGGCATATTCGGCGAACCCGCCCCAGCCACAGCCGATCTCCAGCACATGATCGCCGGGCTGGGCGCCCATTTCATCCACCATCGAGGCGTATTTGCGGCGTTGCGCGGCCTCGGTGCTCTCCTGCCCGGTCTCGAACATGGCCGAGGAATAGGTCATCGTGTCGTCGAGCCACAGCGCATAGAACTCGTTGCCCAGGTCATAATGGGCGGCGATGTTCTTCTTGGCCTGGGTCTTGCTGTTGGATTGCAGCCAGAAGCGCAGTTTCTCGACAATCCGCACCAGTGCAAACCCGGTATAGCCGTCGAACAGCGCGTCGTTATCGGCGGTGATCAGATCCATGAAACCCTGCAGGTCCGGCGTGCTCCACCAGCCGTCGAGATAGGCATCGCAGAAGCCAAGCTCCCCCTCGCGAACGAGCCGCGCGAACACGTCGTCGTTATGAATGGCCAGTTCCGCCACCGGACCGGGTTTGGGCCCTTCGACGCGAAAGCGGCGTCCGTCCGCCAGCACGAAATCGAGCCGTCCGTGTTCGATCTTGGAGGCGATGTCGAAAGCTGATTTGAAGTAGCGCGGCAGGTCTTTCTGCCCCTTGGGCGACGTCAACACGGGTTCGGCGGCACCTTTGGTTCCGGTAAGCAGGGTCATCTTTATCCTCAACTGTCCGCCGCAGTAACGCCGCGAAAAGGGCGGTGTTTCAAGGGCGTGTCGGCTTCGTCCTAGGGGGTTTACAGGCCCGGTGTCAATTATGCAGCATCCTTGCGCGCCTGGTAGGCGTCGAGGGCGCGCTTGCGGCCTTCGTCCAGCGGTACGATCGGATCCGGGTAGGCGTCGTCGGGCGACAGACCCCAGCTGCGCGGGATCGCATCGAAATACGCGCGCGCATCCTCGGGCGGCGTGCCCTGCCCTTCGGCGATGAAACGGCGTTGGTAGGACTGGTCGCGGTCGAATTTGTCGAGCTGGGTGTCGGGGTTGAACACGCGGAAATAGGGCGCGGCGTCAGGGCCGGAGCCCGCCGCCCATTGCCAGCCCATGGCGTTGGAGGCCGGGTCCCAATCCACCAGGCAATCATCGAACCACGCCTGCCCGACCCGCCAATGGGTCATCAGGTGCTTGGTGAGGTAAGAGGCCACGATCATCCGGCCGCGGTTGTGCATGGTGCCGGTGACATACATCTCGCGCATGGCCGCATCGACAAACCGGATGCCCGTGCGGCCCCGGCGCCAGGTCTCTGCGTCCGCATTGTCATCGCGCCAGGGGAAGTGGTCCCACTCCGCGCGCCAGTTCTTCTCGATCAGGTGGGGCGTGTGCCAGACCAGGTGATAGGCGAACTCGCGCCAGACAAGCTCCTTGAGGAAGGTCTCCGCCCCGGCCTTGCCCTCGGCCAGCGCGCGCTGGCCCGCTTGCCAGCAGGTGGCGGGGCCGATCTCGCCATAGGTGAGGTTTTCCGACAGGCGCGAGGTGCCTTCGATGCCGGGGATGTCGCGGGCGCGGTCGTAATCCCCGACCCGGTGGGCGATGAATGCGCCGAGCCGACCGCGGGCCGCGTCCTCACCGATGGCGAGATGCGGCGCTACGATGGCCGCGCCGCGGTTCATGGCGGCCCCCAGTGCCCAGTAGTCGAGCCGGTCGCTCTCGGGCCAGTTGTCGGGGGCGGGGATGCGGTCGGGGGCGGGCTGCGGCTCGGGCATGGCGCGGTCACGGACCGCTTTCCAGAACGGTGTGTAGACCTTGTAGAACCCGCCCGAGCCGGTCTCGACCGTCCAAGGCTCAATCAACAGGTGCCCGGTGAAGCTGCGCGCGTCCACGCCGTCGTCCTGCAACCCGGATTTGACGGCCTTGTCGCGGGCGACCTGGTCGGGGTCGTAGGCGCGGCTCCAGTAGACGGTCTCGGCACCGGTTTCCGACACCAGAGCGCGCAGGGTTTCGAGCGCGTCGCCTTTGCGGTAGATCAGCCGCGAGCCGCGGTCCCGAAGGGCTGCGTCCAGCGCCGCCGCCCCGAGCCCGAAGCGCCATTTGGGAGCCGCGCCGAGGCTGTCGAGAATGGGATCGCAGAGGAAGACCGGGATCACCGGCGCACCGGTCTCGACCGCCGCCACAAGCGCCCGGTTGTCGCTCAGCCGGAGGTCCCGGCGCACCCACCAGATCACCGGCGCCCTGTCGGTCTGACTGCTCATCTCCACTGTCCTGTCCTGTGTCGTCCTCCCTGCCGGAGATGGCGCAGGCGCGCGGCAGGTCAAGCAAAGGTGCCGCGCATGCAACCACAAGACCCAGTCGAAGCCTGGGCGCAGAGCCGGCCACGGGCCAAGCGGTTTCGAAACCGCTTGCTTGCGGCGGCTGCGACGGCAGCGCCGGCCCCCCTGCCCCGGCGCGGACTTGCGCCAAGGGGTGGTTTTCGCCGCTCCGCGGGGATTGCGCGCCAAGCGGTTTCGAAACCGCTTGGACCAGGCCCGGCGGTCAGGCGCGCACGTCCACCACCACGCGGCCCTTGACCTGGCCCTTCAGGATGTCGCGCCCGAGGGCCGGTAGATCTTTGAGTGTCGCGGGCTGGATCATCGCTTCGAGCTTGTCCATGGGCAAGTGCGCGGCGAGCTCTTTCCAGGCCCGCATCCGGTTCTCATAAGGCTGCATCACGCTGTCGATTCCCAGCAGGTTTACGCCGCGCAGCAGGAACGGGATCACCGTGGCGGGCAGACCTGCGCCCCCGGCCAGACCGACCGCCGCGACCGAGGCGCCGTATTTCATCTGGCCCAGCACCCGGGCCAGCATCGCGCCGCCCACGGCATCGACGCAGCCCGACCAGGTCTCGGATTCAAGCGGGCGTTTGACGGTCTCGGCCATCTCTTCGCGCGCCACGATCTGAGTTGCGCCGAGCGATTTCAGATACTCTGCCGTCTCGGGCCGCCCGGTCACCCCGGCCACCTCGTAACCCTTGGCCGCCAGGATCGCGGTCGCCACGGACCCGACACCGCCGGCGGCCCCGGTGACCAGCACCGGCCCCTGCCCCGGGCCCAACCCGTGATCCTCCAAGGCCATCACCGCCAGCATGGCCGTGAACCCGGCGGTCCCGACCGCCATGGCCTGCCGCGTGGTCAGCCCCTCGGGCAGCGGGACCAGCCAATCGGCCTTGACCCGGGCCTGCTCGGCATAGCCGCCCCAATGGGCCTCGCCCACGCGCCAACCGGTCAGCACCACCTTGTCGCCCGGCGCGTAGCGGTCGTCGTCGGAGCTGGCCACCGTCCCGGCGAAATCGATCCCCGGCACATGAGGGTAATTCCGCACCAATCCGCCCCCCGGCCCGATGCACAGCCCGTCCTTGTAGTTCACGGTAGAGAACTCGACATCCACCGTCACCTCCCCCGCAGGCAGGTCATCCGCGGTGATCTCTTCGACCGCCGCGACCGGTTTCTCGTCGCCATCCTTGCGCACCACCAGGGCTCTCATATCGTCTCTCCTCAGATCCAGAAATTTTCCTGCACGCGGGCGGGGCGCAGCCCCTCCTGCGTCTCGACCATCAATTCGGTGTCCGGGTCCCAATGGGTCATCCGCACCATGCCGATGGCAACATTCGTGTCGAAGTCCGGCGACCACGCGGCGGAGGTCACCTGCCCCACATGCTCGTCCCCGGCCAGAAGGCGCCAGGCCCGGTCGCAGACCGGCACCCGCTCGCCTTCGATCTCGATGGGGCGGATCTGGCGGTTCGGGCCGTCCATGGACACCCGCAGGAGCGCATCGCGCCCCAGGCAGCCAATGGCCGTCTGCACGTTGCAGAACCGCTCCAGCCCGCATTCGAAGGGGGTGTTCCAGCGGGTCATGTCGTTGCCGTAGCTCAATAGCCCGCCCTCAACCCGCTCGATCCCGTTGGGGCAGCCCGCGCGCACGTCGAGATCAGCACCCGCCTCGAACAGGGCATGCCAGAGCGGCATGCCCAGATCGCTACCTTCCACGTAGATCTCGAAGCCGCCCTGCCGGGAATAGCCCGAGCGCGCAACGACCAGGTCATGACCCTGGAACTGGAAGAACCCGAAGCGGAAAAACCGCAGGCTGACCGCATCCGCGCCGAACACCCGCTCGACCAAATCATCGGCGAGCGGGCCCTGGACCGCCAGGGGCGAGACATCGGGCTCTTCGACCAGCACTTCGAGCTGGCGGGCATTGGCCAGCGCCTTCACCCACAGGAGCAGATCACTGTCGGCGATCGAGATCCAGAACCGGTCCTCGGACAGCTTCAGCGCCACGGGATCGTTCAGCATGCCCCCGGTCTCGTCCACCATCGGCACATACAGACACTGCCCCGGCAACATCCCGCGCAGGTCCCGCGGGGTCAGAAGCTGCATCAACTTGCCCGCATCCGGGCCGCGCAACTCCACCTGCCGTTCGCAGGACACATCCCAGACCTGCACCTTCTGCTTGAGATGGTGGTAATCCTCCTCGACGGACTCGAACACAGTCGGCAGCAGCATGTGGTTGTAGACCGTGTAGGCGCGCACCCCGGCGGCCTCCACCCCTTCGGAGAACGGCGTGCGCCTCAGCCGGCGGGCAAGGGAGAGCAAAGGCGTCATGGGGCCTCCGGCATGGCAAAGAGATCCGTGTCGCCGGGTCGCGCCCCCGCCGCGGTCAGCATCGCGTGGATCTGTCCCCGGTGGTGGGTCTGGTGGTTGAAGAAATGCGTGATGCACACAGCAAGCGGTTTCTCCACATCACGCCCGAGCGCCCCGGAATGCCACGCCAGCCTGCCCTCGACAGCGCCCTCATCCAGCTTCTTGGCCCAGTTGCGGATCATCGCATCGGCATCCGCACGCAGCGCGCAGAGCTGATCCCAATCCTCGACGAATTGGACGCTCTCGGCGATCCCGCCCGCGGGCTTGTCCCAGCGGTCAAATCGGCTCATCCAAAGCGTGTCGGCCCACAGAAGATGGGAAAACGTCCGTTGTATCGACCCGAAGAAAGCCGCGCGATCTTCCTGCCGCGCGGCCTCGGTCAAGGTGTCCGCCGCAGACATCAGCGACCCGTTCTGCCAGGCGTTATAGGCCGCCATGGTTCGACAGAACGCGGCGGTGATCACTTGCCCGGTCCGTGCCAGTGGATCGGGCAGATCTCGGCGGATTTGCCGCCGAAATCCCACATCCGACCGTAGTCGCGCACCCGGCTCTTGAGGCCCTTGGCGACGATGATGTCCGGGCCCATCCAGTATTTCGAGTTCGACACCATGACCGGATGTTCAGGGTCCGCGCCGCCCACCATCTCGATCTCTCCCTCGATCTTGCGCCCGATCCGGATCGACCGGCGCGCGCCGTCGGTGACGATCTCTACCGGCGCACGCTCGGCCCCGATGATGTCGGAGACCAGCAAGGTGAAGAGCCCGGTGGTCCCCCCCGCCGCGCCGGAGAATATCTTGAGAATACCGTTATAGGCCTTCTGGCTGGAGCGTTCGTCCACATAGGCCGCCACGCGCCACCCGCCCTCGGCCATCCGGCCCGGGATCTCGACCATCAGCCCGACATTGAGGCCCGAAAGGCTCTCGCCCTCGAAATGCCCCTCATCGATGCGGATCGCCATCCAGGCCTTGCAGTCGCCTTCCGTGGGCGGGTGCTTGCCGAGCGAGACCACGCAGGGGCAGAACACATCGCAGGAGCAATTCAGAAACAGCTCTCCCTTGATTTCCCAGTTGGTCGGCTCGGCGCGGCGGCGGCGCGGGTTCATTCGCGCGTCGATCCGCTCCATCACCTGCAACCGGTCGCTCTTGCGCGGTGTCTTGGCCATCGTTTTCTCCCTCACATCCCGGTCGCGGCATAGGCAATCACCCCGAGCCCCGCCGTCATCAATACGATCCCCATGGGTTTGGTCACATGGGTGCCAAGCTCCGGCAGTTTTTCGACCACCATGAAAAGCGTGGCGAGCCCCATCCACACCAGCGACATGGTCCCGCCGACAAAGCCCAGTGCCATCAGGCCCCAGCAGCAGCCCGCGCAGAACGCCCCCATCCCGGCGCCCATGCGCAGCCCGCCCGCAAAGCCCGTGCGCCAACGGCCGAGAAAATAGCTCATCGGGCTGTGGCAGACCCCGTGGCAGACCGCTTTGAGGCGGCTGAACTGGAAAAGCCCCACCGCCAGCAGCAACAGCCCGCTCAGCCAGAGCGACGTGAACGCCCCCAGCCCGTTGACGATCCCGGTGTTCAGGAACGCCACTTGCACCACCGCCAAGAGCGCCGCGACCGCGACCCAGACCAGGAAATACCCCAGAAGCACCCCGATCCACCCCGCGCGCGTCCCGTCCGCCGACCGGATCAGCGCGTCATAGGTGCCAAGGGTTGGAACAAGGGTCGGCAGCATCATCGCCGCCATCATGATCGCCCACATGGCAAAGAGCGTGCCGAAACTTTCCATCGGCATCATGTTCATGCCCACGGGGCGGCCCCAGAGATCGACACCACTCATGCGGGCCATGTCGAACATGACCCACCACGCCAGCAGGATGATGGCGAAAAACGCAAGCCACGAGAGACCGCGCAAGGACGTGCGAAGAGCTGTCATGGATCCTCCCTCTTGCGCCCGAAGATTTAACGGGCCAATCTAAATGTCAAACAATTAATGTCAGACGTATGAAAGGCGGGATCGGGCCGCATGGAATACCAGCTTGAACCGGGGCGCGACCTTGCGGTGCAGATTGCCGACCAGATCCGGGCGGCGATCCTGCGGGCCGATCTTCTGGTGGATGCGCGTCTGCCTTCGGAGGCGGAGCTGGCCGAGCGATTCGAGGTATCGCGCCCGACGGTGCGCGAGGCGCTGAAACGGCTGGCGGCGCAGAACCTCATCCGGACCCAGCGCGGGGCCACGGGTGGGGCCTTCGTCAACCGGCTGAGCTTTGCCGAGGCCGCAAGCCAGCAGGAGATCACGGCGACGCTCGTGCTGAGCATGAATGCCGTGGATTTCGAGACCGCCTGCGAAGCCCGCTACGCGCTGGAGCGGGCCTGTGCGCCGCTGGCCGCCGCTCGGCGGACGGATTCGCACCTCGCCGCCCTGCAGGCGGAGTTGCGCCGTCAGAGCGATCCGGGGTTGGACGATGCGGCTTTCTGCGCCTCGGACGTGGCCTTCCACCGGGTACTGGTGGAGGCCGCGGACAACCCGGTACTCAGCTACCAGTTGGCCGGGGCGGTGGAAGGGATGCAGCCCCTGATGAACATGATCACCCATAGCGAGCGATCGCGCGCGCGGATCGTGGATCTGCATGGCGACATCCTCGACGGGCTGGCCGCCCGCGACGGCGCGCGGGTCGATCAGGCCCTGAGCGCATTGGCGCTTTATACCGCGGAACTCGGCTCCCAGAGCCGCGCAAAACGCGCCGCCGGCTGAGACCCGCCCCGGGGGTGCAAACGCGTTGTTGCACCTGCCTTGCGTTCTTTCTACCGTGAAGCGCGTGATGCATTTTCCTGGAGCTTGGGAGCCCAATGAGCACAGCCTTCCGCCTGACCGCGACGACAGCGCTCGCCGTCCTCGCCACCCCGATCTCGGCCGCTGATGGCGACCTGATCGTCTTCGACTACGCCGGGTTCGAATTGCCCGAATTCCACAGCGCCTATGTCGACGCCCACGGCGCGAGCCCGGAATTCACCTTCTTCGGCGACGAGGAAGAGGCCTTCCAGAAAATGGTGTCCGGCTTTCGCCCGGATGTCAGCCACGTCTGCGCGGGCTCGGTGACAAAATGGGTCGCCAGCGGCCTGCTGGAGCCTTGGGATACATCCCGCATCCCGGCCTTCGCGGACCTGAATGCGGATCTGACCGGGCAGGACGTGACCGAAGGCACCGGAAACACCTACTTCATCCCGCTGGATTTCGGCTCCACCGGCATCGCGTACAACATGGACGAAGTCCCGGCAGAGGACGTGGCGAGCCTCGACGTGTTCCGCAATCCGAAATACGCCCAGCGGATCACCCTGCCGGACAATGTCGACGATGCCTACGCCCTTGCCTACCTGGCGACGGGAACGACCGACTGGACCACCGCCACCGATGCGCAATTCGAAGCGGCATCGGCCTGGCTGCGCGAGGTCCATTCGAACCTGCGCACCTATTGGACCGACCCGGCGGAGCTGGCACAGCTTCTGGCCATGGGCGAGGTGCTGGTGGCCTGGGCCTGGAACGAAACGCTGCCGACCATGACCGAAGAGGGATTCCCCATCGGCTATCAGCAGGAAGCTGCGGAAGGGTCCTCCCTTTGGCTGTGCGGCTATGTGAACCTCGCCGAGGGCCAGGGGTCCGAAGACAAGGCCTATGATTTCATGAATGCGATGTTGGACCCATCCTCGACCAGGCCTTTGCTGGAAGCGGGCTACGGGCATTCCAACGCCGCGGCCATGGCGCAGATCAGCGCCGAAGAACTGGCCTCAGTCGGGTTGGGTGAGGTCAACGCGCCGGTGCTGGCACAACTGCCCATGAGCAAGGAGTTGCGCGAGAAGCAATCGGCCACGTTCGAGCGGATCAAGGCCGGTTTCTGATCCTACGGATCAAGGCCGGTCCCCGAAGACGACCGGACGAGATGACATGGAACACCGCGCCCCGGCGCGGTGTTTGTCCGTGGAGACCCCGGTTTCGGCGGTCTGATATCGCAGAAAGGGACGGACCCGTGATCGACATTCTCAACATCTTCATTGCGCTGATCAGTATCGGTCTGGGTCTTTTCGGCTGGCTGGCGCCAAAATACACCATGGAGGCGCTGGACCTGAAGCGGGGAGAAACGACCATGGGCGTGTCGGAAATCCGCGCCTCGGCGGGAGCGCTCTTCGTCGGCTTGGGGTTCGGGGCGATCCTGCTTGGAACACCGGCGGCTTACGCCATGATCGGGTTCGCCTGGGGCGGGGCGGCGGTGGGGCGGATGACCTCGATCCTGCGAGACGAGGCACCGACGCGCCGCACTTGGGGGTTCTTCGCAACCGAGGCCTTGGTCGCCGCTACCGCGCTCGCCATCAACCTCTAGGACGGTCCCGCGAGGCCAATTTCCTTCCGAAAGGAAATTGGCAAAATCCTTGCTCAAGGATTTTGCGCCTTTGCATCCGGCGCACCCAATGCCTATATCTGATCTGTCCTTCGGGACTATGGACATAAACGCGCTCGTAATAAGCGGATCGGACCCGGGGGCGGTACCCGGCGGCTCCACCAACAGCCCTGTCGTTTGCAGGCAGAGGGGGCCGAAACAGGATCGACGAACGTCTAAAGGGGTTAGCTTTGTCTCGGCTGGGTGCCACCGTTATCGGCCTAAATTGTACAGTTGCAAACGACAACCGTGCTCCGGTGGCCGTTGCTGCGTAAGCAGTAACAACACCGAAACTTAAGTCCTTGCGCCTAGCAGCGTAAGGCGGGGTTCGCAGGCACCTGGCAACAGAAGCCTGCACATCTCTCCCGAACAAGACAATTTGCAACACAAGCCTGCCCCTTGTCCGCAACACCCTGATGCCCGACTTTGGCCGAGCACCGGTGCCCCTTGAGGACACATTCTGCCTGGTCTCGGAGCCAGTCGATCAACCGACCCCGCGCACCGGCGGTCAGAAAACAATTGAAATCAGTGCAAAAAAATGGAATGATTTTTCAAACTTTACCAAAAAATTCAGGGGTTTTCCAAATGAAGATGCGTTCATTTCTTGCCGCGACCGCCGTCACGGCCCTTCTTCCGTTCAGCGCAACCGTGGCCTCGGCCATCACACTCGATCAACTGGTCGCGGGCTCCACGCTCACCCAGGGCGATGTCACCTTCAGCGGCTTCAAGTTTGATGACCGGTTCGGCACAGACACCACTGGCGGGCTGCCGGATCGTACCGACGCGGCCTTTCCGGGCGACCGGAGCGTCGACGCTTCAGAAATAGGCATAACGACATCGTCCACGAGTTCCACGGTCTCTCTTACCGCGACAATCGACCCGGCCATCAGCATCGCCGGCGAAGGCTCCCCGACGCTCGCCCGCATCTACGACTTCTTCTTCGATTTCACGGTTACCGTCGCCGGCACCTCCGTGCGCACCCTCGACAGCGTCGCATTGGGGGATGGCGACCTGTTCGCCACGGGCAACGGTGTGAGCGAGATTATCTTTGACATAGCAGGAATTAGCGGCAGAAACGATCTCGAAATCTTCGAAGCCCCCGGTCTCGGTTTTTCTCAATCGTCCGACACCACGACGCTCGCGTCCGTGAAGAGCCTCGACTTCCTCGGACAGATCGAGGGCGACACGAGGGACGGCGACACGGCGGGTATCTCGACCTTCACGATCACCTTCGATCTCGGTGGCGTGGCCCCGCCGCCGCCCCACGTGATTCCGGTCCCTGCCGGTCTTCCGCTGCTGCTGACCGGCCTGGTCGGGCTCGGGTTGGCCCGCCGCGCACGGCGCGGCTGAGCCCACCGACTTTCACATAACGAGTGCTTGATTTGTCACCGCGGGGCTCGCGCCCCGCGACCATGACCGGCGTGCATTGACATGCCCATGACAGAGGTCTTTTCACCCATGTTGAACACACTCAAATCTACATTCGCCATCGGCGCCATCGCACTGGGGCTGTCCGTCTCCGCGCTGTCCCAGGCCCGGGCGCAGGATTACTACATCGGACAGATCATCATCGGCGGCTGGAATTTCTGCCCGCGCGGCACCTTCCGCCTCGATGGCAGTTTGCTGTCGATCAACGAAAACCAGGCTCTCTTCTCCCTGCTGGGCACGAATTATGGCGGCGACGGGCGCACCACATTCGGGCTGCCGGACATGCGCGGTCGGGTTCCCGTTCACACCGGCCAGGGCCCCGGCCTGTCAGACCGCCGGTTGGGCCAGACGGGCGGGAGCGAGGCCAACACTCTCAGCGTCGCGCAACTGCCCGCCCACAGCCACGCCCTGAGCGGCACGGCAACCGCGGCGAACACGCCGTCTCCGGCAGGCGCGCTCCCGGCCACCACCGGGCGCGACTCGACCTATGCCGCCGGAACCCCGGATACCGCCATGGCCGCTGGCGCCATCGGAAGCACTGGCGCAGGAAGTGCGGTCAACAACATGCCTCCGTTCAACGTGGTGACCTACTGCATGGTGGGCTTCGGGATCTACCCGAGCCGGAACTGACCCCAACCCAGCGACACCGCCCCCCCTGCACGTCAATGACAGGTGCAGGACGACCCTTTGCCTGCCACCGCGGGCGCACCATCATAAAAAGGTTTACCCATGTTCAATCCCCTCAAATCCTCCCTCGCCGCCTGCGTCCTGGCCCTTGCCACATCCGTTTCGGCCCCCGCACACGCGCAGGAGGCCTACCTCGGACAGATCATCATGGGCGGATGGAACTTCTGTCCGCGCGGAACCGCGCCACTCAACGGACAACTGATCCAGATCAGCCAGAACTCTGCCCTGTTCTCCCTGCTGGGCACGCAATTCGGCGGGGACGGGCGCACGACCTTCGCCCTGCCCGACATGCGCGGCCGGGTGGCCCTGCACAACGGAACCGGGCCGGGCCTGACCAACAAGCGCATCGGCGCCCGGGGCGGCAGCGAAACCAACACGCTGACCGTCGACCAACTGCCCCCACACGCCCACGCGCTGACAGGCACAAGCACGGCTGCCAATACCCCCTCGCCCGCCGGTGCCCTGCCCGCCACGACGGGGCGCGATTCCAGCTATGCCGCCGGCAGCGCCGACACCGGGATGGGCGCGGGCGCGATCGGCAGTACCGGCGCCGGACAACCGGTCAACAACATGCCGCCCTATACCGTGGTGCAGATGTGCATCGTGACACAGGGCCTGTTCCCCTCGCGCAGCTAGCGCCGGCACACTCCGTGATTGCGCGCCGCCCCTGCGGCGTGCAACCTGCGGCCATGCTCGCTCCCCTGCGCCCGCTCGCCTTGGCCCTGACCCTGCTGGTCCCCGCCCTGCCCGCGCGGGCCTGCCAGACCGCGCTTTTGCTGGCCATCGACGTGTCCCAATCCATCGACAGTGCCGAGTACCGGTATCAAACCGAAGGGCTGGCCGATGCCTTGGCCGATACCGAGATCGCCGAGGCCCTGATCCGGGGCCGTATGGCGCTGGCCGTGATGCAATGGTCCGGACGGGACGCGCAGAACCTGTCGATCCCCTGGACACGCATCCACAGCCAGGCGGACCTGGCGGCCTTCGCCGCCCGCGCCCGTGCCATGCCGCGCGCCTATGTCATGTCAAACACCGCCGTGGGCGAGGCGCTGAGCTTCGGGCTTGCGCAGTTCGCGGCCGTCCCGGACTGCGCGCGCAAGGTGATCGATGTGTCAGGCGATGGGCCGGATAACGCGGGCTCCGACCCGCGGCTGGCCCGCCGCGCCGCTGAACGCGCGGGCATCGAGATCAATGCGCTGGCGATCGAGTCGCTGGGCCTGTCGATCACCAATTACTTTCGCCGCGCGGTCATCACCCGGGGCGGCTTCGTGATGACCGCCCGCGGCTATCGCAGCTATGCCCGCACCCTGCGCGAGAAGATTCGCCGCGAAATTTCCCAGATCATGTTCTGACCGGAGCCCCAGATGATTGCCGTGATATTCGAAGTCCATCCCGCCGAGGGCCGCAAGGACGCCTATCTCGCCATGGCCGCGGAGATGCGCCCCCTTGTCGAGCAGATCAACGGGTTCCTGTCGGTCGAACGCTTCGAGAGCCTGACAACCCCCGGCAAGCTCTTGTCGGTATCGTTTTTCCGGGATGAAGCCGCGCTGGATGAATGGCGCCGGCTGACGCAGCATCGGCGGGCGCAGACCGCGGGCCGCGCGGGCATGTTCGCCGACTACCGGCTGCGCGTGGCCCATGTGCTGCGCGACTACGGCATGACCGACCGGGCCGAGGCCCCCGCCGACAGCGTGGCCCTGCACGGATGAGCCCCCGCGCCGCATCCATGCCGCACCCGGCCCCATGACGCCCCCCTCCCTGTCGGAGCTGACCCGCGTCTTCGGTCGCATCGGCCTTCTGTCCTTCGGCGGCCCTGCGGCCCAGATCGCGCTGATGCAGGAAGAGCTGGTCGAGGACCGCGCCTGGCTGACGCGGCCGCAATTCCTCAACGCGCTGTCCTTTTGCATGCTCCTGCCCGGGCCGGAGGCGATGCAGCTGGCCACCTATGCGGGCTGGAAGCTGCGGGGCACGCCGGGCGGGTTGATCGCGGGGGGGCTCTTCGTGGTGCCGGGGGCCTGCGTGATCTTCGCGCTCGCCTATGCCTACGCCGCATTCGGCGATCTGCCCCTGGTGGACGGGGTGTTTCTGGGCATTCAGGCGGCCGTGATCGTCCTGGTGTTCAAGGCGCTCCTGGGTCTTGCGCGCAAGACGCTGACCTCGCGGGACCGATGGATGCTGGCAGCGCTCAGCTTCACGGCGCTCTTCGTGTTCGGCGTGCCCTTCCCTGCGATCATCGCCGCGGCGGCGCTTTACGGTGCGTTGAGCGCCCGCGGGCCCGTGACGACGTCCGCGGAGAGCGAGGCCCTACCCCACCCTGCCATCGGCACGATTCTGACCTGGTTGACTGCTTGGCTCGCGCCCATCGCGGTGCTCTGGGCCAGCGGTGCCGACCTGCTCAGCCAGATCGCCCTCTTTTTCGCCAAGCTCGCGGTGGTCACTTTCGGCGGGGCCTATGCAGTGCTTGCCTACATGACGCAAGAGGTCGTGCAGGAACGGGGCTGGCTCACGCCCGAGCAGATGATCGACGCGCTGGGTCTGGCGGAGACGACGCCGGGGCCGCTGATTCTGGTCACACAATTCGTGGGCTTTCTCGCAGGGTTCGCCGAAGGCGGGCTCGGACTGGCACTGATCGCCGGGCTAATCACGCTGTGGGTGACTTTTGTGCCCTGTTTTTTGTGGATTTTCACCTTCGCACCGTATGTGGAGTGGATCGCCACACGGCCCCGCCTGACCGGCGCTCTGCAGGGCATTACCGCCGCTGTGGTGGGCGTGATCCTGAACCTTGTGCTGTGGTTCGCGCTGCATGTGCTGTTCGACAGTTTGCGCCCGGTGGCGGTGCCGGGTGTGGTGGCCGAGCTTCCGCTGCTGGCCTCGTGGAACGGGGCGGCCCTCGGCCTGACCCTGTTCGCGGCCTACCTGATGTTGCGCCTGAAGCTGGAATTCCCGGTTGTGCTTGCCTTTTGCGCCACCGCTGCGGGGGTCATCACCCTGATCTGATACCGCCTGCGCGGCAAATGTTCTTTTTGACGACCGGACCTTTCCATCCCAAGTGACTTTACTTAACCTGAGATTGCACGCGATGAGGATCTCCCGAATGGCTGAACGCCTCGATTACGGAAACCGAATGCACCGGGCGATGCGGGCGCTCATTCAGGATGTCCTGCGTGAGGTGGCTGCTGACGGATTGCCCGGCGAACATCATTTCTTCATCACCTTCGACACCCAGCACCCGGGGGTCGAGTTGTCCGACTGGTTGCGCGAGCGCTACCCGGACGAGATGACCATCGTGCTGCAGCACTGGTTCGACGGGCTGGAAGTGCGCGAGGCGGATTTCTCGGTGGTGCTGAACTTCGGCGACCAGCCCGAAGCGCTGACCGTGCCGCTGGATGCAATCCGGACCTTCGTGGACCCCTCCGTGGAATTCGGTTTGCGGTTCGAAACCCAGGACGATGCCGATTTCGAGGACGAGGAGGATGACGAGGAAGAGACCCATGAGGTCACGGCCCTCGTTCCGCCGCCGGAGGCGCGCCCGCACAAGCCGACCGCCAAGGACACCACCGAGAAGAAGCCTGGCACGTCCAAGGACGCCGAGATCGTCAGCCTCGATTCCTTTCGCAAGTAAGCGCGCCTGCTGCCCTGCGCCAATTGGCCCGGGCACGCGGCACCATTCCCCGATTGCCCGGACCTGTCCTGAGCGGTAAACGGCATGCGAACGTATACGGAAGGGAGTGTCCCCCCATGACCATGACCGAGACCCGCACCGAAACCGACAGCTTCGGCCCGCTCGAGGTTCCTGCCGACAAGTATTGGGGCGCGCAGACGCAGCGCTCGATCATGAACTTCCCCATCGGATGGGAAAAGCAACCCGTGGCGATCGTTCGCGCCCTCGGCGTGATCAAGAAGGCCTGCGCCATGGCCAACAAGAAAAGCGGCAAGCTCGACGCCCGCCTGGCCGATGCGATCATCCAGGCCGCGGGCGAGGTGATCGACGGCAAGTTCGACGACAACTTCCCGCTGGTGGTCTGGCAAACCGGCTCCGGCACCCAGTCCAACATGAACTCCAACGAGGTGATCGCCAACCGCGCGATCGAGATCCTGGGCGGCGTGATCGGCTCCAAGGACCCGGTGCATCCGAACGATCACTGCAACATGGGTCAGTCTTCCAACGACACCTTCCCCACGGCCATGCATATCGCCGCCGCGACCACCGCGCGCGACGTGCTGCTGCCCGGGCTCGTGAAACTCGCCGAGGGGCTGGAAGCCAAGGCCGAAGAGTTCAAGGACATCATCAAGATCGGCCGCACCCATACCCAGGATGCCACGCCCCTCACATTGGGCCAGGAATTCTCCGGCTACGCCAAGCAGATCCGCAACGGCATTGCCCGGATCGAGATGGCCCTGCCCGGCATCTACGAACTGGCCCAAGGCGGCACCGCCGTGGGCACAGGGCTGAACACTTCGCCGGGCTGGTCCGAAACCGTGGCCGCCAACATGGCCGAGATCACCGGCCTTCCCTTCGTGACCGCCCCCAACAAGTTCGAAGCGCTCGCCGCCCACGACGCGATGGTCTTCATGTCCGGCGCGATCAAGACGACCGCCATGGCGGCCTACAAGATCGCCAACGACATGCGCTTTCTCGGCTCCGGGCCACGGTCCGGACTGGGCGAGCTGATCCTGCCGGAAAACGAGCCCGGCTCGTCGATTATGCCGGGCAAGGTGAACCCGACCCAGGCCGAGGCGATGACCCAGGTCTGCGCCCATATACTGGGCAATGACGCGGCCATTTCCTTTGCCGGCAGCCAGGGCCATTTCGAGCTGAACGTCTACAACCCGATGATGTCCTACAACCTGCTGCAATCCATGACCCTGCTGGGCGATGCCGCCGACAGCTTCACCGAGCGGATGCTGATGGGCACACGCGCCAATGAAGAACGGATCGACAAGTTGATGAAAGAAAGCCTGATGCTGGTCACGGCCCTCGCGCCCACCATCGGCTACGACAACGCCAC
This sequence comes from Dinoroseobacter shibae DFL 12 = DSM 16493, assembly GCF_000018145.1. Classification (NCBI taxonomy): domain Bacteria; kingdom Pseudomonadati; phylum Pseudomonadota; class Alphaproteobacteria; order Rhodobacterales; family Roseobacteraceae; genus Dinoroseobacter; species Dinoroseobacter shibae. Next base: position 2,464,881 of record NC_009952.1, read on the forward strand.
CAAGGTGGCCAAGACCGCCCACAAGAACGGCACCACCCTGAAGGAAGAAGCCATTGCGCTGGGGTTCGTTGACGCGGAAACCTTCGACAAGGTCGTGCGCCCGGAGGACATGATCGGCCCGAGGTAAGGCGCTGCGCCACCGACCAATCCTGTGTACCGCATCGCCCACCGGGCTGACACGTCCCTCTAATGCCTGGCATCGAAAAACCGGTGCCAGGCGCCTGCATCCACTTGTGATCCGGAGCGGAGATGCGCATCCTGCGACCATGGTCCAGGTCACGAATCTCCGCACGATCAGAAAGCAGAAAGCACGTGAAGAAAAGCGTGTAACTGCCTCGGAAAAAGCCACTCTTCATGGTGAGAGCAAGGCTGAACGCCTGCTGCGTATCTCGCGGGCCGAGCGCGAGAAGAAGCATCTCGACCAGCATTATGCCGAGGATGACTAGACGCCCGGTCAAACGCTCCCTGACCTTGCGCGGGCACCGCACCAGCGTGTCGCTGGAGGACGAGTTCTGGACTGCATTCCGCGACATGGCGGCCGACCGCAACATGCCGATCAACGCCTTGGCCGCAGAAATCGACGCCGAACGCGGCGCGGATCTGGGGCTGGCCTCTGCCATTCGCCTGGCGATTCTACGGCACTATCGCGATTAAGGGTCTGTTTACCGTGGCGCGGCATGGTTTCGGCCATGCGATGCACGCGACCGATCCCGAGATCCCCGGAGACATGGATGCTCCAGGTCTTTTCTTCGAAAACAGCCCGCCAGGGCGGCGTGGTGCGGCGGCGCATGCGGGATGTGGAGAGGATCGTCGGGCGCGCCGAATTTCTGGCCGAGATCCGAAGACGCGGCTTCCATGCGGTTGAGAATGGCGGCGATATCGTGATCTTCTGCAATGCCCAGCCGATCCGCCGGGTGGTCTGACGCAAAATCCTTGAGCAAGGATTTTGCCAAGAGTTTTGCTCAAAACTCTTGGCCGGCGGCCCCGACGCGCAACCAGATCCCGTGGCGCGCGCGCACGGTCAGATGCGCCTCGGGCACCGGCACGTGGTTCGGGTCCGCTTCGAACCGGAACGCCTGCAGGAACGCCGCCAGCATCAAGGTTCCTTCGGCCATGGCGAACCCCGCCCCCGGACAGACCCGGCGCCCGGCGGAGAACGGCATATAGGCGTCGCGCTGGCTCTGTTGCGTCTCCTCCCGCTGCCATCGGTCGGGATCGAACACGTCCGGCGCGCTCCAGAGCCGCGTGTGGCGCTGCAGATGCCAGGGGCTGAGCACCACCTGGGCGCCGCGCCGGATTTTCCGGCCCCGCCATACGCGCGCCGCCTCCACCTGCCGCACCATCATCGGCACCGGCGGGTAGAGCCGCAGCGCCTCGCGATAGACATCCCGCGTGCGCGGCAATTTCGACAGATCGGAGAATGTCATTTCAAGAGGTGCGACCGCCGCCACCTCCGCCCGGACCCGGGCTTGCACGTCGGGCGCAGCGCCCAGCAGGTAGAGCGCCCAGGCCAATGCGCTGGCGCTGGTCTCGTGCCCGGCCAGAAAGAAGATCGCGACCTGGTCCACCATCTCGTCGGTCGAGAATCGGGCGCCGGTCTCCGGGTCCGGCGTGGTCATGATCTTCGTGGCCAGATCCCGCGGCGCGGTTCCAGCGGCGATCTCCGCCTGCCGCCGGGCCGTCATCTGCGCGATCAGCGCCCGCAGATGCGCCGCGGTCTCCTTTGTCTCGGCCCGGTGCATCCGGGGCATCCAGCGCGGCAGGGGCAGGAACGCGCCGAGGTTTAGGATCGGCTGGCTGCGCTGATGGGCGCGGAAGGCGCGGTAGACTACCGCTGCCATCGCATCATCTATGGGCACCGAGAACAGGGTCCGAAAAATGACATCCGCTGCCGCATGGGCGCAGACCTCCTCGATCTCGACCAGATCCGCCGCGCGCCGCGCCTCCAGCCGCGCCACGGCATTGCGCGCCGCGTCCTGCATCGCCGCGAAACTCTCGCGCACGCGGCCCCGCTCGAAGGCCGGATCGATGATCCGTCTCTGGCGTGCCCAGGTCGCCCCATTGGTCAAAAAGACACTCTCGCCCAAAAGCGGGCGCAACCCCTCTGCGATCCGGTCGGATTTCGGAAAATCCTCGGGCGCATCGTGCAGCACCTCGCGCACCAACACAGGGTCGTTGACCAGGTAGGAGCGGAAAAACGGCGTCCGGAACTCCGCCATCCACGCGCGGTAAAGCCGCGCGGGCTGCGCCGACAGGATGTCCTTGCGAAAGAGCTTCAGGTACTGCCAGAGCGACACCCGGTCCTGCCGCGCCACGGGTTTCGGGGCGGGCGGCCTCATGCGACGACACGTCGGCGCAGCACGCTGGGCGAAGGGGCCCGCGCCTCGAACCGGTCCTTGAGCCGCAGCGGCCCCGCCGTGATCTGGAAATAGTCGTAATCCCCGGGCCGGTCGAACGCATGCAGATACTGGAAATGCAGCCGATAGAAGCGCCAGCGCAGCTTTGCCCAGGTTTCCGGCGCGAGCGTCTCGCTGAAACGCGCCGAGATGATGCGCGGCCCGGTCTGGTCTGCGCGTGCCACGCCGCTCACGGCCACCGGATCGCACAGCGCGAAGGCGCAGCCATCGCCGGGCGCAGTCACATCCAGCCAGAAAACCCGGGACTGGTGGCCCAGTACCGCCAGATCGCCGCGCAATTCCGTCGCCTGCGGCAGGGCCGACACCATGGGCGTGACGTGACCGAGGCTGAGAAACCCGACCGTCACGCCGCTCTCCAGGCGCCCGGCACGCAGCAGTTCTGCCAACACCGTCACCCCGAGATACGCGCCCGAGGAATGGCCCACCAGCAGCACTTCGTCTACCTCTCCGCGCGCCGCCTCGGCCACACGGTCCGCGAACCCCGACAACCGGGCGCGCAACTCCGGCGGATACGCCCCGCCCAGCCCCGCCGCATAGGCATAGTCCCGCATCAGGTAATGGGCATAGAGCCAGCGATCCGCCCGGTACCCGGCCTCCAGCACGAGGGCGAAGACCCCGACCGCCAGCAAAAGATCCAGCCATGGCACCGGGACCAGCTGCAGACACAGCACCCCCGCCCCCAGCGCCAGCAGCAGCTGCGCCAGCAAGGCCACCACCGGATAGAGCGCGGCCAGCACCGGCCCCTTGCGCAACCGCGTCAACCGCCAGAGGGCCCCGCTGGCAAGATAGATCCACGCGGTTCGCACCAGCGCCGCGTAGGACCGCAGCACATTGCCCGTCATGGACGCCTGCACCAGATCGGACCAGACCAGCACCTCGATCTGCGTCACGACCTCTCGCGCACCGTCGCGCAAGTCCACCTGCCAGGCGGTCCCCCCGGGCAGGCCCGCGACCTTCAGGCCATAGCCCGACAGCTCGGCCTGCTTGCGGCCCTCGCGGCGATACATCTCGCGGTATCGCCGGGGCGGAAACGGGTCATACCCGGGCAGGTAGAACACCTTGCGGCGCCGGACCTCTGGCGCCTGTTCCGTGGATGTCATGGCTCGCATCGCTCGCGTTTTGCGCGACCCTAGCCCGCGCTCCGGGGCTTGGATAGATCACCAGAGCCGAAAGCGGCGTAAGGGCTGCGGAATTTACGTGCAGCGCGGGCGACAGGCCGGTATTCAAGGGCCATGTCCGATCAGACCCATCTCGATGCCCGGGGGTTGCTGTGCCCCCTACCCGTCCTGAAAGCGCGCAAGGCGCTGAAATCCCTGCCCAAGGGCGCGGAGTTGCACCTGCTGGCCGATGACCCGGCCGCGATCGTCGATGTGCCCCATTACTGCGCCGAGAGCGGTCATGAACTGCTGCGCCAGACCGACCGGGACGACGGCCAACTCTACGTGATCCGCAAAACCTGAGCCGATGAAAAAGGGGCCCCGAGGGACGCCTTTTCCGATCGATATGGATACCAGTTCAGCGCGCGAGCGACCACCACCCGCGCCGCTTGGGCTTGGTGTCGTCGTCCTGCGCGGGCGCAGCCTCGTTGGCGGCCTCTGCAAGCTCGGGCTCCACGGCTTGGGGGTCTTCGGCCTCCGCTTCCGATGCCTCTTCGGAGACCGGTTGGCCGGTCTCCTCATCGGTCGTGTCGGATGCCTCGTCTCCGTGTTCGACAGGGGCCGTTTCGGCCGTCTCCGGCGTGGGATCGACCTCCGGGGCGGGCGCCTCAGACTCTGCGGGTTCAACCGGCGCTTCGGCCTCCGCTACAGGCTCGGCTTCCGCCGCAGGCGCGTCGGCCTTGGCCTCCGCAACCGGCTCGGGGGTCGGGGCGGGTTCAGGCGCAGAGACGTCTTCAGAGACAGCATCCCCATCGGGAGCAGCTTCACCCTCTTCTGCGTCGGACTTCCGGCGACGACGCCGACGACGCTTGGGTTTCGGGGCCTCTTCTGCCTCTGCCTCAACCGCCGGTTGGGAGGACTCCGCTTCTTCGGAAATGTCAGCTTGATCCGAGGAGTCCGCGTCTGCGGCGGATTGTGCCTCGTCGCTGCCATCTCCGTTGGACTCGCCGTTCTCGGTCCCACCGCCCCGGCGGGAGCGGCGGCGACGGCGGCGGCGCTTGCGCGGGGCCTGCTCTTCGCTGGTCTCCTCGGTGGCGGCAGTCTCTGCCTCGGTCTCGGTGTCGGCCTCTTCCTCGTCGGGCTCCTCCACGATCTCGGCCTCGTCCACGCCCGAGGTGTCGATCGACACAACCGGCGCGTCAAGCTCGACCACCTTGCGGGTCGCGGTCTTGAACTTGTCGATGGTGAAGTCCGCCCCCGAAAGTTCGTTCGAGGCCTCCAGCCGCACGGACAAACCGTAGCGCCCCTCGATCAGCGCGATATGCTCGCGCTTTTCGTTGAAGAGGTAGTTGATGACATTGACCGGCGCCTTGACGAGAACCTCGCGCACGCGGCGGCGCATGCCCTCTTCTTCCAGCGCGCGAACGATCGACAGCGCCAAGGAATTATCCGACCGGATCAGCCCGGTGCCATGACAATGGTTGCAAGGCTGGGTGGTGATTTCCAGCATCCCCGGACGCAGGCGCTGGCGCGACATCTCCAGAAGGCCAAAGCCCGAGATGCGGCCCACCTGGATGCGCGCGCGGTCGGTCTTCAGCTTGTCCTTCAGACGCTTCTCGACAGCGGTATTGTTGCGCCGCTCTTCCATGTCGATGAAGTCGATCACGATCAGACCGGCGAGGTCGCGCAGGCGGACCTGGCGGGCCACTTCCTCGGCGGCCTCCAGGTTTGTCTTGAGCGCGGTCTCCTCGATCGAGCCTTCCTTGGTGGCCCGGCCCGAGTTCACGTCGATCGCCACCAGCGCCTCGGTCACGCCGATCACGAGGTAGCCCCCGGATTTCAGCTGCACCGTGGGGTTGAACATGCCCGCGAGGTAGCTTTCCACCTGATACCGCGCAAAGAGCGGCAGGTTCTCATTGTAGAGCTTCACGTTCTTGGCGTGGGACGGCATGAGCATCTTCATGAAGTCCTTGGCCACCCGGTAGCCTTCTTCCCCCTCGACCAGCACCTCGTCGATATCGCGGCTGTAAAGATCGCGGATCGAGCGCTTGATGAGGTTGCCTTCCTCATAGATCGGGGCGGGCGCGATGGATTTCAGGGTCAAGTCGCGGATCTGCTCCCATAGCCGCTTGAGGTAGTCGTAGTCCCGCTTGATTTCGGTCTTGGTCCGCTTGGCCCCCGCCGTGCGCACGATCAGGCCCGCGCCGCGCGGCACCTCGATCTCGGAGGCGATCTCCTTGAGTTTCTTGCGGTCCACTGCATTGGTGATCTTGCGGCTGATGCCGCCGCCGCGGGCGGTGTTGGGCATCAACACGCAGTAGCGGCCCGCGAGGCTGAGATAGGTGGTCAGGGCCGCGCCCTTGTTGCCACGCTCTTCCTTGACGACCTGAACCAGCAGGACCTGACGGACCTTGATGACTTCCTGGATCTTGTAGCGGCGCTCCCGGCGCTGGCGGGGGCGGCGGATCTCTTCGGCCACATCCTCGTCGGCCACATCCTCGATACCGTCATCCTGGTCTGCGGCGTCGCTGTCGGCCGCCGCGGTCTCGTCCGTGGCCTCCTCGGACACCTCGACATCGGTTTTCTTGCGGCGTCGGCTGCGACGGCGCTTGGGCTTCTCGGCGGTTTCCTTATCGCCATCCGGGCCGGCGCCCGCGGCTTCGGCCACGAGGATCGGACCGTCCTCGGCCTCGCTGTCGGTCTCGACCACGTCCATGCCGGGGATGGACTGTGTCTGGCGCGGCGCGGCTTCGGCGACCGGCTTGTCCTCGGCAGGGGCGTCCTCGGCAGGGGCCTCCTCCGCTGCCGGGGATCCGGGCTCGGCTTGCGGGTCCGCGTCGGCCTCGCTCACCTCTTCGGATTTCACGGTCGGGTCATCGCCCTCTACCGCGTGCGGCATGGGGGGCTTGGCGGTATCTTCGTCCGCCTCGGCGGTCTCGGCCGGTTCGGCCTCGGCTGTCTGCGCTTCGGTCTCGGTTGTCGGCGCGTCCTCTGCGACATCTTCCGGCGCAGCCTGCGCCGCCTCGACTGCCGGGGCGTCTTTTGCATCCGGGCTGTCGGCAGCGTCCGCGTCCTGTGCCGTCTCGGCCTCGGCGGCATTGCTGTCGGCAGTGACCTCGGCCGCGTCCTCGTCCGACGTCTCGACCTTCTTCCGGCGACGGGAACGGCGCTTCTTCGGCTTGACCTCGTCCTCTTCCGCATCGGCGGTTGCAAAGGCCATTTCCTCGGCCAGCAACGCCTCGCGATCCGCCACCGGGATCTGATAGTAGTCCGGGTGAATTTCCGAGAAGGCGAGGAACCCGTGGCGATTGCCACCATAGTCCACGAAGGCCGCCTGCAGGGACGGCTCGACCCGTGTCACTTTCGCCAGATAGATATTTCCCGCAAGTTGCCGCTTGTTTACCGACTCAAAGTCGAATTCCTCGACCTTCGTTCCGTCGACCACCACAACGCGGGTCTCTTCCGCGTGGGTGGCATCGATGAGCATCTTCTTTGCCATGTTGTCTTTCTGCACGACAGAAATGGCCCGGGTGGCGCAAGCCCCCGGGATGTCAGCCGTGTATTTTGCTGTGCAATGGATATCGCGCGGCGCAGCACGGTCGGGGACAGAACCCCGGTCACCTCGGCTGCATGTCTTGCAGCCTGCCTGCTCGCCTTGTCGCGTTTCATCGCGTTTCTCCAGCTCCCGAGGGAGCAAACCGAACCCGCAAGAGCTTTGCGGAATGAACAGGGGATGACGGCCGCGTAGAGTGCGCAGAGCGGTCAGCCCCTTGAAAACACTGCACCCTGCAAAGGATCGGCGTTGATGCCTTGGTCCATGAAGCGGGGGCAGGTAAACCTGAAACCGGACGGCATCGCCATACGCTTGGCGAACGCCCGTTCGCCTAGATAAATCCAGTGGAGGTCAAAACACAATGATTGTTTTGCCCCCTCGGACCAGTTCGCATGCAAAAAGGGCGCCCCCTCGGGCCGCCCTTTCGCTTGTTAATAAAGGTTAATCAGTTCCCCAGCAGGTTCGGCACGATGGTCACCACGCCCGGGAAGGCAAAGAGCATTCCCAGGGCCGCCACCTGGATCAACACGAACGGCAACACCCCGCGATAGATATGACCCGTGGTCACCGAAGGCGGCGCCACCCCGCGCAAATAGAACAGCGCGAAGCCGAAAGGCGGTGTCAGGAACGAGGTCTGCAGGTTCACGGCAATCATGATCGTCACCCATTTCGGGTCCATTGTGCCGCCATAGATCACCGGACCCACGATCGGGATCACGATGTAGATGATCTCCAGGAAATCGAGCACGAAGCCCAGGATGAACAGCACCAGCATCACGATCAGGAACACCACCAGCTCGTTGTCGAAACTGCGCAGGAACTCCTGGATGTAATGCTCTCCGCCAAAGGAGATCACCACGAGGTTCAGGAGCTGCGATCCGATCAGGATGGTGAAGACCATCGAGGTCACCTTCGCCGTCTCGCGCACCACCGGGCTCAAAACCCCGCGGGTGAACAGCACCCAGCACGAATAGAGCAGCCCCAGCACCGCCACGTGATAGGCCGCCTGGGCGATGATGATCGCCACCCAATCCTGGAAGCTCACATCCGCCACGCCCGTTCGCAGGTCGAAATTGATGCCGATGACGATCAGGATAACGAGCGCGAAGGAAGCGCCGATGATCAGCTTGGCGTTACGCTCTTCTTCGCGCAGCTTGCGATAGGCCGCGAGCATGATCGCCCCGCCAGCGCCCAGCGCCGCCGCCGGGGTCGGGTTGGTAATCCCGCCCAGGATCGAGCCGAGCACCGCCACGATCAGGACCAGCGGTGGGAACACCACGCGGATCAGATCGTTCTGCGCCAGCCGCGTGATCGCCGCCCGAGAGCCATAAACAACCATGGCGAAAGGGATCGCCAGCAACGTGAACGCGCCACCGGGCGACATGGTCGCCGGGATCAGCAGGGCATCTGTCAGGAAGGCCAGCACGACCCCTGCCCCGCCGATCAGCAGCGGCACCGGGTTGGCCAGAGGGGCCACGCCACGGGCCACGATCAGCATCAGCCCGAAGAGCAGAAAGAACACGCTCAGGCCCGTGCCGATGGGCGCGATATCTTCCAGGCGCTCGGCCTGAGCCACCTCGAGCTCTTCGGCCGTCAGGTCGCGGCGCTCTGCAGCCCCGCCGCCTGCGGCGATCTGTTCAGCCTGCGCGACGGCCAGATCCCATTTTTCCTGCCCGTGCAGCTCGATCATCGAGGCCTGGCAGGCCGGGCTGACATTTGTGCGCAGCTCCGCTGTCTCGCCCAGCTCCGTCATGGTCGACACGGCGGTCGATTGGGAGCCGATCACGCCCACATTCATCGACAGGATGATCGCCGCAATCAGACCGAAAGGCGCCACCAGAAACCAGGTCAGCGCCTCGTTGCGGGTAATGACCTCACCGGCGGGTGCATCACTGACCACGGGTGGAGCCTTGGAGGGATTGAAGGCCGCGTAGCCAAAAGCATAAAGCGCATAGAGCACCGCCAACATCACCCCCGGCAGCACGGCCGCCTGGAAGAGCGTGCCCACCGACAGAACCGCCGGCTCGCCGAGGAAGGTCAGCGCGTCGGTGCACCCCGCAAGAACCGCGCGCTTCTCCTGCCCGGTGGCGTACATGTCGCCCGCCAGTGTCCCCAGCAGGACGATCACAATGGACGGCGGAATGATCTGGCCCAGCGTGCCCGAGGCCGCGATCACGCCGGTGGACAGCTCCTTGGAATAGCCGTTGCGCAACATGGTGGGCAGGGCCAGCAGCCCCATGGTCACGACGGTCGCGCCCACGATCCCCGTGGAGGCCGCAAGGAAGGCCCCCACCACCACGATGGACACGGCCAGACCGCCGGGCAGCGGGCCGAACACCCGCGCCATGGTGGTCAGCAGGTCATTGGCGATCTTGGAGCGCTCCAGCGTGATGCCCATCATCACGAACATCAGAACCGCCAACAATGTCTCGATGCTCTGGCCCGCGATCACCCGCTCGTTCAGGCGGTTGACGATGAAGGACAGGTTCCGATCCATCGCCTGTTCCCAGCCGCCGGGAAAGAGCGCCTCTTCGACCCTAGGCAGTTCGGGGTAGCGGAACACGCTGATCGCCTCGCGCGCCACGCCCTCGGCCATCAGGGCCGCGTATTCCGCGCTGCCCGTGTCGATTGCCTGGTGAATGAGCAGCCCCGCGCTGTCCAGTGCCGCGATGATCCCGAAAGAGATCACCCCCGCCCCGCCGATGGCGAAGGCCACGGGGAAGCCCGACATGATCCCGCCAAACAGGCACAGGAACACGATGATCAGGCCAATCTCGATGCCGTCCAAACCGAAAATCATGATGTCAGCCCCATGCCCTAGTGGATTTCCGCGACGCGTTCGGCGTCTTCGTCACCCAAGGCATCCTTGTCGTGATACTTGCCAGCGCTCTCCTCGCCCTCGCGCCATTCCTGGAAAGAGCGAAAGAAGAACGCCACCGCCTGCAGGAAGACCATGGCCACGAACAGGCAGATCAGGATCTTGAACAGGAAATATCCGTCGAACCCTTGCGGGCTGAAGCCCACGGTTTCGACATTCCAGCGCACCGCGCGCGCCTTCAACATCATCCGGTCGAACGGGTCGGACGCGCTGATCTTGGGTGTGATCAGGTGGCGCCACATGAAAAACCACGAATAGAGCCAGATCAGCACCATGGCCGGCATCATGAACAGAAGGCTGCCCGCCATGTCGATCACCTTCTTGGTTCGGTGCTTGACCACCGAATAGACCAGATCCACGCGCACATGCCCGCCCTGAACGAACGTATAGGCGCAGCACAGGCAGACGACGATCGCGTTATAAAGTTTAAGTTCCTCGCCGAACCAACTGAGATCCTTGGTAAATGTATACCCGAACGGCCCGATTGAAATCTGGCTGACGAGGAAGAACCGCTGCAGCATCACGATCAGGATCTGCTGAACCACCATCAGCAAACCCGCCCAGGCCGCGACGCGCCCGACCACGTTCGCGAACCCTTCCAGCCCGATCACCATGCCCCACATGGCCCGGGGCCGCGCGATGCCGATGGCAAGGGCCACGAGGAAAGCCGTCAGCAGGAAAAAGAAGAACTCCACCGAGGCGCCGTAATAGGCAAAGCGCATCAGCGCTTCCTTGTCTTCGGTCGTCTCAAGCCCACCGATCCAGCCAAGCCATTGGCCCGGGTTCAGGATCGCCCAGGCGGTGTTGTAGAAAGCCAATCCGATATTCTGGAGGACCCACCAGACCCCGCCTGCGATACTCGCCAGAGCACTGACTTGCGCTTCACTCTCCATGGGAGTTCCCTCATCGTCATCTCGGGGCGCGACGGACAGACCTCGCCGTGCCACCCCGGTCTGTCCATGAGACAAAGGCCCCGCTCGGGGGCCCTTGCCGTTCGTCTTGTCGCTTTAGCCGAGCACGCGGTTGCGCTGCTCCACGAAATAGGCGTCCGACTTCAGCAGCCAGTCCGAGCTCTTGGCCAGCGAGGCGTCGAAGCTGTTGCGGATCTTGGCATAGAGCTCGTCGCCCATGTTTTCGTCGAGAACTTCCTTGGAGGCCGCGCCGAACGCATCCCAGACATCGTCGGGGAATTGCAGGGTGCGCACGCCCTGGGCCTGCAGACGCGCCAAGGCTGCGCCGTTCATGGCCAGTGTCTGGCTCAGCTGGTAGTTCGTCGTGGCCTTGGCCGCGTTGTCCATGATCGCCTGATGTTCCGGCGACAGCTCGTTCCAGACGTCCAGGTTGACCGATGCGGTCAGCCCGGAGCCCGGCTCGTGGAAGCCGGCGGTGTAGTAGATCTTGGCGACCTCCTGGAAGCCGGCCTTCTCGTCCGCGGCGGGACCGACCCACTCCAGACCGTCGAGGGCACCCGAAGACAGCGCCTGGTAGAGCTCGCCACCGGGGATGTTCTGCACCGAGGCGCCGAGCTTGCCGAGCACCTGCCCGCCGAGGCCCGGCATCCGGAAGCGCAGACCGTTGAAGTCTTCGGCCGAGGTGATCTCGTTGCGGAACCAGCCGCCGGACTGGGAGCCGGAGTTGCCGCACTGCATGGAGTGCATGCCGAAGATCGCGCCCAGCTCGTTGTGCAGGTCCTGACCCCCGTCATGGTAGTACCAGTTGGTCAGTTCCTGTGCCGTCGCGCCGAAAGGCACCGCGCAGAAATATGCGTAGCCCGGATGCTGTCCGATCCAGTAGTAGTCGGCCGAATGGTAGATGTCGGCCTGACCTGCGGCCACCGCGTCGAATACCTCGAACGCACCGACAAGCTCACCCGGGGCCTTTTTCTCGATGATCAGGCTGCCGCCCGACATCGCATTGACCGCCTCGTTGAAGTAGGTCGCAGCATCATCCAGAACCGCGAAGCCGCGCGGCCAGGACGTCACCATGGTCAGTGTGCGCGTGCTCTGCGCGATGGCCGGTGCGGCCAACCCTGCGCTTGCCGCAGCCGCGGTCCCGCCCAGTGCCGATGTCCGCAAAAAAGAACGACGATCCATAAAATCCTCCCCTCGGGTTTGTCGATGCCCACCCTTTGCAAGATGGGCGGATCGTTAACAGTGGCGCGAACCTAGACAATCCACCTGCAACGCGGAATACCCACCAGTCGGTATTGATGAAAATAATATCTGAAGGGCAGGCTTCCGTAACGTCAAACGGCCGAACGCGACGCTTGGCATCGGTCCGCGGAAGGCGCTAGAACCTGACATGGCCCGGTTCATTGCCCCGTATCTGAAGCGCTTGCAGGTCAGCTATGGCCAGAAGCTCTTTCTGCTGGCGACCATTCCACTCGTGCTCGCGGTGGCCGCGATCTCGGTCGTGGTGGCCGACCAGGGCCGTCAACTGGCGGAGCGCGAGATCTCAGGGCTGGAAACCCAGCTGATCGAGGCCAAGAAGCGCGAGCTGCGCAATTACATCCAGCTGGCCCGCACCGCGTTCTTTGCCGAATACGGCCGCGCCGCCCCCGATGACGAGGCCGCCAAGGAACGGGTGACCCAGATCCTCGCCGCCATGCTCTATGGGCGCGACGGGTTCTTCTTCGTCTATCATTATGACGGAACCAACCTCGTGAGCCCGCGCCAGACCGAGCTGATCAACCGCAACTGGACCGGCCGCACCGACAGCAACGGCGTCCCCGTGGTGGACGAGTTGGTCCGCATCGCGCGCGCCGGGGCGGGGTATCACACCTATGACTGGGTCAAACCCTCCACGGGCGAAGAGGCGCGGATGATCACCTACGTGGTCGGCCTGCAAGACTGGCAATGGGCGCTGGGGACCGGCATTTTCATCGACGACGTGCTGACGCACGTGGCCGCGGCCCGCGCCGCGACCGAGTCCCGCATCGCGCAGACCTTCTTCTGGATCGGGGCGATCACGCTGGCGGCCCTGCTGGCGGTGTTTGCCTCCGGTTTGCTGATCAACATCCGCGAGCGGCGGCTGGCAGACGCCAAACTCAAGGCGCTGACCCAGCGCGTCCTCGACACCCAGGAGGAAGAGCGCGGCCGCGTGGCCCGCGAGTTGCATGACAGCATCAGCCAACTTCTCGTGGGCATCCGCTACGCGCTGGAACTGGCCCGAAGGCGGGTCCAGACCGGCGACGCGCGCGCCCAGGAGAATATCGAGAAGGGCATCGATGGGCTGAACGGCGCCATCCAGGAGGTCCGCCGCATCAGTCGCGACCTGCGCCCGGGACAGCTCGACGATCTTGGCCTCGGCCCTGCGATCCAAGACCTGGCCGAGGAGTTCACCAAGCGCACCGGCATCCGCGCGGAAATGAAAACGGTCGTGTTCCGGAATCGCCTCGACCCGGAGGCCAAGATCGCGCTCTACCGTATCGCCCAGGAGGCCCTGACAAATATCGAACGTCACGCCCAGGCCACCGAAGTGCATCTGGACCTCTTCGGACACCAGACCGGCGCGACCCTGCGGGTGGCCGACAACGGGCGCGGCCTGGCCAATGTCTCCCGCGGCGCGGGCGGGCTCGGCCTGCGCAACATGCAGGAGCGGGTCGAACAGCTCGACGGCACGCTGCAGGTTTTCTCCTCGGAGGCTGGCACCCGAATTGACGCCACCGTGCCACTCAGTCACATCCTGCCCCCAGAACCGGCCGCCCGCAGCACCGCGGCCCCCGTCCGAAAGGTCCGCGCATGACACTCGCACCCGATACGCCGCCGCGCACCAAGGTCGTTATCGTCGATGATCATCCGATGGTCGCAGAGGGCATCGAGGCGATCCTTGAAACCTACGACGACCTGCAGGTCATCGGACGCCTCTGCAATGGGCGCGAGCTGGTCGAGCAGGTTGAAACCCTTGCGCCGGACGTGATCCTGCTGGACCTGAACATGCCCGAGATCAACGGGCTGAGCGCGACCGAGATGGTGCTGGAAAAATGCCCCGACACCCGGATCCTGATCCTGTCGATGCATGACAGCGCCGAATACATCTCGACCGCCATGAGCCACGGCGCGCGGGGCTATATCCTCAAGGATGTGCTTACCGACGAGATCCGCCTCGCCATCGAGGCCGTGATGCGAGGCGAGACCTACATGTGCACCGGCGCGTCGGCCTCACTGGAGCCCAACACGGCCGACGGGCGCGAACCGCTGACCTCGCGGGAGCAGACGATCCTGCTGCAACTGGCCTCGGGAAAGTCCAACAAGGAAGTGGCGGCGACATTGGACATCTCGGTCCGGACGGTCGAGACCCATCGCAAGAACATCAAGCGCAAGCTGGGCATATCGTCCACCGCGGGGCTGACCCGCTACGCCATGGAGCATGGCGTTTTGCAAGGCACCGGCGTCGATCTCTGACACGCTCCCGCAGCGCGCCTGCGACGGGCCGCGAAGGGCACAGGCGGATTAAGATTTCCCTAGCGCTCCGCACGGTTAAATTATTGTAAACACGCCACAAAACCTTCCCCGCGGGGAAGGTTTCAGAGGCCAGATCGCCGCCCGAAGCGGGTCATTCGCCCGTTTTGAGCGTTTGCGCCTCCACGCGCCTCACGGCCGCGTCGCAGCGGCCAGACCGGCCCCGCCCTCAGACCGGCGCGATATCGCCCTCGGCCTGCTGCGCCAGAAACCGCGCCTCGAACCCTGCGAAATCCCCGGCACCGATCGCATCGCGCATCCCCTGCATCAACTCCTGGTAGTAATGCAGGTTGTGCCAGGTCAGCAGCATCGAGGACAGAATTTCACCGGCCCGGAACACATGGTGCAGATAGGCCCGACTGTAACTGCGGCAGGCCGGGCAGGTGCAATCCTCGTCCAGCGGACGCGGATCATCCGCATGGCGCGCGTTCTTGATGTTGACCACCCCGCGCCGGGTGAAGACCTGCCCCGTGCGGCCCGACCGCGACGGCAGCACGCAGTCGAACATGTCGATGCCCCGCTTGACCGCGCCCACCAGGTCGCCGGGCTTGCCGACCCCCATCAGGTAACGCGGCTTGTCCTCGGGCAGCATTCCGGGGGCGTAATCCAGCACGCCGAACATCGCCTCCTGCCCCTCGCCCACCGCGAGCCCGCCGACTGCGTAGCCGTCGAACTCGATGGCCCGCAGCGCCTCGGCGCTCTTGCCGCGCAGATCCTCCTCCAGCCCGCCCTGCTGGATCCCGAAGAGCGCATGCCCCGGCCAGTCCCCGAACGCCTCGCGCGACCGCGCGGCCCAGCGCATGGACAACTCCATGCTCTCGGTGATCCGCTCCCGCGGCGCGGGCAAGGCCGGGCACTCGTCGAAGCACATGACGATATCCGATCGGAGCAGTTTCTGGATCTCCATCGACCGCTCGGGACTGAGCATGTGTTTCGAGCCATCGATATGGCTCTTGAAAGTCACGCCCTGCTCGGTGAGCTTGCGCAACCCGGTCAGGCTCATCACCTGGAACCCGCCGGAATCGGTCAGGATCGGCCGGTCCCAGTTCATGAACCTGTGTAACCCGCCGAGGCGCGCGATCCGCTCCGCCGTGGGGCGCAGCATCAGGTGGTAGGTATTGCCCAGCAGGATATCCGCCCCGGTCTCGCGCACGCTTTCGGGGCGCATGGCCTTGACCGTGGCCGCCGTGCCCACCGGCATGAAGGCCGGCGTCCGGATCTCTCCGCGGGGCGTGTTGATACGGCCAAGCCGCGCCGCCCCGTCCTGTCCGAGGCGCGTGAAGGAAAATCTCTGTGTCATGCCCTGCTGTTAGGAGCCTTGTCCGCTCTCGTCACGCGAAAACCGGAGGGGACCCCCGCTTCCGACCTGCGTCCCGCCGCCGCGGTGAGCGAGTTCGACCTGCGCACTTCGGATCGCGAAACGCAAGTCGCGCGCCGTTGCGGTCATACCCGCACGCGCGACAAGAAAGAGCAGATTTTCCAACTCGTCCGGGAGCCAGGCAAGATCAACCCTCTTTCGAGCATCTCGCTTCTTTTCGGGGTCCTGTAAGAGATTATTTTCCATGCCTTGCCTATTTTGTCATTCCATTCTGCCGTCTGACGGAATTGCCTCATCCCGTAACTGCGCGACACTGGCCTGACATTCACACTCTTGTTTGATGAGATCAATTGATGCATGATATTATATGTATCGGATTAATCGATACGACCCATCGGGCACGCCGCATCCAAGCCACACTCACGGACGCATGCCCACGCATATAAAATGCGGTGTTTGCACGGTTTTCCGTGCGCGCACCCCTTCAGGGACTCGAGCGAGGGTATGAAGGATCTGGATATCTACGGCCTCGACGGCCGTCAATTGAAGCTATTCCTGTGTGTATTCGATACTGTTTCGGTCAGTCGGGCCGCGGATCAACTGGGGATCACGCAATCTACGGCCAGCCATGGGCTGGAAAGGTTGCGAAAAGCACTCGGCGATCCGCTATTCGTCAAATCGGGTCGTGGCATTGCGCCGACCGACACGGCAAAGGAATTGGCACCCCGGGTGCGCGCGGTTCTGATCGGTCTGGAGGGGTTACGCACAAGCGCCACCTATGACCCGGCCCAAGACACCGGGGCCTTCCGGATCGCGACCAACGTGACCGAAATCCTGCCCAAGCTCATCGAGATCAAGGCCCGGATTTGCAAGGCCGCCCCCCATGTCACCATCCACTTCCACGACATGGGTTCACGGGTAAATGCCGGCGAACTGCTCTCTGCCGGGGCGGCAGACCTGGTGATCGCCGTGAGCCTGCCGAGTTACCCGTCCCTGTTGCTGGCCGAGCGGCTCTATTCGGACCGATCTGTCTGTTACTACTGCCCCAAGCAACGTGGCCCGATCGAAAGCGTCGAGGATTTCGTGGAAGCCAAGCATGCGGCCCTCGACTTCGGAGCATCCATAAAGAGCTCGGTCGGACAAGAACTGGAGCGACAGGGCATCATTCGGCGCATCCGGATGACCGCACCCAATTCCCACACACTGGCGGAACTCATGCGCGATTCCGATTACGTGGCGACGATGCCCCTGCGACTGCACAAGACCGTCTTCAAGGACTTCAGCTACAGCACACCGCCAATGGCGCTGCCCCCGATCACCCATGACATGCTCTGGCATGTGCGCAACGACAATGCTGCGCGGAACAGCTGGTTGCGCGAGGTGGTTCGCTCCACACGTTAGCGCCCCTTTACGGGCGGGACGCAAAACCTTATATCTTTGGTCAACAATCCTGAGAGATAGATATGAGCGTAGAGACCCCCCCGATGGAAGGTGCGCCGCTGATCCGGCCTTCGAGCACGGACCACCCCTTGCACGAGCAGATCGTCGAGGCCTGCCGATCGGTGTTCGACCCGGAGATCCCGGTGAACATCTATGATCTCGGCCTGATCTACACGATCGAGATCAGCGACGAGGCCGAGGTGGATATCATCATGACCCTCACGGCCCCGGGTTGCCCCGTGGCGGGCGAAATGCCCGGCTGGGTCGCCGAAGCGGTCGAGCCGCTGCCCGGCGTGAAGCAGGTCAACGTGGCCCTGACCTGGGAGCCGCCCTGGGGCATGGAAATGATGTCCGACGAAGCCCGGCTCGAACTGGGCTTCATGTAACCCGTCCGCCTCGGACTTGTGGCACGCATACGCGGCGCCTACATCTGCTCCAGACGCAAAGGACCCTGATCATGTTTGGTATCCCCGGCAAGGCCCCCGTGACCATCACCGACCGTGCGGCGGCGCATATCGGCAAGCTCATGGCGCAGGGCAACAAGCAAGGCCTGCGGATCGGGGTCAAGAAGGGCGGTTGCGCGGGCATGGAATACACCATGGACTACGTGGACGAGATCGACCCCCATGACGAGGTGGTCGAGACCGGCGAAGCCCGGGTGATGATCGCGCCCATGGCGCAGATGTTCCTGTTCGGGACCGAGATCGATTACGAAACCTCCCTGCTCGAATCCGGGTTCAAGTTCCGCAATCCGAATGTGGTCGATGCCTGCGGATGCGGTGAATCGATCAAGTTCGACGAAGCGCTCGCCGCGAAAACCTGAGCCTGCGCGCCTGCGCGGTCACTCCGGCTTGCGCCGGGGACGGCGCGGTTGCGGGCGGCTGGGGATTTCCTTCAGAAGCCCGCCAACCCCCATGGCCGCGATATCCGCGCCCGTGACCTGCAACCCGCACGCCACCCTCTCCAGCACCCAATCCGCGCCATTGAGCGCGGGCGACCGCGCACAACCCGGCAGCCCGATCACCGGCCGCGGCCCGATCTCGCCCAGAAACAACAGGTTGCCCGGGTCCACGGGCATGCCGAACCGGGTCACCTGTCCGCCTGCCGCGCGCACCCCTTCCGGCCCGACATCCGCCGGGTCCGAGGTGGCGGAGGCGGTCAGCAAGAGCGCCATCTCACCATCGAGACCGGCCAGGGCCGCCCCGATCTCGGCGGTGTTGTGGCCGGTCACGCGGGTCTCGGCCAATGACATGCCCAGCTGGATCAGCCGCGTCTCGATCGCCGCAATGCTCTTGTCGCGCAAACGGGCATCGGCGGGCCCGAACTCCGTCAGAACCAGCCCCGCGGAGCTGTAGCGGGCCGGGCGCAGACGCAAGCTGCCCGCGCCACACTGCGCGGCCTGCTGCGCGGCGTCGGCGGCCACGCCATAGGCAATGATCTTGACCGTCCCGACCAGCATACCCGGTGTAACGCGGGCATATTGCGGCACGGTGGCCAGGGTAATCAACGGATCGACGGAGTTCAGCGCCTCGATGGCCGGAACATCTATCTCAATTATTCCAGAGGCTTCCGCCACGATATTCACCCGACCTGTGAAGGGCTCGGTGATCCGCAGATGCGGCCGGGAGGCCTCTGGCACCAGCGCGGCGGCCACCCGCGCCGCAGCGGCGTTCTCATCGATATCCCCCGGCTCGAGCCGGGCGACGATCACCTCGTCGAGACCGGTCTGCGCGATCTCGGCCAGCATCTGCGAGGTCAGAACCGTCCCCTTGGACAGCTTGCCCGACGGCAGCCGCAGCGCATGGGCCAGCAGGGCGCCTTCCGCCTTGGTCAAGGGAACCGCTCCGAACTTCATGGCGCCTTCCGCAGCCGGTCCGTGATTTCGGCCATGATCGATATGGCGATCTCGGCGGGCGATTTTGCCCCGATGTCGAGACCCACGGGCGCGTGGATGCGCGCGATCGCGGCCTCGTCGAACCCGGCCTCCTGCAAGCGCGCGACCCGTTTGGCGTGGGTCCGCGTCGATCCGAGACAGCCGAGGTAGAAACACGGCGCGCCAAGCGCAACCTCGATGGCCGGATCGTCCAGCTTGGGATCATGGGTCAGGGTGACCACCGCCGTGCGCGCGTCGAGCCCATGCGCCTTCAATGCGGCATCCGGCCATTCGTCGAGGATCGTCTCGCCGGGAAAGCGCGCCTCCGAGCCGAAGGCCGCCCGCGGATCGACGAGGACCGGATCATACCCCGCCAGCCGCGCCATGGCCAGCAAGGGCTGGGCGATATGTACGGCCCCCACCACCACCATGCGCAGGGGCGGATTATGCAGCCCGAGAAACCAGTCGCCTTCGAAACCGGACTTGTCCGCCCGTGCCCGCGACATCAGCGCCGGGCACAGCGGATCATCGGTGTCCGGGCGGACAAGGCGTCGCTCCCACGTGTCCGGGTTCACCGCCAGCGCGACCGGGGCCCGGGCGGCGCGGGCCGCGACCAGGTCGGCCAGCATGTCCTCGGAAACATGTGGCCCCACCGGTTCGACGATCACGCGAATCTGCCCACCACAGGCGAGCCCGACGGCAAAGGCCTCGTCGTCGCTGACCCCGAAGGTCATGGAACTGGCCTTGCCGCTCTCGATGGCGTCGAGGGCCTCGGCCACCACCGCACCTTCGACACAGCCGCCCGAGACCGACCCGGCCAATTCAGCCTCCCCCGAGATCACCAGCTGGCTCCCGATGGGGCGCGGCGCGGAGCCCCAGGTCTCCACCACCGTGGCGATCACGGCACCCTTGCCCTGCCGGTGCCAGGCCAGTGCCTGCTCGGGCATCTGATCGTGCGATATCGTCATGGAGCACCTCCCGCCGCGACTATGACCCAAAGGCCAACGGGGGACCAGAGGCCGCGCGGAGCTGCAAACACGCGAAACCCTGCCGGACCTCGGTCCGGGGCTCCTCCCCCTCTCGCGCTGCGCCCGGCGCATCCTATATGTAGCAGGAACACTCGCCGCTGGAGGCCAGGATGGTCAGCGCCGCAACCCTCGCCGCGTTCAGATACGGCTACGGCCCCCGGCCTGACGGGGCGAAGGTGCGCGATGCCGCGGGCCTGCTCGCCAGCCTGCCGGACGCGGGCCTGCCGTTTACCGACGACTGGGACACGCGCTACGCGATCTTCGAGATGATCCGGCAGGCCCGCCGGGACCGCGACAGGGGCGTGGACGGGAGCATGCAGCGCAGCCGCAGCGCCAACCGGGCTTTCGCACAGTATCTGCGCCGGGACCAGCGGCGCGCCGTTCAGGCCGCGATGGAATCGCCCACGGGCTTCGATCAGCGCCTGCTCGCGTTCTGGATCGATCATTTTACCGCGGCTCAGACCTTCCCGCGCTTGTCCCTGGCCTTGCCGCACATGCACGCGACAGCCATCGGCCCGCACATTACCGGCCGCTTCAAGGACATGCTGCGCGCGGTGATCACGCACCCGGCCATGGTGATGTATCTCGACCAGGGGCGGAGTTTCGGCCCCAACAGCCCCGCAGGGCTGGAACGCGGTCGGGGGTTGAACGAGAACCTCGCGCGGGAGCTGTTGGAGTTGCACACGCTTGGCGTTGACGCGGGCTATACCCAGACCGATGTGCGCGAGCTGGCCGAGTTGCTCACCGGGCTTGCCCATGGACCCGATGGCTACGCCTTCTACCGCGGGCGGGTGGAGCCGGGGCCGGAAACCGTGATGGGGCGCACCTATCACAGCGACCGGCCGGGCATCGAGCCGATCGCGCAGGTTCTTGACGATCTCGCCGCACATCCCGAGACCGCCCAGCACCTGGCGCGCAAGCTCGTCGTACATTTCCTTGGCGCCCCGGCACCACGGGACCTGGTTGCGGATATGGCCGATGCCTATCTCGCCACGGACACGCGCTTGACGGCGCTCTACGATGTGATGTTGCACGACCCCCGAGCCTGGCACCCGCAGGCGGTGAAGGCACGGACGCCCTTCGAGTTCGTGGTGGCGGCCCTGCGCGCCGCAGGCACCGATCCCGCGCAGCTCAGCGGCCTGCGCCCGCGCGAGGTCAACCGGGACTTCCTGCAACCGCTGGCGCAAATGGGTCAACCGCTCTGGCGGCCCCAGGGTCCCGACGGATGGCCCGAAGCACCCGAGGCATGGATCACGCCGGTGGGCCTTTCGGCACGGCTGCGCTGGAGCGACGGGTTCGCCAAGCGGATGCTCGGCGGCTCGGACCCCCGCGACTTTCTCGACACGGCCGTCGGGGATGCCGCGTCGCCCACCCTGCGATTTGCCGTGGCCGGGGCCGAGGATCGCATCGAAGGCCATGTGATCGTCTTGGCCAGCCCTGAATTCAACCGCCGGTAAGGAGCCTGCACATGGACGTCACGCGACGAAAACTTCTGCGGTCGGGCCTTGCGGTGGGCTGCTCGCTCGCGGCCTCGCCATTGATCACGCCGGTGACCTTGGCGGCGGTGCCCGGCGACGCGCGGCTGGTGGTAATCGTGCTGCGCGGGGCGATGGACGGGCTCGATGTCGTGCGTCCCGTGGGCGACGTGGATTTCAAAGCCCTGCGCCCTTCGGCCACGGATCACGGCCCCGCCCTCGACACCCGGTTCGCGCTGCACCCGGAGTTGGCCCCCCTTGCCCCCTGGTGGCAGCGGGGCGAGTTGGCCTTCGCCCATGCGGTCTCGACCCCGTACCGGGATCGGCGCAGCCATTTCGACGGGCAGGATGCACTGGAAAACGGCAGTGCGGCCACGAACGGCGCCTTGACCCCCGGGGCCGATGGCTGGCTCAACCGGGCATTGGCCGGGCTGCCGGATGTCCGCAGCGAGACCGGGTTCGCCGTGGGCCATGAAACACTGCTGCTGCTGCGCGGCGACCAGCCTGTTTCCACCTGGGCACCGGACGCGGATCTTCACCTGTCGCCGCAGGCGCAGGCCCTGCTGCGCAAGATCTATGCGGGCGATCCCCTCTTCGCCGCCGCCCATGCGCAGGCCGCGGCCCTGTCGGAGGCGACCGATGCGGCCGAGATGAGCGCGAGACAGGCGCGGCGGGGCGAGGCGCTGGCCCGGTTCTCGGCCGCACGGCTGCGCGAGGAAACCCGCGTTGCGGCCTTTTCCCTCGGCGGTTGGGACACCCATGCGCGCCAGGCGCCTGCCCTTGCGCGCGCCCTGCGCGATCTGGTCAGCGCGTTGACCACCCTGAAGACCGATCTGGGAGCGGACTGGTCCCGCACGGTGGTGATGGCGGTGACCGAATTCGGCCGCACCGCGCGGGAGAACGGCTCGCAAGGGACCGACCACGGCACGGGTGGGGCGGCCCTGTTCGCCGGCGGCGCGCTGGCCGGGGGGCGGGTGATCACCGACTGGCCGGGCCTGTCGGATGCGGCGCTGTACGAAGGGCGGGACCTGATGCCCACGCGCGATTTGCGGGCGCTGGCGGCCTGGGTGCTGCGCGACCATATGGGGGTCGCGGCCAGCCACCTCGACCGCATCGTGTTCCCGGGGCTGGAGATGGGCAGCTCCCCGCGCCTGATCGCCTGACAGGGCGTTTCATAGGCGGCAGACGCCGCTTCGCGCGCATGCTAGACCGCGCGGCGGGGCATTCCCCCCCCGATCCCCGGAGCCCGCGATGGACGCCCGTCTTTATTACCTGACCCTCGGCAACGTGATGATCGGCACCGGCACCATGGTGGTGTCGGGCATCCTCGACCCGATCGCCGCCGATCTCGCGATCAGCGTCTCTGCCGCGGGCCAGGTCACGACCGTTTACGCCCTCGCCTTCGCGCTCGGAGCCCCCGTCGCCGCCGCCTTTACCGGCCGGTTCGACCGGTCGCGGGTGCTGGCCCTGTCGCTTCTGGTCTTCGCCGCCGCCAGCCTGCTCAGCGCGGTGGCGCCGAATTACACGACGTTGCTGATTGCGCGGGGGCTGGGCGGGCTGGCCGCCGCGACCTTCTCGCCAACGGCCGTGGCCGTGGCCGCCTCGCTTGTGCCCCCGGCGGAACGGGGCCGCGCCATCGCCCTCGTTTTCGGCGGGATGACCATCGCCAGCGTGCTGGGCGTGCCCCTCGGCACCTGGATCGGGCTGAATTTCGGCTGGCGCATCCTGCTGGCCGGGCTCGGGGTGCTCAGCCTCGGCGCGGTGATCGCCCTGTGGCGCGGGGTGCCCGGTGGGCTCTTCCTGCCCGCGGCCACGCTGGCCCGCTGGGACGAGGCCCTGCGCCTGCCCATCATCCGCGCGCTGCTTGGCGTGACGCTGTTCCAGATCGGCGGGAGCTTCGTACTCTTTGCCTTCTTCGGCCCCTATCTCGGCACGGTCACGGGGGTCGGCACGGACGGGATCGCGAGCTTGCTGTTTCTCTTCGGGCTCGCCAGCCTGATCGGCAATTTCGCCGCCGGATGGGCCGTGGACCGGGTGGGCGCAGGCCCGGTGGCCCATGGCGCGATCGCGTTGACGGCGCTGAGCATGGTCGCGCTTCTTGGCACCGCGGGGGCGCCGGTGCTGGCGGGTCTGGCGATCATCCTGTGGGGCAGTGCCGTGTTCGGCATCAACACGGCGCAGCAGGCCCGCCTCGTTGACGCCGCGCCGGGGCTGGCCACGGTCGTGCTGCCCGCCAATTCCTCGATTCTCTTTGCAGGACAGGCGCTGGGGGCCGCGCTCGGTGGCGCGGTGCTGGCCATGGGCGGGCTCGCGGCCTTGCCGCTGGTGGGCGCGCTGGTGGTGGGCATCGCCCTCGTTCTGTCCCTGCGTGCCATGCGTCAGACCGGGCGCGCGCCGGTTTGAGGGGTCACGGTCACGCGGCGCGCATCATTGCCATCAGACGGGCCTTTTCCCCCTGATCGTCGTCACATGAAATAGCTTCTGCAAGCGCCTGCAAAGACGCGATATTATGCCCAGAACGGAAGCTGTCCACATGGGGCAGCATCGCCATGATCCCGGCGGCCTTGGGCGCGAACCCGTCCCACCGCAAGAGCGGGTTGATCCAAACCAGCTTGCGCGAGGACAGATGCAGCCGCGTCATCTGCGCCTCCAGCGCCTCCGGGTCGTCCCGGTCCAGCCCGTCGGTGATCAGCAGGACCATGGAGTTCGAGTTCAGCACCCGTCGCGACCAGTCATGGTTGAACGTCTTCAGGCACTGCCCGATCCGCGTCCCGCCCTCCCAGTCCTGCGCCTCGGCCCCGGCGGCCGAGAGCGCCGCGTCCACGTCGCGCTGGTGCAGGTGCCGGGTGATGTTGGTCAGCCGCGTGCCGAAGGTGAACGCATGCACCTTGGCCCAGCCCGCGCCCTTGGCGTTGCTCACCGCATGCAGGAAGTGCAGCACGGCGCGCGAATACTGCGACATCGACCCCGAAATATCGCACAGACACACCAGGTTCGGCCAGCGCGTGCGCGGCGCCTTGGTCGCAAGCGACTGGATCTCGCCGCCCCTGCGCATGGCGTCGCGCATGGTGCGTTGCCAATCGGCCCGGGCGCCGTAGGGGTCGGCCTTGGTCCGGCGCGCGCGGATGGGTTTCACCGGCAGGGTCAGCTTGGCGATCTGGCGCTTGGCCTCGGCCATCTCGGCATTGGACATCTGCTCGAAATCGAGGGTCTGGAGACGCTCCTGGCTCGACATGGTGCGCGAGGCGTCGATCTCGATCTCGGTGCCCTCGTCCTCCATCTCCGGCATGTCCGGCAGGTCCCGGTCAACCCCGTCGAGCAGCGCCTCGGCGGCGCGCTTCTCCGCCGCCTTGGCCTTACGCTCCTCCGAGACGCCGCGGACCATGGGCGTCAGGAAGGACATCATCTGCTCCATGTAGCGCGGGTCGCGCCAGTAGAGCCGGAAGACCTGGTGGAACACCGCGCGCTGCTCGGGGCGCGAGACGAAACACGCCTGCAGGGTGAAGTAGAAATCCCGCTGCTCGGTGAAGCCCGCGGCCTGCACTGCCTTGACCGCATCGATCACCCGCCCCGGCCCCACGGGCAGCCCCGCCGCGCGCAGGGCGCGGGCGAAATAGGTGATGTTGTGACTCAGCTTGGGATCGTCGGGCAGGTCGAGATCGCGGAATTGCGCCATGGCAGACCCCGGCTCAGACGGAAAGGCCGGGGGGCTGTCTGCCCCCCGGACCCCCCGAGGATATTTGCAGACTTGAGAATGAGGCGTTGCGCGGCATCGCTCAAGCCGGTGCCAGTTCGGCGCGGACCTCGTCGAGGATCTGCTTGGCGGCGGAGCCTTCGATCTTCTGGATGTCGTCCTGGTATTTCAGGATGGCGCCCAGCGTGTCGGCGATGACCTCGGGGCTGAGTTCCATCACGTCGAGCGCCAGCAGGCATTTTGCCCAGTCGATGGTCTCGGCCACGCCCGGTTTCTTGAACAGATCCTCCGTGCGCAGGCGCTGGACGAAGGCGACGACCTCGCGGCTGAGCGCAGCGGCGGCCTCGGGCGCGCGGGCCTGCAGGATCGCGATCTCCCGGTCGAATGTCGGATAATCGACCCAGTGATAGAGACAGCGGCGCTTGAGCGCGTCATGCACCTCGCGCGTCCGGTTGGAGGTCAGCACCACCAGCGGCGGCTCGGCGGCGACGATGGTGCCCAGTTCCGGGATCGTTACCTGGTAATCCGACAGCGCCTCCAGCAGGAAGGCCTCGAACGGCTCGTCCGTCCGGTCGATCTCGTCGATCAGCAGCACGGGCGCGCCGCCTTCCTGCGGGCGCATCGCCTCCAGCAGGGGCCGCTCGATCAGGTAGTCGTCCGAGAAGAGTTCCGCCTGCAGAGCCTGCCGGTCCGCACCACCCGAGGCCTCCGCCGTGCGGATCGCCACCATCTGCGCCGGGAAGTTCCACTCATACACAGCCGAGGACGCATCCAGCCCCTCGTAGCACTGCAGCCGGATCAACCGCTTGCCCAGGGCCGCGGCCATCGCCTTGGCGATCTCGGTCTTGCCGACCCCCGCCTCGCCTTCGAGAAAGATCGGCCGGCCCAGGGTCGCGGCCAGGAACACGACCGTCGCAAGGGGGCGTCCGCAGACATAGTTCTGCGCAGAGAGCACCTCTTGCACATGGTCGATGCTGGTAAACGTATCGCTCATCAAATCCTCCGTGCCCCCACCCTGCATGGGGCCGAGGGCGGGTCAAGCCCCACATCAGGCGCAGGTCGCGGCCCCGCAGCGGCGCGATGGACGCCGCCGGGCCCTGGCGCTATGTTCCACGCGGACCGCGAGGAGAACCGTGATGAACATCGAGACGCCGATTTCCAACAAGGATGCCCCGGACCTGGCAGGGTTCGACTGGCCCGATCCCCTGCGGCTGGAAGACCAGCTTTCCGAAGAGGAGCGCATGCTGCGCGACGGGGGGGCGGCCTTTGCCGCAGACAAGCTGGCACCGCGGGTGATCGACGCCTATCGCGAGGCCACCGTGGCGCCGGAGATCTTCTCGGAAATGGGCGCGGCAGGGCTGCTGGGGATCACCGTGCCCGAGGCCTATGGCGGGCTCGGCGGCTCCTATGTGGCCTATGGGCTCGTGGCGCGGGAGATCGAGCGCATCGACAGTGGCTATCGATCGATGATGTCGGTGCAATCCTCGCTGGTGATGTACCCGATTCACGCCTACGGCACCGAAGAGCAGCGGCAGAAGTACCTGCCCGGCCTCGCCGCGGGCACCCTGATCGGCTGTTTCGGGCTGACCGAGCCGGATGCGGGCTCGGACCCCGCGGGCATGAAGACCCGGGCGGAGAAGACGCCGACGGGCTACCGGCTGACGGGGTCCAAGATGTGGATCTCCAACAGCCCGATTGCGGATGTCTTCGTGGTCTGGGCCAAGTCCGAGGCCCATGGCGGCAAGATCCGGGGCTTCGTTCTGGACAAGGGCACGCCGGGGCTGAGCGCGCCCAAGGTGGGGGGCAAGCTGTCCCTGCGCGCCAGCGTGACCGGCGAGATCGTCATGGACGGGGTCGAGGTCGGGGAGGACGCGCTGCTGCCCGGGGTCGAGGGGCTGAAGGGGCCGTTCGGCTGCCTGAACCGGGCGCGGTATGGCATCGGCTGGGGCGTGATGGGCGCATCGGAGTTCTGCTGGCACGCCGCGCGGCAATACGGGCTGGACCGGCATCAGTTCAAGCGCCCGCTGGCGCAGACCCAGCTCTTCCAGAAGAAACTGGCGGATATGCAGACCGAGATCGCGCTGGGGCTGCAGGCGGCGCTGCGGGTCGGACGGCTGATGGATGAGGGGCGTGCGGCGCCGGAGATGATCAGCCTGCTGAAGCGGAACAATTGTGGCAAGGCGCTGGAGATCGCGCGGGCGGCGCGGGACATGCATGGCGGCAACGGGATCTCCGAGGAGTTCCAGGTCATGCGCCACATGGTGAATCTGGAGACGGTGAATACCTATGAAGGCACCCATGACGTGCACGCGCTGATCCTCGGGCGGGCGCAGACCGGGTTGCAGGCGTTTTTCTGAACCGTTGAGCCGGGCCAAGGATTTTCGAAAATCCTTGGACACAGAAGGCTGGCGGCAGCGCCCGGTTGCATTACGCCGGGACCGGGCCGGCGCGTCTGGCGCATAGGTTTGGACGGGGCGGAAGGATTTTCGAAAATCCTTCCAGTTCTCCGCGGCGCAGGTCCGCCATTATACTCGCAGTAGCGCAACACCCTCGGAGACCGCCCCATGCCCCTTACCATCATGCCGATCGAGACCTGGCTCGCCTTCGTGGCGGCCTCGACGCTTCTGCTCCTGATCCCCGGCCCGACGATCCTTCTGGTGTTGAGCTATGCGCTCAGCCAGGGGCGACGGGTCGCTCTGAGCACGGCGGCGGGGGTCGCGCTGGGGGACCTGATTGCCATGAGCGCTTCGCTCGCGGGTCTCGGTGCGCTGGTGCTGGCGTCGGCCACCCTGTTCACGGCGCTGAAATGGGTGGGCGCGGTCTATCTGATCTGGCTCGGGATCAAGTTGCTACGCAGTGCAACGGGGGCCGCATTGGCGCCAGGCCATGTGCAGGGCGCGGGCAAGGTCAGGCCGCGCGAGACCTTCCTTCATGCCACCACGGTCACGGCGCTCAACCCCAAGAGCATCGCCTTCTTCATCGCGTTCGTGCCGCAGTTCATCGATGCCAGCGCGGTGCTGCTGCCGCAATTCACCCTTCTGATCCTGACCTTCGTAACGCTCGCGACCCTGAACGCGCTGGCCTATGCGCTGCTGGCCGATCGGCTGAGAAGAGCCATAAGGCGTCCCCGTGTGCTCGCCTGGATCACCCGCGCGGGTGGCGGAACGCTGATCGGCATGGGTGTGCTGACGGCCACGGCACAGCGCGCCTGACCGGGCCATTTGCCCGACCTGCGGCGCGACATCCCTGGAGGTGCGTGTCCTGCGCGCTTCAAGCCACCAACAGAACATGCCCGGGTTGACCCGGCACTGATCCCGCGCATCGCCCTGCCCGGCGACACGCGCTTCAGCTGCGGCGGGACGCGGCCGCCATGCCGGGGCTGCCGCCCTTAAGATGCGCAGCATTGTCCTGCCACGGTGCGACAGGGCCAAGGTCAGCATCGAGTCGCCCCCAAGGCCGCGCAACTCCTGCGTGCGACGGCGGACGCAAGAGAAGCCCGCGCATAAGGTTCCATTTTCAGACCCTTACGAGGCTTTCTTTTCACTGCCAGCGCCACGCGCACTGCAGCCAATGCATGACGTAACGAGATCGCGATGCTCCTTGAGGTTGATTTATATTCTTTAATATGAATAAATGAATCTATTGGGCGCTTTTGGGGGAAGGTGGGTTCAATGGCTCATGAGGAAACTCTCCCGGCCCAATGGGTAGTAACAAGGGAGAAAGTTCTATGCCCCGAACAGACGATTTGAAGCGCAGGGTCCAGCCTGCGCTTTTGTGCGCCATGACCGCGCTGGCCCCTGTTGCGGGTCACGCCGCCACGATCGTGCAATGGAATACGGGCAATGTCGCCGTAGATCCCAACGCGGCACCCGGCGTGACCGGCACCAGCGAAGTCTATGACCGCACCCTGAACCCCGATGGCAGCGTGCCCACAGGAGCGACCACCAGCGGCACCATCACTTTCGCGCCGCCCGAAGCCGGCAGCCCGGGGATCAAGGTCCAAAGTCAGACCTATGACGACACCGGCTCCAGCGCGCCGCTGGAGTTGTCGGGGTGTCTGATGACCTCCAACCCGAGCGCGGTCTGCACCAGTCCGTTCCAGAGCGGCAAGCGCATCAAGCAGAACATCACAGGGTTTGCGCCCGTGGACCTCGTGTTCGACATCGACGCGTCCGACACAGGCAGCAAGGCCTACCAGGTCTTCGGGCGGCTGATCAACGACTCCGGCGCGGCGCTGGAAGGCGTCACCGTCGAGTTGGGCTTCGGCATCGGCGAAGACTTCGTGGCCGCCACGACCGACCAGCTGGTGTTTTCGACCGAGTTCACGGCCCAACCCAACAACAGTGGGAAATCGTCGACCTCCCAGATGCCCTTCGGCCTGTTCGGGGATGCCGGCGACAATGACAACTTCCTGATCGACGGGTTCTTCTCGGACGAACGCACCGGTTTCGACCTTGTCCAGACCGACCACATGATCACCACAGCGGGTTATTACGGCGCGTATGAAGACATCTTCGGCGACTGGAACACCAAGACCGATGTCGCCCAGGGGCTGTTCTGGGACTTCGACGACGATGCGGAAACCGACAACCTGCTCATGGCATGGCAGATCGGCGACGATCTGTGGGAGCTGCGCCGCACGGTTGGCGAAACCTGCGATCCGGACGATTCGCTGAACTGCACCTTCGGACAAACGCTGGATACCTTCGAGACCGGCACCTTCGACCAGATCGTCGAGGCCCTGTCGAACCCGGACGATCCGTGGATCGACATCTTCGAGGAGGGGGAGATCGAGGATCTCGCGAACCTCAACCTCAACTACGCGATCGAGCTTGGAGACCTGACGGGCCAGTCGTCTTTTACCATCCGAACCACTGCGATCCCCGCGCCGTCGATTGTCCCGCTGCCGGCGGGGGCTCCGCTGCTGCTGGGGGCTTTGGGCCTGCTTGGCTGGGTGCGTCGGCGCAAGACCGCCTGAGCGGCAGTCGGTGAAAAACCTCGATCCCGGGCGTTCCTGCGCCCGGTTTTCTTGTTTATGGCGCGCTGTGATCCAGGCCTTGGGTGCCTGGCCAATCCGGCACGGCGGTCTCTCGAGGGACCCTTTCAGAGCCCGCCCTCACGTTCCAGAAACGCAACAATCTGGGCAACCCCCTGTCCCGATTTCAGGGCCGCCATCACGAAAGGACGCGCGCCGCGCGCCGTGCGGGCATCGGACTCCAGGAGTGCGAGATCCACATCCACATGGGGCGCCAGATCGGTCTTGTTGATCACCAGCAGGTCGGACCGGGCCAGCCCCGGCCCCTTCTTGCGCGGGATGTCCTGGCCCGCCGCCGTGTCGATCACGTAGATCGTCAGGTCCGCGAGTTCCGGGCTGAAGGTTGCGGCGAGGTTGTCGCCTCCGCTCTCGATCAGGATCACGTCGAGATCCGCGAAACTCGCCCGCAGGTCGGCCACGGCGGCGAGATTGATCGAGGCATCCTCCCGGATCGCCGTGTGCGGACAGCCCCCGGTTTCCACCCCGCGGATCCGCTCCAGCGGCAGGGCCTGCGCGCGCATCAAGTACTCGGCATCCTCCGAGGTGTAGATGTCGTTGGTGATCACCGCCACGGAGTAGTCGTCGCGCAACGCAGCACAGAGCCTTTCGGTCAGTGTCGTCTTGCCCGCACCGACCGGTCCGCCGATCCCAATGCGCAGGGGGCCATGCTCAGACATCCTCGGCACCTTCTTCGTCGAAAACTTCAAGTGCAGCATTCAACGCATTGATCGCGGATGGAAAACCGCCATAGAGCGACATCTGCCAGATGACCTCACCGATCTCCTGACGGGTCAGGCCCGCCTTGCGTCCGGCGGCGATGTTGACCTTGAGCTGCGGCCGCGTCTGACCACCCAACGCAGCGAGTGCCGCGATGGTCGCGAGGTAGCGGTCCCGCAGCGAAAGACCGGGGCGGGCATATTGACGGCCATAGGCGAAATCCACGATCCCCTCGGCGAGGCCGGGCACAAGGTGGCCATAGCGCGCCTCCAGCGCGGCCTCCATCCCGGGGTTGAGCGCCTCGGAGAGAGCGCGTCCGGTCTCGGTCGTCGTCATGTGCGGAAGATCCTGACCTCTTGGGTTTCATGGGCCATCGCCGCGAGCTCGGCACGGACTGCACCGGTGCCGATCTCCGACAGCGGGCGCGTGGCGAGGCAACGGGCTTGGGTGGAAATGGTCGGATGCAAGCTCTGGCTGACCTGCTGGCCCTCGGTCTGGCCGAGCGGGATGAGCCGCACCGCCCCGGAGATGAGATTGCCGAGAAAGGCCTGCAGGTAAAGGGCGACGACTTCGCCGACAGGCAGGCCAAGCGCCCGCGCCCGGGCGCCCACGGCCACCGGATAGGGCATGGGCCGCAGCGCCGTGTCGCAGAGCGCGTTCGTGGTGCTCACGAAGGCCGCACCCTGATCTCGGGTCTCGGACCAGCGCTCGGCGGAGCCTGCGAGCGCCTCGGCCGCCTCGCAGAGAGGCTCCAGCGGGTCACCCGCGGCGGCCCGCGCCACCAGCACACCATCGGCCTGACACGCGCCGGACGTGAGCAGTGCCTGGAGCCATGCCAGAAGGTCCTCGGCATCCGCGATGTCGCCGGTCGAAATGGCCTGTTCGAGCCCGTGGGAATAGGCGTAGCCCGACACCGGGAAACTCGGTGACAGCCATTGCGACAGACGCAGCCGGGCCGCGATCATGTCAGTCATCGGACGCCCCATGGGCATGGTCATGCCCGTGCCCGTGTCCGTGCTCATGCCCCATGGTGCGACCGTGGCCATAGGCCCCGCCCTCCGGGGTGAATGGCGCGGTCACCTGCGCGACCTCGGCACCAAGCTGCCGCAGCATGTCGGCGAGCACATGGTCGTGACGGATATAGAGGGCATCCGGCGTGATCTGGCAAGGCGTGTGCCGGTTGCCGATATGCCAGGCCAGCCGGGTCAGATCCCCCTTTACCGCCAGCAGCGCTTCGGGGGCCGCCCTCACGGCGATGCGGGTCCCGTCGGGCAAGTCGATCCCATGCTCCGGGCCCAGGCTGACCACCTCGGGCAGATCCAGCAGGAAGGCGCGCCCGCCATCGGACACAAGGCGCTTGCGGCGCAGAAAGCGCGCTTCGTAATCGAGGCTCAGCGTGTCCGTCGCCCCGTGGGCTTTGCCAAGGCGGGTGATGCGCGGCAGGCTCATGTCGCCCCCGCCTGCAGGGCGATCACTGCCGCGTTGCGGTGCGCTTCTGGTGCAGGTGGCGCCGAAGGACCGAGCGGGTCAGCCCCATTCTTTGCAGTTCCGCATCGGACAGGGCATTGAGCCGATCGAACTCGGTCGAGGGTGGTGGCATCGCCCGGGGGTTGCGCAACACCTCGCGCAGACGGGCAAGCAGTCCGGAAGAGCCTGGCCTGAGGCAAAGCGGCATGGTCATGAAGTGGTCTGAACCTGATTGTCGTTCGGCCCGTTCGTTCGCACATTGCGACATACGAAGAGCCTCTGGGATGCACAGCCGAAGGACAGTCCGGCCGTGAGTTTGGGGACGGAGTGCCGTACGGTGCTCTCAGACCCGCTGAGCGATATCCCGCAGCAGGGTCTCGCGCGTTGTCTGCATGGCGTCGATCTCTGCGTCCGTCAAAGCCATCACATGCTCGATTTCCGCGCGCATCTCGTGCGCATGGGCAACCCGCGCGGGCACATAAAGGACGGCGTCGAAAATGGACGATGCGATTTCGGCAATCGCGGGACGGTCGAGCGTGAGGGTCGCCATGGGAGGTCTCCGTTTTTGCAGACACGTCAGTGCCGCTTTCGACCTCGTAAATGGCCTCTCCCGCGCGGCGGAGGTAGACCCGCAACCGCAAGCCCGGTTTGCACCTGCAGCATAGGCCGCCGCGCACTTCGGACATGTTCATTGAATGTGCCGTCAGGCTGACCTGAGCCTGCGGCCGCACTGGCGCCTTGAGCCGCCTACCAAGATCTGGAATTTTCACGGCTGGGGAAGGGCAACTCCGCACCTGGGACGGAGTCCACGCACCATCGCCATGCGGTTTGATCACCGCGCCAAGATCCAAGCGCCCCAGGAGGGCGCCCTTGCGGCTGGCGCACGCCGCAGGACGAAGTCGGTTCAGGCGTCGAAGCTGCGCAGGTAGCTGTCCACCAATTGCTTGCGGCTCAGTCCGCGCCGCTCCAACTCGCGATCGGAGCGCTGGAACAGGCACATGAAGCGATAGGCATTGCGGAACGCGCCTGTCACGCCGTGCATCCATGCAAGGTTTGCGGGGGGCTGGAGGGGTGCAGTCGGCATGTCTCACCTCTGAATACGATTGTATACTTAGATCGTATATAAGATGTGCCCCAAATGCACCAAAGCTGGTAGCCCTCCAGATGCAAGGCTGCATTGCGCTCCGTGCATACCTTGGTATGCAGAAAGGTACTGCGTCAACGCTGTCAGTATCCGACCATGCGCGCCGCGCCCCCCTCCTCGGGCCGGACCCCGTGTTCGACTGCTGTTGAAACATCGCCATGGATCAGAACATGAAGTAACGCTGGGCGAGCGGCAGTTCTGTCGCCGGCTCGCAGGTCAACAACTCCCCATCGGCGCGCACCTCGTAGGTTTCGGGATGCACCTCGACCTCTGGCGTGGCGCTGTTATGCACCATAGAAGATTTGCCGATATCGCGGCAGGTCTTGACCGCGAGGGTCTGTTTGGCGAGGCCGAGGCTGGCGCCGATGCCCGCCGCCTGCCCCGCCTGGCTGACGAACAGGACGGCGGAGTTTTCCACGGACCGTCCGTAAGCCCCGAACATGGGCCGGGTGTAGACCGGCTGCGGCGTGGGGATCGACGCGTTGGGGTCGCCCATCTGGGCGCAGACGATGGTGCCGCCCATGAGGATCATCTCGGGCTTCACGCCAAAGAAGGCCGGATTCCAGAGGCAGAGATCGGCGCGCTTGCCGACCTCGATGGACCCGATATGGGCGCTGATACCGTGGGCGATGGCCGGGTTGATCGTGTATTTCGCGATGTAGCGGCGGACGCGGAAATTGTCATTGTCGCCCGTCTCCTCCGCAAGGCGCCCGCGCTGCTTCTTCATCTTGTCGGCGGTCTGCCAGGTGCGGATGATGACCTCGCCCACACGGCCCATGGCCTGGCTGTCCGATGCGATGATCGAGAACGCGCCCATGTCGTGCAGGATGTCCTCGGCAGCGATGGTTTCCTTGCGAATGCGGCTCTCGGCGAAGGCCACGTCCTCGGGAATTGCCTTGTCGAGATGGTGGCAGACCATGAGCATGTCGAGATGCTCTTCGAGGGTGTTGACCGTGTAGGGCATGGTCGGATTGGTCGAGGAGGGCAACACATGCTCGAAGCCCACGACCTTCATGATGTCCGGCGCATGGCCGCCCCCCGCGCCTTCGGTGTGGAAGGCGTGGATCGTGCGGCCCTTCATGGCGGCGATGGTGTTCTCGACAAAGCCGCTCTCGTTGAGGGTGTCGGTGTGGATCATCACCTGCACGTCCATGTCGTCGGCGACGCTGAGACAGCAATCGATGGCGCCGGGGGTCGTCCCCCAGTCCTCGTGCAGCTTCATGGCGCAGGCCCCGGCCTCGATCATCTCGACCAGCGCGCCGGGGCGAGATGCATTGCCCTTCCCCGCCAGCCCGAAATTCATCGGAAACGCATCGAGGGATTGCAGCATGCGCCCGATATGAAACGCGCCGGGCGTGCAGGTCGTGGCGAGCGAGCCATGGGCCGGGCCCGTGCCGCCACCGATCATGGTGGTGATGCCAGAATGCAGGGCATCCTCGATCTGCTGGGGGCAGATGAAATGGATATGGCTGTCGAAACCGCCCGCGGTCAGGATCCGCCCCTCGCCCGCGATCGCCTCGGTGCCGGGGCCGATGATGATATCCACCCCTGTTTGCGTGTCGGGATTGCCCGCCTTGCCAATGGCCGCGATCACCCCGTCGCGCAGGCCCACATCGGCCTTGTAGATCCCCGTATGGTCCACGATCAGCGCGTTGGTGATGACGGTATCCACCGCGCCTTCTGCGCGGGTGGCCTGGGACTGCCCCATGCCGTCGCGGATGACCTTGCCGCCGCCGAACTTGACCTCTTCGCCATAGGTGGTGAGGTCGCGCTCGACTTCGATGATCAGGTCGGTATCGGCAAGCCGCACCTTGTCGCCCGTGGTCGGCCCATACATGTCGGCATAGGCGGCGCGGGAGATCGTGGCGGGCATGGGCAGTCCTCGGGTTTTTCGTCAGCCCGAAGATGAGGTGTTTTGCCCAGCTCCGCAGCAGCAGGCCCGAAATGATCGGCGCGGAGCGTACTCAGAGCAGAGCATTTGCCCAAAAAACGAGCGCCGCGCCCAAGATCAGCTCAGTTTGCGCAAACCGCGATCCACAAGGCGCCTGCGGTTCTCGTTGGTGGCGTCGTTGAGATGCTTGATCGAGGCATCCATCACCTTGGCGGGGTCCTTGCCCTCCATGGCGGCGACCATTCCGTCGCGGCCGGAGTTGATGAAAACCTTGGGCTTCTCGGCCATCATGCGCCAGTTCTCGTCGAAGGGCGTGTTCCAGATTCCGGCCATGCCCATCATCCGCAACAGAATCACGGAATTCGTCTCGACCCCCAGGCGCCAGACATTCGCGCCGGTGCTGAGATAATCGAACATGTTGGACTGGGTCTGAATGGCATGGTGCATGGGGGGCTGACTTTCGGAAAAGGGGCGTCCCCGGAACGGGGAGAGCGCTGAGCGCAGGGAGGTGCGGCCCCCTTGGGGGCCAGCACGGGATCTGATCGGTGCTGCGCCGCCCTCAGGAGGGCGACTTGGCCGCTTTCGCCGGGGCCTCTGCCGGAGTCGCCTCGGCCTTGGCCTTGGCAGGCGCGGTCACGGCCTCTGGCATCGGCGCAAGGCTTACGGTCTTCTTGCGCGGCGGCGCCCGACGACGGGAGGGCTTCTTCGGCGCCTCGGTTTCCTTGGCGGCAGGCTTGGCTGCGGTTTTGGCCACCGCCTGGGGCGCTGCATCCTGCGTGACGGGCTTGGGCGCCGCTTCCGGCGCAGCCTTCGCAGCCGGAACCGGCGCAGCCTGCTTGGCTTTCGGCTTCGCTGTCGGCGCCGAGGCACCGGCCTTCGGCACCGCCTTGGCGGCCGGTTTGGCCGCTGCTTTCCGGGCTGTCTTCGCCTTGGGCTTGGGCGCGGCCTTCTTTGCCGCCGGTTTCGGCGCGGCCTCCTCCGCTGGCTCGGGCGCAGGTTTGGCTGCCGACTTCGCGGCGGGCTTGAGTTCGGTCACAGTTGCGCTCGCCTTGGGCGCGGGGGCGGCGGGCTTCGGCGCCACCTTCACCGACGGCTTCGACACAGCCTTGGGCGTGGGCGCCGCGCGCTTCAGAACCCGTGTTTTCACCGTCATGGTGTTGGGCGAATAAGCATTGGCCAGCTTGAAGGCGCTCTCGGCCATCTGGATTTGCATGTCCAACGACATTTTCCAGAATTTCATGCCACTGGCCCAGAGGTCCAGCGGCGTTCGAAGGTTGGTCATTACAGTGCTCCCATAATACCCTGATTGAATCCGTAAATCTTGCGCGCCCCCCCAAACGGCACAAGCGTGATGTCGCGGGTTTGTCCGGGTTCGAACCGGACCGCCGTTCCCGCAGCGATGTCGAGCCGCATCCCCCGCGCCGCGTCCCGATCAAAGGACAGTCCGGCGTTGGTTTCGGCGAAATGATAGTGGCTGCCCACCTGTACAGGTCGGTCGCCGGTGTTGGACACGGTGAGGGTCAGCGGCGTGGCCCCGGCGTTGAGCGTGATGTCGCCCGGTGCCGCCATGATCTCACCGGGGATCATCGGCGCGCCCCCCCGCGCGGCCGGTCGTCCTTGACGCGCACCGGCACGGGCCGGGCAGCAGGCACCGGGAAAAGACGGTCCAAGGCTTCGCGCAAACGGTCTATCAGGTCTTGCATGGTCGGGCTCCTTGGTCAGCGAATGGGGTGGTGCACGGTGACGAGCTTGGTGCCGTCGGGAAAGGTCGCTTCAACCTGCACGTCATGGATCATCTCTGGAATGCCCGGCATGCATTGCTCAGCCCGAACCACCTGCGCGCCGGCCTGCATCAGGTCTGCGACCGAACGGCCATCCCGTGCGCCTTCGACCACGTAGTCCGTGATCAGCGCGATGGCCTCCGGGTGGTTCAGCTTCACGCCACGCTCCAGCCGCCCGCGGGCCACAATCGCCGCGAGACTCACGAGCAGTTTGTCTTTCTCCCTTGGGGTGAGGTTCATGTCCTCTCCTCTCGTCTGCCTTTCGTCACTTGGGCGTCGCCGCCCCGCTCTGCAATGGGACGATGCGCCATGTCGCAGGATGCTGCACACCCCCTCACAACTGCCACACCCGCGGCAGGGATGCGCCCTCGCGCAACACATGCAAAACCTGCGCCAAAGCATGCTTGAGCGGCTGCGCGTCCGGCGCAAAGGCGCGCAGAACCAGCTTGCCGTCCCAGGCCGAGACCGCCCAGTCCACGCCCTCCGGCGCGAGCCGCCGCACCGTGTCGCGCGCCGCCTCCGCATCCGGCGCCAGGAACGCCACCGTCGCGATCGCGCGGGCCCCGCCGAGGCAGGCCCGGGGCGCCAGATGGGTCGCATCCAGGGTCAACGGCTCCCACAAGACCAGCTTGCCGTCCCGCCGCACCTGCCGATCGTCGCGAAACGCGAAGCGCGACAACGCCTCGCCCATGGCGGCGCGGCCGAAGACCAGCGTCTCGCACCACAGAAGCGTCGCGTCCGCGGCCATCTCCACCTCCGTGCAACGGCGGGTGGCGCTGCCGTCGAAGAGGATCGTCTCCTGCGGCAACCAGTCGAGCCGCGCACCGGACCCGAGCGTCAGATGCACGCGCATCTCGCCCGTACCGGCACTGCTGCGATAGGTGCGCTCGGCCGTCTGTGTCGCCCCTGTCGCCTGCGCGCCAGCCTCTAGGTCAAGCCTGTAGCTCAGACTGTCGCCACCGGTCACGCCACCGGCGGTGTTCAGGAACACCACCTCGGGCACCGGCGCATGGACCCGGGGCAGCATCGCCTTGGCACATCCCTGTTGCGCCAGATCGGCCAGCGCCGTTGTCCCATCGGCTTTGCGCCGCATCACGACACGGGCACTTCCCGTGCTGCGTTGCAGGCGTGGGGAAAGCGCGTCCGTTTCGCAAGGCTGCGGCTCTAGCGTGTTGAGCATGTCTGCTCCTTTCGCGGCCACCCTGCCCCGACAGAGCGGCGGCTGCAATCCGACCCCATGCCGCAGCGCAGAAACTTGCCAGCCTGTTGCGCCTGCATGTCTCCAAATCGCCTAATGCCGACGCATATCGACCAAGAAACGGGCATTCTTCCGAAAGTCTGGCTCTGGCCGCGCGGCGCATGCTGCGCTAGGACCGACAAAAGCGCCGTACCGGGCGCGCCGAGACGAGGACTTCACATGCGCCTGACCCTGCGCCGCCCTGATGACTGGCACCTGCACCTGCGCGATGGCGCCATGCTGAAAGGGGTCCTGCCGGAAACCGCACGGCATTTCGCCCGCGCGATCATCATGCCGAACCTGGTGCCCCCCGTGGTGCGGGGCGCGGATGCCCTCGGCTATCGCGACCGCATCCTGTCGGCGCTGCCGAAGGGCATGGCGTTTACCCCGCTCATGACGCTCTACCTGACCGAAGAGACCGACCCGGAGGACGTCGCCACCGCCCATGCGGACGGGCTGATCACGGCGGTGAAGCTCTACCCGGCGGGGGCGACGACCAACTCCGCGTCGGGCGTGCGGGATTTCGACAAGGTGCGCGGCGTGCTCGAAAAGATGGCCGAGATCGGCCTGCCCCTGTGTTTTCATGGCGAGGTCACGACGCCCGAGGTCGACATCTTCGACCGGGAGGCGGTGTTCATCGACACGGTTCTGGACCCGCTGCGCCGGGCAACGCCGGGGTTGCGCGTAACGATGGAGCATATCACCACCAAGGACGCGGTGGACTACGTGACCGGTGCCGACGGCCATATCGGGGCCACGATTACCACCCATCACCTGATGATCAATCGCAACCACATGCTGGTGGGCGGCATCCGGCCCCATTATTACTGCCTGCCGGTGGTCAAGCGGGCGTCGCATCAGGCGGCCCTGCGCGCGGCGGCGATCTCGGGCAATCCGCGCTTCTTCCTCGGCACCGACAGCGCGCCCCATACGGATGACAACAAGGAGACGTCCTGTGGTTGCGCGGGCGTGTTCTCGGCCAGCAACACCATGGCGTGCCTGGCCCATGTGTTCGAAGAAGAGGGCGCGCTCGACAAGCTCGAAGGCTTTGCGTCGCTACATGGCCCCGCCCATTACGGGCTGGAACCCAACGAGGGCACCATCACGCTGGAGCGGTCGGACGACCCCGTCCCCTACCCCGCGAAGATCGAAACCGGCGCGGGCCCCGTGACCCTGTTCGATCCGGGCCACCCGCTGCATTGGCGGGTTCTGGACTGACAGGGCGCGAGTTGCCCATGGGATCCATGTCGGATCCCGGCATGGCAACGGCATTTTCGCACGTCGCGGCCCGTCAAAAAGGGTTCAACCCGCATTCGGATTGCTCTAGGGGAAAGCGTCCCAACCCAGCGAGGCCGCCATGATCCCCAACAGTTTCCCCGACCAGGCCGAGATGGCTCGCCTCACCGCAGGCATGTTGCTGGAAATCGAGGCGGTGCATTTCAATGCGCGCGAGCCGTTCATCCTGGCCTCCGGCCTGCCCTCGCCGACCTATATCGACTGCCGGAAGCTGATCTCCTTTCCACGTATCCGCTCGACGCTGATGGATTTCCTGACTGTCACGGTGATGCGCGAGGCCGGGTTCGAGGCGTTCGACAACATCGCGGGGGGCGAGACCGCGGGCATCCCGTTCGGCGCCTTGGTGGCGGAACGGTTGGCGCTACCGATGACCTATGTGCGCAAGAAGCCCAAGGGCTATGGCCGCGATGCGCAGATCGAGGGCGTGATGCGCGAGGGGGAGCGCGTGCTGCTGGTGGAGGATCTGACCACCGATGGCGGATCGAAGCTGAAATTCGTGGAAGCGATTCGAAAGACCGGCGCGACCTGCGGCCATACGGCGGTGATTTTCAGCTACGGCATTTTCCCCGAAACCGAATCGAGCCTCGCCGCCGAAGGGGTGAAACTGCACCACCTGTGCACCTGGTGGGACGTGCTGGCCGAGGCGCGCGCACGGGGCAGTTTTGATCCCGAAACGCTTGGCGCAGTTGAAACATTCCTGAACGACCCGCGCGCCTGGCAAGAGGCCCACAAGCGCGATTGACATAGGGCGCCCGGGCCTTCTCGGGCCGGGCGCGCCCATGTGGATAATCCCGCGCGAGCGGAAAATTTCCTGCGCGTGGCCCCAATGCGACACCACATTCTGTAGACCGGTTGGCATATGCAACCACAGGATGCAGTGGTCATGCCTAGGGTTTTCAGTTATCAACAGAGTTACTAACAATTGCCCTGCAAAGCGGTTTGGGCCATAAAAACGGTCCGGGTCAAAGAGGGGTGCGGCGCGTGACGGAAGTGGCGAAACTGGCTGGTGCGGTGGCGGCGCTTCGGCCCGAGGGCGACAGCCCGGGCCTGCCGCAGAACATCGAGGCCGAACAGCAGCTGCTGGGCGCGATCCTGACCAACAATGACGTCTTCGACCGGGTGTCGATGATCATCCAGCCGGAGCATTTCTTCGACCCGGTCCACCGCCGGATCTACGAGGTTGCCGCGACCCGCATCCAGAAGAACGCGCTGGCCTCCCCGGTGACACTCAAGGCATTTCTGGAGGACGATCCGGGCCTCGCGGAACTGGGCGGACCGGCTTATCTCGTGCGCCTCGCGGGCGCCGCGATCAGTGCTTTCGCAGCCAAGGACTACGCCCAGATGATCTACGACCTGGCGATCCGGCGCGAGCTGATCGA
Organism: Dinoroseobacter shibae DFL 12 = DSM 16493; assembly: GCF_000018145.1. Lineage (NCBI taxonomy): Bacteria > Pseudomonadati > Pseudomonadota > Alphaproteobacteria > Rhodobacterales > Roseobacteraceae > Dinoroseobacter > Dinoroseobacter shibae. The sequence goes on from NC_009952.1 coordinate 2,506,061, forward strand.
GCTGGGCCAGGAAATCGTCAGCAAGGCCGCCCAGGTCGACGTGGCCTCCGAGCCGAAAGAACAGATCGTCGAGGCCGAACAAGCCCTCTATGCCCTCGGCGAGCAGGGCAAGAGCGACAGCGGCTTCCAGTCCTTCCTGCGCGCGGTGACGCAAGCCGTGGACGTGGCCAACGCCGCCTATCAGCGCGACGGCGGGCTCGCCGGGGTCTCCACCGGGCTGATCGACATGGACAAGAAGCTCGGCGGCCTGCACCGCTCGGACCTTCTGATCCTGGCCGGGCGCCCGTCCATGGGGAAGACCTCCCTGGCCACGAACATGGCCTTCAACATCGCCAAGGCCTATCGGCGCGGGGTCAAGCCCGACGGCTCCGAGGGGACGGTCAATGGCGGTGTGGTGGGGTTCTACAGCCTGGAGATGAGCGCCGAACAGCTGGCGGCCCGGATCCTGTCGGAGGCCGCCGAGGTCCCCAGCGAGCAGATCCGCCGGGGCGACATGACCGAGACCGAGTTCCGCCGCTTCGTCGAGGCCGCCAAGTCGCTGGAAAGCTGCCCGCTCTATATCGACGACACGCCGGCCCTGCCGATCAGCCAGCTCGCCGCCCGCGCGCGGCGGCTGAAACGGACCCACGGGCTCGACGTGCTGATCGTGGACTATTTGCAGCTGGTGCGCCCGGCCACGGCCAAGGACAGCCGCGTGAACGAGGTTTCCGAGATCACGCAAGGTTTGAAGGCCATCGCAAAGGAGCTCGACATCCCCGTGGTCGCGCTGTCGCAGCTCAGCCGCCAGGTGGAAAACCGCGAGGACAAGCGCCCGCAACTCTCCGACCTTCGGGAATCAGGCTCCATCGAGCAGGACGCCGACGTGGTCATGTTCGTCTTCCGCGAGGAATACTACAAGGAACGCGAGAAGCCCGGCGACCACGACCTGGAGGCCATGGCCAAGTGGCAGGAGGAGATGGAAAAGCTCCACGGCCGCGCCGAAGTGATCATCGGCAAACAGCGCCATGGCCCCATCGGAACCGTCGAGCTGAGCTTCGAGGGCCAGTTCACGCGCTTCGGCAACCTGGTGAAACGCTGGCAGCAGGACAGCGGCGATGCGGGCGGGTTCGGCTGAGCGACGCGGTACAAGGCCGTTCGAACGGCCTTGGGGCACGCCGCGCACCGGGTGCGCGCGACGCGCGCCTGCCCGCTTGGCCCTGCCCGCTTGGAAATGACGCAAGCGAGACCTCGGGGCGCGTCCGGACCGCGCCTCCTGCGCAGACTGTGCCGCGAGGCGCCAAGGCCCTTCGAAGGGCCTTGCACGGCGCCCAGCCGATCCGCCCCCTGCCGCGCCCGCTGATGCGCCTTTAAACTCGGCAGGCCAACGCTACTTCTTCCGGGAACACCGGAGGAGACCTGCGGATGATCAACCAGAACAGCGCCTCCATCGGTCGGTTCGACAAGTCGTTCCTTGTTCACATGATCCGCGATTTCTTCGTGATCCTGATCATCGTCACCGTCGCGGAGTTCTCGCTGAAAGCCGCTCTTGTCTATTACAACTACGCAACCAACGGGGTCGAAGAGGCCGAGCTCGTGGCCGAGGATCTGGCCGACAATGTCCGCTCCATCATGCAAAACGAAGGCGGGCCGGTCGCCGCGCGCACCATGTATCCCATCCTGGAGGAAAACTGGTCCGATCTGGGTTATGTCATCGCCATCGAACCCACCCCGGTCACGGTCACCTCGATCGAGGACAGTTTCGGCTTCACCCCGCGCGGCATCCCCGGGGACAACTGGCCCGAGGGACGCTACCAGAGCTTCGAGATCGATATCGTGGCGGAGGATTTCTGCCTGGCCTGTCACACCCAGGCGGTCGTGGGCGACGTGCTCGGCACCGTCGTGGTGCGCAACTATCTCAGCCGAGATTTCGCCATCTGGTTCAAGGACGTACAACTGACTGGCATCCTGTCAGCGGGCAAGATCGTGCTGCATTCCTTCCTGTTGTTTCTGATCCTGCGCGCCCGGCTGGAGCCACTGATGGAACTGCGCGCCGTTGTCAGCAACCTGGCGCGCGCCTACGGCACGCTCGATCACCGCGCCGATATCCGCACGTCGGATGAATTCGGGGTTCTGGCGCGCGATCTCAACCTGTTTCTGGACCGGATCACCGGGATCGTGGGCGAGCTGGATACAGTGCTGCGCAAGGTCGTGACCGCCAATGACGACATCATCGCGGTGCAGGGCGATCTGCGCGCGACCGTGGACACGGTGGTCTCGGGCATCCGGCAGTTGGAGCGCAACGCGATGCTGAGCGCCAAGCAGGAGCCGCGCCTGTCGAATGCCTGGTTCGACGCGGTGCGCGGATCGATCGCAACCCTCGATGACGCCCTGGCGGAGGTCGAAAACGCGGCGGCCGCGACCGAGTTGCTGGAAAAGCTCCGTCAGGTGGTTGCCAATGCCGAAGCCCAGACCAGCGCCAGCGAGACGCTCTACAAGGGGCTCGCCGAGATCGGGGATCAGAGCGAGAACCTCAAGACCTCGACCCTCGAGATGACCCGGCTGGAAGAGCGGCTGAAATCGATCATCGAAAGCGGCAGCGGGCTGGTGAAAAGGCTCCGCTCCGACGGCAAGAACCCGGCGGAATAGCGCGCGCGCCGCGAACGACCGCGCGCCTGCGATCACAATCGCGCGGCGGGGTGGATTTAGGCTCCCCTCAAGTCGGCGATGCCGTAGGATTTCTCCATGGCTTGGATTCTGGCTTTCGTCTTTGCGGCGCTTCTTGCCGGTCCCTCGGGGGCCGAGGACGTCGAGGTGGACGTCGAGTTGCTGCTTGCGGTGGACGTGTCGCGTTCCATGACCCCGGCGGAACTGGAAATCCAGCGCCGCGGCTACGCCGAGGCCCTGCGCTCGGATGAAGTCATCTCGGCCTTGCAAGGCGGGCTGCTGGGCCGGGTGGCGCTGTCCTACGTGGAATGGGCCGGGGCGGGCGCGCAACGGATCGTGGTGGACTGGACCCTGATCGAGGACCGGGCCGGGGCCGAAGCCTTCGCCGCGAAGCTCGACACGCAGTTCAACCCGGCCCTGCGCCGCACGTCGATCACCGGCGCGATCGCCTTCGGGCGCGAGAGCCTGAATGGCAACGCCTTTGCAGGGTTGAGACGGGTCATCGACATCTCCGGGGATGGCCCGAACAACCAGGGCGGTCTCGTCACCCTTGCACGCGACCGGGCCGTGGCGGAGGGGATCGTGATCAACGGGCTGCCCCTGATGACGGTGGAGGTCCCCCGCTCCCGCTGGCATCTCGACGATCTCGATATCTATTACCGGACCTGCGTGATCGGTGGGCCGGGCAGTTTCGTGATCCCGGTCACCAGCTGGGCCGATTTCGCCCAAGCCGTGCGCCGCAAGCTGGTGCTGGAACTGGTCGGCACGTCGCCCGCGCCGACGCCACGCCCGGTACAATACCGCCCCGGCCCGAACGATGCCCGCGACTGCCAGATCGGAGAAAAGATATGGGAGCGTAATCGTGGCATCTGGGGCACGCCCTGAGGCGGCGACGCATCCGGGGCCTCCTCAGCTGTCGATCACATCGCCGATCACGTCGCTGGCGATATCCCCGATTTCCCGAAGTGTCGTCCCTGCCCCCGTGGCGTCCAAGGCACTGTCGATGATCGTGTCGGCGATGTTTCCCACCGACCTGCCAAACAGCGGATTGAAAACGAAATTGCCACCCTGATAAAGCCTTGCTTCCCGGTGGTTCAAAGCGGCGATCTTGAACCTCAGGTGACGCCCGAGCAGCCCGTGCTGCAGCAGCTTGCCGTCGTCAGAGGTTTTGTCGATGGCCTCGATCAACGCCTCCAGATCATCCTCTATCTGTTTCCATCCCGCTGGCCCGAGCACCTCTCCGAGGTCGTCGGAAATAACCGGCATCCGGTAGGTGCTTGAGGCGCGGAACCCCAGAATGATGCCGAGGTGATCGCCGTAGGCGCGCACAAACGCCTTCAACAATGTGCGATCATCGTCAAAGGCGCCCTCTTGCGGAAAATGCACTGTCTCTCTCCCTCCAACGGCGTTGCGAGATCCCGGGGCCGACCAAGGCGCCGGGCGGGTTCATCGCGTCATGCACCGGGCGAACCGGCCCCGCGCCGGGGGCCGGCCGCAGTCAAAACGGTGACGGCTCAGACCGCGATCTTGCCGCCGCCCTGTTTCGTTACCACGACCACCGAGGGGCGTGGCGGCATGTTGGGGTCGAAATCGGGCCAGCGGGTGGCCGGATCCTCGAAGGTGCTGTCGCGTTCGAAGCCCGGGTAATCCTTGGTCCCGTCCGTGCCCGGATGTTGCACCGCCAGAAACAGCGTTTCATCGTTGTCGGCAAAATACGGCCCGCACAACTCGCCCCCCACCGGACAGCGGAAGAACAGCTTTGCATGCCCGCGCAAATCCCCCTCGGTTTCCAGCGAATAGAGCCCGTCGGACTTGCCCGTCCGGCCCCAGCCCGACCCCTGATCCGTCGAGACCCAGAGCCGCCCCGCATCGTCGATGGCGCAGTTGTCCGGCGACGAAAACCAGCCCGCCTCGGACGTCTCGGGGTTCCAGCGCGCGCCCACCTCGGCAATGGCGGGATCGCCGCAGAGCACGAGGATCTCCCAGGTTCCCTTGGGCGAGGAATGGTTGCCGCCGTCCTCGCGGATCTCGATGATGTGGCCAAAATTGCTTTCCGGGCGCGGATTGGCGGCATTCACCTGCTCGGGCGTGCGTCGGTTGTTGTTGGTCAGCATGACATAGGCGGTGCCGTTCGGGCCCGGTTGCGCATCCTCCGGGCGGTCCATCGGAGTGGCGCCCAGCGCATCCGCGGCCAGACGTGTGTCGATGGCGATATCGGCCTGGGACTCGAACCCGTTCTCCGCGGTCAGCGGCCCTTCCCCATGCACCAGCGGCAGCCAGTCGATCACGCCATCCGGGTTGAACCGCGCGACGTAGAGCGTGCCTTCGGACAACAGCTCCGATCCGAAACGGCTGTTTTCTTCGGTTACCGGATCGGCAGAGACCCATTTGTAGAGATAGTCGAACCGGTTGTCGTCGCCGGAATAGATCACCAGCCGCCCGTCGGAGGCAATGGTGGTCTCGGCCCCCTCATGGCGGAACCGGCCCAGCGCCGTGTGCTTGATCGGCATCGCGTCGGGGTTCATCGGATCCACTTCAACGATGTAGCCGAAGCGGTTGGATTCGTTGGGTTCCTTGTCGATGTTGAACCGGTCGTGGAACTTGCCCCAGGCATACCATCGCCCCGGCACGCCGTAGCGGATCATGCTGTCGGCTTCGGGCTGGGCCGACACGTCCGGGCGGCCTTCGGCATCCAGCGTGTCGGACCAGAAATAGCCGTGGAAATTCTCTTCGGCCATCAGGTAGGTGCCCCAGGGGGTCATCCCTCCGGCGCAGTTGTTGATCGTGCCGAGCACGGTCATGCCCGCCGGATCGGCGGAAGTGCGCATCCGCGGATGCCCGGCTGCGGGCCCATCGATGGTCATCGGCGTGTTGGCGGTGACGCGCCGGTTCGCCGGGTTGTCGCGGTTCACCGACCACTTGCCATCGGCGCCCTTGACCACCTCGAAGACCGAGCCACCATGGGCGGCCATCTCGATATCCACCAGCTCCTTGGTCATGCCTTCGAACCCCGTGCGGTCCTGGCGCCCGAGGCCGGGGAACATCACCTCTTCGTTGGTATATTCGTGGTTCACGCAGAGCATGCCGCGGCCCGGTTCGATCTCGGCAAAGCCGACATAGTCGTTGTTGTAGCCGAACTGTTTCGACTGCGCCTCGGGCGTCTGGTTCATGACGTCGAACTCCGGCGCATCGGCCGTGATCGGGTCTCCCCAGCGCACCAAGACATCGGCGTTATAGCCATCGGCGATATGATGGCGTTCGTCATTGCCCCAGGCCAGCTCGTCGAAGACATAGCGGCTGTCGGCGGCGGTCATGGCCGCGGCCCTCTTCGGCGCCACCAGGGCAGAGCTTCCGAACAGCGCCGTGGTCGCCGACACGCCCAGCATGCCGCGCAGAACCTCGCGCCGCCCGTAGCGTTCGTTGATCACGTCGCCGATCGTGTTGCCGAGGTTCGGGTTCGTCGGAATATCATCATACGCTTCAAAGGCTTCCGCCTTGTTGCCGTATTCGGGATCGTGGATGATTTCGTCGCGTGCCATTTGTGTCTCCCTGACTGTTGATTGGCTGGGTTACGCATACCGGACCGGGCATCTGCGCGCCCGTGGCCGGTCATGGTCTTGAAATGTAACGAACTCTTGACAATACCGCTAAACCTTAGCGAACTTTGCGCCTTTTCGAAACAGATTCTGGAGCGGCCTCGAAGCACCAGGCCGCCGTCCCCCCGCGACAGCCGCCTGTGCTGCCGTGCTCCAGGTGGGCCGCGCGCCGCTCAGACCGCCATCCCCCCTTGACGCCGGACACGGGCCTGTCAAAACCGCCCCATGGCCACCGCAACCCTCTCCATCGACCTCGACGCAATTGCCGCGAACTGGCGCGCACTGGATCGTGCATCCAACCGTCGGGTGGCGACCGGCGCCGTGGTCAAGGCCGATGGCTACGGGCTCGATGCGGGGCGCGTCGCGCGCACCCTCGCCCAGGCCGGGGCACGCCAGTTCTTCGTGGCCGTCGCCGAGGAAGGTGTCACGCTCCGCAAGGCTCTCGGGCCGGGCCCGGCGATCAACGTCTTCTCGGGGCATATGGAGGGCGACACCCAGGCCATCGCTGGCGCACGGCTGACCCCGATGATCAACTCCGCCGAGCAACTCGCCCGGCATTTCGAGGCCCTGCCACGCCATCCCTTCGGCATCCAACTCGACACGGGCATGAACCGGCTGGGGATGGAGGCGGACGAATGGGCCGCGGTGGCGGAATTCGCGCTGGGGCAAGGGCCGAAGCTGGTGATGTCCCATCTGGCCTGCGCCGATGAGCCCGGGCATGCCGCGAACGCCGCACAGCTGGCCGAGTTTCACCGCCTCACGGACGGGATCACCGTGCCGCGCAGCCTGTCGGCCACGGGCGGCATCCTTCTGGGCGAGGCGTATCATTTCGACATGACCCGGCCCGGCATCGGGCTCTATGGCGGCGCCCCCTTCGGCGCGGCCGAGCCGGTGGTGCGCCTGTCGATCCCGGTGGTGCAGGTCCGCGCGGTCACCGCGGGCGAAAGCGTGGGCTACGGGTGTTCCTGGGTGGCGCAATCGGACGGGGCCATCGCGACGCTCTCGGCGGGCTATGCCGACGGGTTGATCCGGGCAATGAGCAACCGCGCCATGCTCTATGCGGGCGACGTGGCTTGCCCGCTGGCCGGGCGCGTGTCCATGGACCTGCTCACCGTGGATGTCAGCCATCTCGACGAGGTGCCGGAGGCGCTCGATCTGCTGTGTCCCGCGCAAGGCGTGGACCGTCTGGCCGAGGCCGCCGGCACGATCGGCTATGAAATCCTCACTTCGCTGGGGCCCCGCTACGCCCGGCACTATGCGGGCGGCGTCGCATGATCCGCCTGATCGCCGCCATCGGGGCGAGCGTGCTGGGCATCCTGGGGGCCGCGGGCCGGTTCGCCATCTTCGTCGGCGCCGCCTTCAGCCACATGGTGCGCCCGCCCTTCTACTGGCGGGAATTCGGCCAGGCCCTGCTGAATATCGGCTATTTCAGCCTGCCGGTGGTGGGCCTGACAGCGTTCTTCACCGGCGGCGCGCTCGCGCTGCAGATCTACGCGGGTGGCGCGCGCTTCTCGGCCGAGGCCGTGGTGCCGCAGATCGTCGCCATCGGCATGGTGCGGGAACTGGGCCCGGTGCTGGGCGGTCTGATGATCGCGGCGCGCGTGACCTCGTCGATCGCCGCCGAGATCGCCACCATGAAAGTGACCGAGCAGATCGATGCCCTGGTCACCCTGTCCACCCACCCGATGAAATACCTCACCGCCCCCAGGGTGCTGGCCGCGATCCTCGTGGTGCCACTGCTGGTGGCGGTGGGCGACACGATCGGGATCATGGGGGGCTACCTGGTCTCGACCTCCCGGCTGGGCTTCAACCCGGCGACCTACCTGCAGAACACGGTGGATTTCCTCGAACTGCACGACATCGTCTCGTCGCTAGCGAAGGGGGCCGTATTCGGCGCCATCGCCGCCCTGATGGGCTGCTATTCGGGCATGAATTCGGGGCGGGGTGCGCAGGGCGTGGGCGCGGCCACCAAATCCTCCGTCGTCGCGGCGGCCGTGCTGATCCTCGCGGCCAACTACATGCTGACCGAACTGTTTTTCTCCGGATGACCGACACCACCAGCCCCCCTCCGATGATCGAGTTGCGCGGCGTCTCCAAGGCGTTCGGGCCCAAGGAGGTTCTGCGCGGCGTGGATCTCGTGATCCCCAAGGGCGAGAGCATGGTGATCATCGGCGGCTCGGGCACGGGCAAATCGGTGATGCTCAAGAGCGTGCTGGGCCTGATCTCGCCCGATGCGGGGCAAATCCTGGTGGACGGCAAGGATGTCGAGAAGGTGGAGCGCGATGCCTTCCTCGCCCGCTTCGGGATGCTGTTCCAGGGCGGTGCGCTCTTCGACAGCCTGCCGGTCTGGCAGAATGTCTCGTTCCGCCTGCTGCGCGGGGCGCTGAAACGCCCGCGCGCCGAGGCCCGCGACATCGCCATCGAGAAGCTGCGCCGCGTGGGCCTGACCCCGGACGTGGCCGACCAATTCCCGGCCGAGCTGTCGGGCGGCATGCAGAAACGCGTGGGCCTCGCCCGCGCCATCGCCGCCGAGCCCGAGATCATCTTCTTCGACGAGCCCACGACCGGGCTCGACCCGATCATGTCGGGCGTGATCAACGACCTGATCCGCGAGATCGTGGTCGAGATGGGCGCCACCGCCATGACCATCACCCATGACATGACCAGCGTGCGCGCCATCGCCGACGACGTGGCCATGCTGCACGGGGGCAAGATCCGCTGGACCGGCCCGGTCTCGGACATGGATCACAGCGGCGATCCCTACCTCACCCAATTCATCAGCGGCTCCGCCGATGGCCCCATAGAAGCGGTGCGATAGGGCGTCGGCGGGTGCCCGTGCCACGGCAAGTCCGGCCAAAGCCGCAAAACGCACAAGGGTAGGGAAAGTCATTCATCCGGGGGGAAAATGGTGCGGTCGAGAAGACTCGAACTTCCACGGGTGTTACCCCACAGCGACCTCAACGCTGCGCGTCTACCAATTCCGCCACGACCGCACGCCTTGGAGAATGGCGGGGGTTTAGCGGGCCTTGGCCGCAATGCCAAGAGGGAATTGTGCCTCCCGCACGCGATTTTCCACCCGGCCGTCCGCGCGCATTTGCGGCATTCACAACCGCTCGCAAGGGGGCGTCCCTTGCAGCAGGCGGCGGTTTCGGGCATCCCCTCATGGACCGCACGGAGGGGCCGATGGACTGGATCATTTCCGATGGGCTGGTGCCCTACGAGGACGCGCTCGCCACCATGGAAGCGCGTGTCGCCGCCATTTCCGAGGGCCGCGCGCCCGAGATGATCTGGCTGTTGGAGCATCCGCCGCTCTACACCGCCGGCACCTCCGCCGACCCCGCCGACCTGACCGACCCGGACCGCTTCCCGGTCCACACCGCCCGGCGCGGCGGGCAGTACACTTACCACGGGCCGGGCCAGCGGGTGGTCTATGTCATGCTCGATCTGGGCAAACGCGGCCGCGACGTGCGCCAGTTCGTCTGCCGGATGGAGGCCTGGGTGATCGCCACCCTGGCCGAGTTCAACGTCACCGGCGAACGCCGCGAAGGCCGCGTGGGCGTCTGGGTGCAACGGCAGGACAAACCGCGCACTGCCGCCGGGCAGCTCCAGGAGGACAAGATCGCCGCTATCGGCGTGCGCCTGCGCAAATGGGTGAGCTTTCACGGTCTGTCGATCAATGTGGAGCCCGATCTCGACCATTTCTCCGGCATCGTGCCCTGCGGCATCACCGAACACGGGGTCACCAGCCTGGTCGATCTCGGCCTGCCGGTGACCATGGCGGATGTGGACGTGGCCCTGCGCAAATGCTTCGAAGAGACCTTCGGCCCCCTGCCGGTGGAGGCCTGAACCCGTGTCCCGTAAAATCCCTTGCAGGAGGTCTTCATGTCCCGCAGCGCAGAGCTGATCGCCCAGTACCGCGCGGTGCACGAGGGCAAGGTCTATGGCCAGACCTCGGAGCTGCTGACCGGCTACATCCTGCGGCAGGTCGCCTTCCTGCCGCCGCCCCGCACCATCCTCGACTATGGCTGCGGGCAGGCGCGGACCGTGGACTGGCTGGCGAAGATCTTCGACGCCACCGCCTATCGCTACGACCCCGCACTGCCACAGATCGCGACCCTGCCCGAGGTGGAGACCGACCTCGTGATCTGCACCGACGTGATGGAGCATATCCCCCTCGAAGAGGTCGACCGCGTCCTCGCCGAGATCCGCAGCGTCTCGCCCAACGCGTTCTTCAACATCTCCTGCGTCAAGGCCGCCGAGATCCTGCCCAATGGCGAGAACGCCCATTGCACGGTGCGCCCCGCCCGCTGGTGGACGGCCCGGCTGGGCGCGCAGTTCGACACGGTGCGCAAGGTGCGCTCGTTCAATCCGAACTCCGTCAGCCTGGTGACCTGGCCCCGCCCGGATACCGAGGCCGATTGAGCCGTCAACCATTGCGAGAATCGAATGCTTCGCTCGCGAAACAAATCTCTGCAAACCCTTGATCCCGCGCCGTTTCGCGAAAAAACTTGTCGGCGTCGTAACCGCCTTTCCCGCGTGATGCCTTAACGCCGCGCCGCGCCCTTCTTCATCTTTGCGAAAATACTCCGGGGAAGTTGCCCGGCCCGGGCGACGGGGGCAGCGCCCCCGAACGCCCCCGCCAGATGGCCGAGCCATGCGACCTTTGCGCCCATGTGGCGAAAAACACATGCAGAATCTGTTGTATGTCATGGTGTACGGCATTGCCGCACCCGCGCAGCCCCGATAGAACATATTTCGGAACCGCAGGGCGAGTCCGTCTGAACGACCCTTTGGACAGGCCCCCGCGGAGAACGACGAACAGGAGAGAGCAGCATGGCAGATGCAGCCATCCATGGCCACGGTCACGAAGATACCCGCGGGTTCTTCACCCGTTGGTTCATGTCGACCAATCACAAGGATATCGGGATCCTCTATATCCTCGTGGCGGGTCTGGCCGGGTTCATTTCGGTCGCCTTCACGGTTTACATGCGCATGGAGTTGATGAACCCCGGCGTTCAGTACATGTGTACCGAGGGCGCGCGCTTCATCGCGGCCGGCGCGAACGATGTCTGTACGCCGAACGGGCACCTGTGGAACGTGCTGATCACCGGCCACGGCATCCTGATGATGTTCTTCGTGGTGATCCCGGCCCTCTTCGGCGGTTTCGGCAACTATTTCATGCCCTTGCACATCGGTGCGCCGGACATGGCCTTCCCGCGGCTGAACAACCTGTCCTTCTGGCTCTACGTGGCCGGGACGTCGCTGGCGATTGCCTCGGTGCTGGCACCGGGCGGCAATGGCCAGACAGGTTCCGGCGTGGGCTGGGTGCTCTATCCGCCGCTGTCCACGACTGAGGCCGGGTTCTCGATGGATCTGGCGATCTTCGCGGTCCACGTGTCGGGCGCCTCGTCGATCCTCGGCGCGATCAACATCATCACGACCTTCCTGAACATGCGCGCCCCGGGCATGACACTGTTCAAAGTGCCGCTCTTTGCCTGGTCGATCTTCGTCACCGCCTGGCTGATTCTTCTGGCCCTGCCGGTTCTGGCGGGCGCGATCACCATGTTGTTGACCGACCGGAATTTCGGGACGACCTTCTTCGACCCGGCCGGCGGCGGCGACCCGGTGCTTTATCAGCATATCCTGTGGTTCTTCGGCCACCCGGAAGTCTACATCGTGATCCTGCCAGCCTTCGGCATCATCAGCCACGTGATCGCGACCTTCTCGCGCAAGCCCGTCTTCGGCTACATGCCCATGGTCTGGGCGATGATCGCGATCGGCGGCCTGGGCTTCGTGGTCTGGGCACACCACATGTACACGGTGGGCATGTCCCTGACCCAGCAGAGCTACTTCATGCTGGCGACCATGGTCATCGCGGTGCCAACGGGGGTGAAGATCTTCAGCTGGATCGCGACCATGTGGAAGGGGTCTCTGACGTTCGAGACACCGATGCTCTTTGCCATCGGGTTCCTGTTCCTGTTCACCGTGGGCGGCGTGACCGGTATCGTGCTGTCCCAGGCGGGCGTCGACCGGGCCTATCACGACACCTACTACGTGGTGGCTCACTTCCACTACGTGATGAGCCTCGGGGCGGTGTTCGGAATCTTCGCCGGGATCTACTTCTGGATCGGCAAGATGTCGGGCCGTCAGTACCCGGAATGGGCCGGCAAGGTGCACTTCTGGACCTTCTTCATCGGTACCAACATCACCTTCTTCCCGCAGCACTTCCTGGGCCGCCAGGGCATGCCGCGCCGCTACATCGATTACCCGGAGGCCTTCGGGCTCTGGAACTGGGTGTCGAGCTGGGGCGCGTTCCTGTCCTTCGCCTCGTTCCTCTTCTTCATCGGTGTGGTCTTCTACACCATCACCCGCGGCAAGCGCGTGGAAGAAGAGAACTACTGGAACGAGCATGCGGACACCCTGGAGTGGACCCTGCCCAACCCGCCGCCCGAGCACACGTTCGAGCAGCTCCCGACCCGGGACATGTGGGACAAGCAGCCGTCGCACTGAGGGAACCCCATGCCACTTGAGTGGATCACCACGTCGCAGCAGGCTCCGGAGAAATCCGGGGCCTGTTTGACGGAGCAGCGGCTGTATCTCTGGCCGCACAAGTCGCTGACGGCCAAGGGGTTCGTCGCGTTCATGACGATCACCGCGCTGGCGCTGTCCCTGCCCCTCGTCGCGGTGCTGGGGACGGGGGTGCTCTGGGGTCTCTTGCCCTTCATGCTGCTGTCGCTGGGCGGGGTGTGGTACGGCATTCGCCGCAACCAGCGGGACATGAGCCTGCACGAGGTGCTGGTGCTGGCCGAGGACCGGATCGCCCTGACCCGGCACAACCCGCACCGTGCCGCGCAACACTGGGAAGCCAACCCCTACTGGGTGGAGCTGCGCCTGCACCCCAAGGAGGGGCCGGTGGAAAACTACATCACCCTGCGCGGCTCCGACCGGGAGGTGGAACTGGGCGCGTTCCTGTCCCCGGAGGAACGTCTGGACCTGCATGCGGACCTGCAGGACCGGCTCAACCGGATGCGGCGCCCCTGAGCCCCCACACGCGACCAAGCCCGTTCGAACGGGCTTGGCCCAGCCCGCGCGACACGCCTCGCAGGCCCCCGGACCTCTGCCGCGGCCCCGCGTAGCGCGCGCGGCGCAACAGGCGGCAACCGCTCCGCAAAGCGCGTTCAAGCCCGTTCGAACGGGCTTTGGGGCGCTCTGCCCACAACAGCGCGGCCAAATCCGCCCCGACATGCGCCAGATCAGGGCGCCCTCTCTGCGGGTGCCCTACACTTACCGGTGCCGGGACCACAGTGCGTGGCGCAACGAGTGCCTTCGGTGGTAGCGAGTGAGTGCCCCGGCAGTTACCGGCCCGCATTACGGACCGGCCTGCGCCAGCCGGACACCACCCCGGTTGGCGCCCTTGTATGCGCGACATGCAGACCGCGCGGCCGCTCTCAGCCCTTGCAGTCGCGGCACTCTGCCGTTGTCGGGTCCACGTCGAGCCGCGGCAGGCCAATGAAGCCGCCGCAATCGACGCAATAGCCGAACTCCCCCGTCTCCATACGGTGCAGGGCCGCCACGATCCGCGCCCGGCGTCCGCGGCGGCGCACCTCCAGCGCGGCCGCCATCGCCTGGCCCTGCAGCGCATCCATCCGCGACAGCCGCCCGACGCTCTGCTGGTCCAGCTCCACTGTCTGCCGCGCCGCGCCGCTGTCTTCGGAGGCCTGCACCAATTGCGCCATCTCCGCATCCAGCACCGCGCGGTAGCGGCGGGCGAGGGTCTGGGCGTCGGCTGGCGTGTCGGTCATGGCGGGGTCTTGGGGCGCGAGGGTCGTGGTCGGGGTCGTCGGGGCAGGCGTGCTGTCTTGTCCGGGCCGCCTCAGGCGCTGAGCCGGTCCTTGACCATCGGCCCCACCCGGCCGAAATCCATCCGGCCGGTGTAGCGGGTCTTCAGCGCGCCGATCACCCGGCCCATGTCGCGGATCGAGTCCGCCTCCAGTGCCGTGATCGTGTCGTCGATCGCCGCGTCGATCTCGTCCTCGCTGAGCGGGGTGGGCAGGTATTCCTCGATCACCTCGATCTCCGCCAGTTCCTGCGCGGCCAACTCCAGCCGCCCGGCCTCTTCATAGGTGCGCGCGGTCTCCTGGCGCTGCTTCACCATCTTTCCCAGGATCGCCATGATGTCCGTCTCGGACACGCCCTCGGGCTTGCCCTGGCCGCGCAGGGCAATGTCCTTGTCCTTGATCGCGGCACTGATGAGCCGCAGGGTGGACAACCGGGCGGCGTCCTTCTCCTTCATCGCGGCCTTCAGGCCCGAGGAGATCTTCTCGCGCAAATCCATGTCGTGTCTGTCCCCCAGAAGTGGCAAGCCTGCCCTATGTAAGAAGGCCGCCGCGGTCTGGCAAGCGGGTGCAGGCGCAGGGGCCGGATGTGATCGCGCGCGCTTGACCCGACCGCGCCCCCCCCTTAGGGTCCGCCAGATTTTGCCTGCTGCTGAGGAGTCGCCCATGCCCGCCGCCCCCGACACCCCGACCGCCTGCCTCGTGCTCGCCGATGGCACGGTCTTCTACGGGCGCGGGTTCGGCGCGGTCGGCACGACCTCGGCGGAGCTGTGCTTCAACACCGCCATGACCGGCTACCAGGAAATCATGACCGACCCCTCCTATGCGGGTCAGGTCGTGACCTTCACCTTTCCCCATATCGGCAACACGGGCGTGACCGCCGAGGATGACGAGGCCGCCGACCCCGTCGCCGCAGGCATGGTGGTCAAATGGGACCCGAGCGAACCCTCGAACTGGCGCGCGCAAGGCAAGCTGACCGAGTGGCTGACCCGCACGGGCCGGATCGGGATCGGCGGCGTGGACACGCGGCGCCTGACCCGGCAGATCCGCCAGCAGGGCGCGCCCCATGTGGCCCTGGCCCACGACCCGGAAGGGAATTTCGACCTTGAAGCCCTCGTGGCCCAGGCCCGCGCCTTTGCCGGGCTGGAGGGGGTCGATCTCGCCCGGGAGGTCACCTGCGCGCAATCCTACCGCTGGGACGAGCAACGCTGGGCCTGGCCCGAGGGCTACACCCGCCGAACCACACCGGGCCACAAGGTCGTGGCCCTGGATTACGGCGCGAAACGCAACATCCTGCGCTGCCTGGCCTCGGCGGGCTGCGACGTGACGGTGATGCCCGCCACCAGCACCGCCGAAGACGTGCTGGCCCAGAACCCCGACGGCGTGTTCCTGTCCAACGGTCCCGGCGATCCGGCGGCCACCGGGAAATACGCGGTCCCGATGATCAAGGGCGTGCTGGAGGCCTCGGACGTGCCGGTCTTCGGCATCTGTCTCGGCCACCAGATGCTGGCCCTGGCGCTCGGCGCACAGACCGTGAAGATGAACCACGGCCATCACGGCGCCAACCACCCAGTAAAGGATCTGGAAACCGGCAAGGTCGAGATCACCTCGATGAA